>NC_010628.1:1011250-1348333 GCF_000020025.1 Nostoc punctiforme PCC 73102 | reverse complement strand
TAATGTAGCACCAGGAATGCCCCCAGCCAGCTCTGGCATACCAAGTAATATTGCACCTTACTCTAACCAGATTCCGAGTCAAGGTGTTGTCACTCCCACAAACTCTATGGGATATGCGAATTATGGCTTGCAGCAGCCGGCGCAACTACCACAATCTAATTATGGAAATTATGGCTTGCAGCAGCCGACGCAATCACCACAGAATTATGGGAATTATGTGCAGCAACAACCAACACAATCCAATTCCTTATATCTTCGCCAGCTTCGAGACAAGTATAGAAGTCCAGGTCAAAACTGATTGTCAGCAGGTCGCTTAACTAGATAAGTCTAACTAAGGTGATTGTGGGCTATTTTGAATAATCGGAACTTCTGGTGTTTCGGGTTGTCGCTGTTGTCGTTGTAAATACTTACTCAATACATAAGCCATATCTCCACGGGTAACGGGTTTTAATGGAGAAATATTTCCTTGAGCATCTGTATTGAGAAATCCTTCTGTAGCTACTGTAGCGATCGCTTTTCTAGCCCAAGTTGGGATAGACTTTTCATCTGGATGTGAAGCCAGAATCTCATTAACAGCCTCATCAGGAAACTGAAATACACCATAAGCTTGAGCGAAAATAGCAAGAGCCTCCGCCTTTGTCACCTTTTGATTAGGGAAAAACTCATTACCCCGATAGCCTTTCATGATGTCAGTTTTTAAGACTGTCTGTATATCATTAAATGCCCAATAAGAACGAGGGACATCTGGAATCGTTAAATTTGCTTTGTTAACAGCTTCTCTTTTATTTAGCCCAAATGCTTTGACCATAATCGACGCTAATTCTGCCCTGCTCACTAACCTTTCTGGATAAAACTTGCCATCAGAAAAGTTTGTCATCCATTTAGCAGCAATTACCTGTTGAATAGAATCAGATGAGATTCCAGAAGTCGTTTCTGGCACTTGAGCAATTGCTGGTAAATTTTGTAGTAGTGCTACTAAAGATAGAGTAATTGAAAGTTGACGCATCACCATAACCACTTTTAGCTACTAACGTGAATTTAAAAAAACTACGTTACTGAGGTTAACCCAAAATTTGGTGTTCTTAATAACCTGTAACTCAGCTAGTGACGAATTTAGGCTGGGCAATGTTGCGTAGCTACGAGAGGGTAGCTTTAAAAATTAGGACTGTGTTCAGCATCCCAGCACTTCCCATCATTCCAGACCCTACTGGTGTGTTCACATTCTGATTTATCGTTAATCCAAGTACATATTCTCAAAGAAATTGGGTAGAAGTTTTTTACCGAGAAGCCAAAGGATGGTTAGCCCTCTTTTGTCAGAAGTGGGAGAATCCAATCGCCCAAACGGTTACAGGGCTTTGATTTCCACGTTTTGTCTATAAATTTTAGTTTCTGTTAGAAAATAAAGCTTCAAACCTTGATGAAATCAAAGTCTTAGAATCAGGCTGAGATTATTTTTTTCCGAGAGTGACAAAACAGGGTTAGGACTAAAAGAATACCAAGTCAGAGATAAAAAGAGTCTAATGCCCAAATTATCCGATCAAGTCAAGCCGATTGCTTCGGAGCAGGAATATCTAGATAGAGTATTTAACCTGGAATTTAATTTAACTGCTGGTCACAATCTAGATCCCAAACCATTATCTGAGGTGGCTAAAAAGATTTATGAATACTTCCAGAATGTTAAGAATAAAACGCCAAAAACATTACGCGATTTGAAGAAAGCTGACAGGTTATCTGGTTATTCAGAATCAGAATTAATTGATGGGTTAGCTGAATTAGTTAAGGCTCAGAAGATAAATTCTGATGGCAATAATAGCTACTCCCTACCTGGTTGGTGAAAGGATTGCCGTAATGCCGTGGTGAGCAAGAGGTATATAAAACTGGCTTTAGTGAGTGTCTACAGAAAGAGGCAGTAATCACGGCAATCCCTACCCTGTATAGGTTGCAGCCTACGGCATGGTTACGGCATCGCGGACAGTCACGGCAGAGACACCAATAATAAATTAGCCAAGCCCACATAACGTTCATTGCCGAAACTCACTTGACTCTCTGGCGGCTCAGGTCATCATTTGATTATTTTAAAAAAGCGGCCGAATCTTTTAACTTCCTGATACTAGTAGCTGAGGCTTGACCTACGATATTAGGACATAAATTATGTCCTCAGTCATAATTAACTTGCCATAAGAAGTATTAATAATTTATCAATTTCCCTCCTTTAGATATATGAATAATCTCTTAGCTTTTAAGAGAATTTACTAAAACAAAGGTTGTTCAAAGATTTATTTGCATACTATTTAAATCTTATATTTTTCTTTGTTTGCCAAAAACAATCTGATTACTGTTGATTTATTAACTTGTCCAGTAATGATATTTATATAATCTATTTTTTGACGTGAAATGGCCCCTTCACCCTTGTCATTTCATCAAACTTGCCTATTAACATTCTTGTTGAGAATATTTTGGTCTGAAGACAAAACTGAAGTTGAATGTTGCAATCTTTAATCATCAAGGGTTTTGTTGATGCAATTGGAACATATCGGTCAAAATCTCCAAGGTCGTTCATTTAAAGGTCAAAACCTGACGGGAGCTAATTTTAAGGGTGCGGATATCAGAGGAGCAGATTTTACAGATGCCAACTTGAGAAATGCCAACTTTTTTCAGGCAAAAGCTGGATTGCAAAACCATTGGCTGTTAATTTTATTAATCACTTTGTTCTTGATAGGAGCATTATCACTATTTACCGCAGGAGTAGTTGCTGTTTTCGCAGGTAGTAAGCTCTTGCCTGCCTCTCACCTAATTGGTCAATACTTAATATTATTCATCAATCCTATCTTGTTAACAATTTTTTTAATAGTAGCAATTTATCAAGGATTAAATAAAGCTTTAATCACTATAGTTTTTCTGGCTGTATTTAGTTGTATTACTCTAATTTACTTTCAATATTATGAAGCAGCCGCAGCTTTTGCTGGTAATTTACTTTGGTTATTTACTGTAGGCATAACTGGGGCTATAATATTTACTTCAGTAATAATTTTGACCAAATATTATTTTTGGATTCTCATAGGAGCAGGTTTTATAGCTTGGGTTGTTTCTACAGTTATACCTTTGATTTTAGGTCAGCCTCATCTAATTGTATTTAAAGTAGCATTTTCCTCTGCTATCGGAGTTTCAATCAGCATCTATGCTAGTCAGCAAGCCATAATGGGAATGCCACAATTAGCTTGGCTGCACTCAATAGCCATCGCTTTTACTACTATAAGTGGCACAAGATTTTCTGGTGCTGATTTAACTGATGCTGACTTTACTGGTGCAACTCTCAAAAATACAGATTTCAGAAAAGCCAATCTAACCCGTACTCGTTTTCATAATGCCAAGAAACTAGACCAAGTTCGCTCCGATTCAACGTACTTAGAGCAAGCAAAATTAATAAAAGTATTAGTTACGGGTCAAGGAAGAGAGCAAAACTTTGATCGTCAAGACTTACGAGGGATAAATTTACAAGGAGCGAATTTAGTAGATGCAAGTTTTATTGGTGCAGACTTAAGTCTAGCCAACTTACAGGACACAGATTTATCAAGGGCGAAATTAGTACAAACACAACTAGACGGAACTGATTTCACAGGTGCTACTCTCACAGGTGCATACATCGAAGATTGGGGAATCACCAGCGATACCAAATTTGATGGGGTACGGTGTGAATACGTTTATATGCGTCTCCCCACAAAAGAAAACCCTGACCCATTTCGCAAACCAGATAATTATAAAGAAGTGTTTGCTCCGGGGGAGTTTGGTGATTTCATTCAACCAATTTTCGACACCCTAGACCTCTACCACAACCAAGGCGTTGACCCTCGTGCTATTGCAATTTCTTTTAAGCGATTAGCCCAGAATCACCCTGATGCTGAACTTGAAATTGTGGCAATGGAGAAACGGGGACAGGATAAGTTTTTACTTCGTGCCAAAACCGCAGCGACGGCTGATAAATCTGAACTGAGTGCTGAATATTTTGACACTTACAATGAGATAAAAGGTTTACCAGAGCGAGAAATTAAATTACTTTTAGCAGAAAAAGATAATCAAATCCGCAGATTAGAAAATATGGTAATGACGGCGCTGGAGCGTCCTAGTTTTTATTCAAATATTCAAGTAGAAGAGGTAGATACTATGACAAATAACCCTGGTGGATTTTCAATTGGTGGTTCAGTTGGCGGCAATGTCCACAACGTTCAAGGTGATAACAACCGCGCAGTGCAAGGAGACAATGATCGAGCTGTCTTGGGTGACAACAATCAAGTAACTCAACAAAATCAAGTGGGTGCAGATGCTACTGAATCGCTCACTAAAGAAGATGTTGTCAAATTACTGGCTCAACTGGAAACTTTAATTAAAGGGGCAGAATTACCAGCAGACACCAAAGAAGAAGTAATTGAAGACTTGAGTGCAGCTAAGAAAGCAACGGACAAAGAAGAACCAAATAAGCAACGAGCATTAGAGCGTTTGGGAACTGTGGCAGAAACACTTGATAAAACGAGTAAAGGCGTGGAAGCTGGTCAGAAAGTCTGGACAATAGCCAAGCCGATTATTGTAAAAGTTGCAACTTGGTTAGGTGTTGCTGCTGGTTCTCACCTGTTGGGATTGTAGAACTGAATTATGAGTCAGCAGCTACCAGAAAACTCTGATTTCAAAGCACGGAGGCATGGCTGCGGGGGTGGTTTCTTTCATCAGCTTTTTTCAACGTGAAAGCTATGCTGAGATAGCACTATACTATTTTCTGCTCTCCTATTTTATTTAAGTCCCGATAAAACCTTAATCCTGGAATTGGTACTGAAACTTTTATGTCTAAAGAATGACGAGTCAAAACACGAGAGTTAAAACCCCTTTTGATGGCTTCTAATTGCTCTAATCTCAAGGTATTTGCCACTTCTGGGGCGATCTCAGCGACAAGTTTCTCGAAGGTAAGATCGGTATGCTGGGGCTTTGGTATAGCTATAGTATATTAATATACCATCTTTCGACATGAGCAATCTCCTCTATTCCGGGCAATTTGATGTTTTATTTTTTACAAGTTACTAATAAAAGAAGCAGAAATTAGCAAAAACTTGTTTTTTACCTTTCATCTTTTGATGTTATCTGCCCACTACTATGGACTATAGTCAGTTTTTCAGGAGTTTTGAGAATGACAGGAACAGATCCCGTAAAGTTGATGAAGCAAGAAGTTGGCAAAGCCGCTGCCGCCCTAGTAAAATCGGGTTCTATCGTCGGGTTGGGTACGGGGTCAACTACAGCATATACGATTCAGTTTTTAGGCGATCGCCTCAAGTCTGGTGAACTCAAAGATATCATTGGCATACCTACCTCGTTTCAATCAGAAGTGCTGGCGAAACAGTATGGTGTCCCTCTTGCTACCTTGGATTCTATTGACCACATCGATATTGCCATTGATGGGGCAGATGAAGTTGATCCGCAGAAGAATTTGATTAAAGGCGGTGGTGCAGCACATACCCGCGAGAAAGTCGTAGACTACCTGGCAGAACAGTTTATCGTCGTGGTAGATAGTGGTAAATTAGTAGATCGCTTGGGTTCTAGTTTTGCTGTACCCGTGGAAGTGATTCCAATGGCAATTACTCCTGTAACCAATGCCATTAAAAAACTCGGTGGGAAACCCGAACTCCGCATGGGTGTCAAAAAAGCTGGCCCAGTGATCACTGACCAAGGTAACTTTGTCTTAGATGTCAGATTTGACTCTATTGAAGATCCAGTCAGCCTAGAAAAAACATTGAATAACATTCCCGGTGTTCTGGAGAATGGTATTTTTGTTAACTGTGTCGATTTAGTTTTGATTGGTGAAGTCAAAGATGGTCAGCCATTAGTGCGGCAACTGTAAGAGTTATAGATTTTGGATTTTAGATTTTAGATGTCTCTAAAATCCAAAATTAAGCAGCAGGTTCAGTTCATCCAAACACTAATTTAAAATGTGCGATCGCAACTTGGACCACGTCTTGCTTAAAGAAAAATTACAAGCCAAGCTTGAGCAGATTCAAGCTAAAAGCGATGGCTCTCCTGTTACCGATTTGAAGCTAGACAAAACCTTAGCCGAAGAAATTGAAGAATTGACGACGGAACTAGAGAGCGTCAATCCGAATCTTAATCCTCTGATTAACGCGACTCATTTGTTAGACGGAGCTTGGCAACTGCAATACTCCACTGCCAGAGAAATCCGGTCTTTAGCTTCTCTCCCATTGGGCTTAAAGCTGGGTAAAGTTTATCAAGTAATTGATGTTGCAAATAAATTGTTTTTCAATCTAGCTAAGGTTAAACATCCTCTAGGAATAGTATCAGGATATGTTAAAGTGACAGCTAGCTTTGAGCTAGCCAAAGAAGATTTAGAACCTCTACCTAACAAACGCCTCAACGTTTATTTTGACAAACGCTACCTATCGATTGAACAAATTGTTGGTATTAATACTCCTCAACTCAACCCATTTAAGGTTGTCTCAGCTAATAATCCTACTAGCAGGACTGCGACGTTAGACATTACTTATTTAGATGAAACCTTAAGAATTGGACGTGGAGGAGATGCAAGTTTATTCATTCTTAGTAAATCCGATGATTTACCTGATTTCAACTCCTAAGTTTAAAAGTGATCGCGCCGCAGAATAAATATGGCTCTCTCAATAACTCATCTTTTCACTAAGGTAAAACCAGCTTCTGCGATGGTAGAGCTTAAAACATTAAATTTAAAGTTAGGTCATGGTATAGAAGAAGATATTAATGCCGATTCGATAAGTCCCAGGCAAGTTTTAATTGTTAGGTATGAAGATATTTTAGACTTATCAATTCAACCAGGACAATTGCGAGAAAATATTGTGGTTACAGGTATAGGATTTAATAAATTTATTCCTGGATCTCTGCTAACTTTTGAAAGTGGTGCGGCAATTCGTCTAACTTTTTACTGCGAACCGTGTAAGCGAATAGCCCACTTAGTAGAATCATTCAAGAGCATCAAGGGTAAAAGAGGAATTTTAGGCGTAGTTACTAAATCAGGTCAAATTCAAGTTAGTAGTAAATTTCAGGTTCAAGCTCATAAATTTCCAGCATTACCTGAAAATCCTTATGAACGATTTCTAGATTTTATCATCAAAATTCCCAGTGGGAAAGTAGTTACATATAAACAGATAATTAAAGCTATAGGAGTTGATAATAGTTATCTAAGAGTTATTCCTACCTATCTGAAAAAAACCTCAGCTACTAATTATCCAGTACATAGAATATTAGACTACAAGGGTTATTTAATAACTTATGTGAACCAACAAAAAGATAAGTTGAAAACTGAAGGAGTTAAGGTTTTAGCAGACGCAGATGTAGTTAAAAACTTAAATAAAAGTTATGTAAATATTAATAACTATTCATGGGAAGATTGCAACATATATTTATAATAGATATTGTTATAGTAATTGCAGGATTCTCCGGTATTATTAAAAATAAAATGATTCCTTGTATCAAGATAATCCTTGATTTTTTATTTGTTTAGATGTGGCTTCCATAAAGTCAATGAAAACTTTTATGAGCTTATGAATTCCCTCGCTACCTCCCGCAATTAAACCTCCTGTCAGTAACGCATCTAAACAACGGAAAATAATTACTTGGATTGGATTATCGAAATCAAGAACTACAAGTGGTTCAATTGAGCGAATACCTATTGCGCTCATTAAAAGTCCAAATAAAAGGGATGTCCATAGAGCAATTACTCGTGTATCAGATTTATAAGCTGTTTTTTGGCGCTCTTTTTCATTTAAATTATCCATTTGTGGCTTGAATATTTTTAATGATTCCTGTTGGCTTTGGGTAAAATTCTGGATAATTTGCTGTTCTAAACTCATTCCTTCAGGTGGTAGCCCAATGGTTTGATTTGATTCCATAGAAGGAAACTGTTGTTGTTGGACTTCCATAAGTCTTAGCTTCTCGGATATAAGAGCCTTTTCTTGCTGAATACTAATATCTAATTGTTCAACAAATGGGCCACGCCAAGTAGTTATAAAAACTTCTAAAGAACGCTCTAATAATAAAGAGATAAATAACTGTAAGGTGAGTATTTGGATAATATCATTCAACCCAAATGGTTTTAAAATAAATGGTTTAGATGATAACCAAGTTGACAAAGTTACTATTAAAAAACTAATAATAATTAAGACAAAAAATAGAGGAGATTCTGGAGAAAGCTTTAGCAACGTATCTATACTCCTGTTTCGCGTCACAATATTTAACACAGCCTGGAGGTGAGAACTACACCTGCTGAGTAACTTAACAACGTTAATTTGATAGAACAGTAAATAATTTATTACCCGCTCCTTTTTTCTGGGAGTGTAAGAGGCTGCGCTACAGTGGGAGCAGGGTAATCAGAGGGTTTGTAACATAGCCGAAAGTGTTGCTATACAAGCATTATAGGAATAAACGTACTGTACATGGTGCGATCGCACTTTCCTCTGGGAGAAATATGAAAAGGTGCATTGGCGAAAGGGGACGACACCAAAAGCAACCACCAACTAAAAACCCCTCCAAGGTTGGAAGGGTTAAAGTAATTTTTGGTAATAGAATGATAATTAGGGGGAAACAGAAGCTTTTCCTCCTTGATGAGCTAGAAATGCAACATTAAAAGGTATGGGGTAGCTGACGTTTGTAGAATGAGTGGGTAGATTGTTAGAGTTGACAGCTATAGGTTCGCCACTATTGTGAGTAACTATTTGAGCGCCACCCATCCCAGGCAATAAAGCAATCGAAGTAACAATGAGTACAGAATCTATCAAGATAGAAAGTTTCATAAGGTTCTATTTAGTTAAAGTGAAGTGTAATTAGTTTTCTTAGGTAATAGAGTCTTATTTTTTATCTGTCTTAACTTCCTGCATTCAGATTACCCGATCGGTTGATTTATTCCTCACCCATTAGGATGAGCTAATGGAGTGCAAGAACTGTAAAAGATCATTCAAAGTTACTAAGACCCATCATGTGATAAGCAATAACAGCAGTATCAAAGGGTTTAAGGTAATTGATACTTGTGGAATGGCTGCGTAAAGTATGAGAGTTGATTGATGTGCAAATCTTGTTATGAGTGCCTATTTGAGTCCGAGCGATTCTACGTAAGACACTAGAACTAACAATATGTACAAAATTAAGCGAAGGAAAGAGTTTCATCGCTGATGCTGTGTTGGTTAATATATCGAGAGTAAAGTTCAGGATAAACTTGAACAGATATGTATTTAACTGAGATAATCTCAAGGTTTATGCAGCGCTGTCAGTGACTTGTAGGCAGGGGGAGGAAAAGAAACAAGTGTATTTAGGGCTATAACCCTTGTAAAAAATACTAAAATTTTCCCTTTACTCCCCCTGCTCCCTTGCTCTTTTCACGATGATCTCACTTTCTCGCGTTACTCCCCTAGTGGGGTATGTTTTCAAAGTTACTAAGCTTGGTAAAAAAAATTTAGGTCTACCTCAGTTGCTTAGGAAACGCTACATAACATATTACTAAGGACTTTCGAGAGCTTTGAGAACCTCTGCTGCTGACTGATATCGTTGAGTAAAATCGAAATGCGCCATTCTATTTAAAATAATAACTAACTCGTTTGTAGCGTCAGTTAGTTCGCGCCAATGTTGCCAAGTCTGTTGATTGCCATCAGCTTCACCTTGAATAATTATTTCACCAGTATTTATATCTCTGCGAAATTCTCTAGGATCTACCCCAGTTAAACCTTGAATTCCCATAATTCCCAACGCATAAATATCGCTGTTGAGTTTTGGCAAACCGCTCATTTGCTCAGAAGGTGCATAACCAGGCGTACCAATTGAAATAGTCTGAGCTTCTTGCTGCTGAGGATGAATTTGCTTAACAGCGCCAAAGTCAATTAAAACAATGTGTTGATCTGATTCTCGTCTAATCAAGTTACTAGGTTTGATATCTCGATGGATTACACCATAGCTGTGAACAAAAACAAGTACGTGTAAAACTTCTTTAAGCATTTCCACAACTTCAGCTTGTTTTAGTCGCTTTCCTGAGGTTACTTCTTTGTCCATAGCGTGCCCTCGAACAAATTCTTGCACTAGAGAAAATTGCCGATTTTCTTCAAAAAAAGCTAGCAGTTGAGGGATTTGTGGATGCTTACCCAAGGTTTCTAAAATTTGTGCTTCAGCGTCAAATAATCGTCTGACGACATTTAAATATTCTGCATCTTGGCGGGGGGGACGCAACTGTTTAACCACACACTGCGGATTACCAGGACGCTGGATATCATCAGCTAAATAAGTATTGCTAAATCCTCCAGAACCCAAGCCTTGAGTAATTTTGTAGCGATTGTTTAGTAGAGTTCCTAATGAAATTTCTTGCCCGATGGAATCAGCAATTACAGTTGGTGCTTCATTTGAGGCATCGCCGCGCTGCCGTAAAAGACCTTGCAATTCCACAATTAATTGTTGGTGTTCTTGAACCCGTTGGGTAATTTCTTGTTGCTCTTGTTTCGTTTTATAAGCACTATAAGCAAGAACACTCCCGGCGGTAAATACTAACCCCAAAGTCGGAGGTATTACAGGGAACCATCCAGCTTGGGTAAAAATGACAAAATTGCTTCCAAATAAGACTGCAAGGGCTGTTGCTCCTGCCAGTCCTAAGCCTAGTGGATGTTGAATCCGCGATACCAGCAACCCACCAACTACAGTCCATCCCCATATCCACAGGACTTTCCCCCATTCAGGTAGAAACCAAAATAATGGCTGTTTGTTAAGAACAGCACTGAGAATTTGACTAACGCTATGGGCATGAATTTCAATTCCTGCCATTTTCCCGGAATTATCTGACTTACCAGTAGCAAATGGCGTGTTAAAAATATCATTTAAACTATTGGCTGTTGAACCAATTAAAACGATGCGGTCTTTCACCAAATCTGGTTTAACTTGATTTTCAAGTATTTCTGTAATAGTTACTTTCTGGGCAATCTGATGACCAGAATGGTAGTTAAGCAAAATTTGGTATCCATTTGTATCCGCTTTCTGATAACCGCCAGCGTTGCTTTGTAGGGGTTTAAATACAGTATCTCGTAGTTGTAGTTCTTTTTTGGGGGTAAATTTTAGCTGGATACCTCCAACTTCTAAGTATTTAAGTGCTAATTGCAAGCTAAAAGAATAAGTACTTTGACAGGAATCGGACTCTTCTGCACTTACCAATAATAGGTTGCGACGAATTGTCGCGTCAGTATCTTCTACTACATCATTAAATCCTACTCGCTCTGCTTCAATCCCCTTTGGGGCTGCTATTCCCGGATTGTTAGAACCAGAATGTTTACAGATAGGAATGATGATATCGCTCTGTTGTAAGCGTTGCAGTAGTTTTTCATGACCAGGTTGTACAGGTAAGTCACGGAAAATATCTAGACCAATGGCTCGCGGTTCATAAGCTTCAAGTTTGCCCAATAGTCGCTCTAGAAGTTCGCCAGATAGGGGCCAATTCCATTTTTGAATATCTTTTTCAGTTAAAGCAACAATTAATAGACGAGAGTCTGGGCCTGGGTCGCCACGTAATTGCATCATTTGGTCGTAGACCTTCATTTCTAGAGGTTCGAAAACCCCAAGTTTTTGAATGCCTAGTAGTAAAATTGTAGCGATCGCACTTGAAAGAATAACTGGCTGTCTAAATAAACTTTTTAAGTTTGTAACCATTTCTCTAGGTAAGTTTTATTTTAAAATATACATATTTTTTATCCTAATTTTCATCATTGAAATTATTCTATGCAATTAGAAACTTTTCTCGAAATACCAAGATACCCAACTTATTTAAGAAATCGGGTATCTTGTTGCTTACGAATTATTAACTAAGGGTATATAGAGCTTATATTTGATTTCGTGAAAAACCTCAGTACAACTCAAAAAGCCTGCTTTCCCAATACTTTTCGAATAACTCTATTTTGGACTGGGGAAAGCTTACTGCGCTTGGAGTAAAGATAAATTTAAACCCTTCCCTCCTTTCCCCTTTTCCCCTTAACCAAAAAGTATTGCCTGCTTTCCCATTACCTATTGCCTATTGCCTGACTGCAAATAAATTGGCTACGCTATGCTCCGCAAACAGAAATCAAAGTGAATTCCTATATATGTTTAAGATAATGCACGATCGCTTCTGCTGTTGGCAAATTAGTTGCCAGTAAAACTTGATTAATAGTGCATAATCTGAGCAGAGCTTCTTCATTTGCCTGACCAGGCTGAGGTTGCAGCAAATCTCTCAGGAAAATAACTGCTAAAATTTCTCCTGCTCCAACCAATGAAGCAATTGTTTGATATCCTCCAGAAATTGGTGCGGGGGTTTGCTGACTAATTGTTATTCCTGCTTGTTGATGTAAGACTTCGCCAACAGATGGCCAGGTAATTGTAAAGCTCTGTGAGAAAAATTCCTGATGTTGAGAAACAAATTCAGCAAGTTCTGATTTCTTGCTCTCGTGAGCGATAAGTACTATGTTTCTTTCAATAATCACTTGGGGAGGCTCACTTACATTTATTTCTTCTGGAGTTTCATCAAATTGAGTCGCTTCTACTTCAGTAACCTCTTCAATAGTTTGACTGATACTCTCAGGAACTTCGCTTTTTGTTGTTTCTAAAGATTGAATATCAGCTAATTCAGCAACTTCACTTACTAGAACAACATCATCAACATTTACGCTGGCTTCTTCTGTATTTGTATTATTCAAATCAATGTATTGATTGCTAGAAACTTCTACAACGATATTATCAGGCTCAGTCAATGCTTCAGAAACTTCACCTCCTGTTTCATCAACAGCAAAACTAGGTTCTACTTCGTCAATATCTACGCTTTCTTCTGCCGTAAATAAAATATCTAAATCTGCTAGTTCATCATTGATATCTTGTGTATCTTGGCTCAATGTTTCTTGCGGCTGAATTTCCTCTTCTTCAGTAACTTCGTTGACAAATTCGCCAAACTCTAAACCGACTTCTTCTGCGACTGGTGTATCTAAATCTACTACTTCATTTTCATTATGAGTAACTTCCAGAACAGTACTTTCTTCATTAGATACTTCGCCGAAAATATCACGCGGCTGCACGAAGGTGACTTCTGCTTCCAGCGCCGCCTCTAACTCTGCATCTTCAGGAGAGGTTGCAGGAACTTGGTGGAAAATATCACGTGGCTGTACGAAGGTAACTTCTGCTTCTAGTGCTGCCTCAAACTCTGCATCTTCATGGTCAGTAGCTTGGGGAATACTACTTGTATCACGCCGTTGCACGAAAGTAGATTCTGTCGCCAGTGCTGTTTCGAAGTCTGTAACCTCATCATGAGTGACTTCTGGAAGTGTAATTTCCTCTTCAGAAGTTTCGATGATATTTTCAGGTGCTGCGATCGCAGCTTCGGCTACAGTAAAAGAAACTTCCTCATCATTTTCGCTAACTTCTGGAATCTCTACTTCTTCAACATCTGCACTGACTTCTGGCGCAACTGATTGCAAATCCACAATTTCATCATGGACATCGTGTGGAACTTCGCTAACTGCTTCTGGTGACTGAATAATGTTTTCAGGGGCGATTACCTCAACAACCGGAATGACATCATCGGGTTGATTAGCAACAACTTCGGAGGTTTCGCTGACTTCTGGAGAAGGTGTTTCTACTTCGGGAGTAATAGGCGCTGGAACTTCGCTAACTACTTCTGGGGATGGATTAACGACATTGGCTGCGCTGACATTTTCAGGCGATCGCGGCCGAGAAAACAGTGAAGGGTCTATAATTCTAAAGACTGTCTCTGGTTGCTCATAAGCGGGAGCAACTGCTTCTAAGATCAGAACGTAATCTGCAATCCTGATAATATCTCCATCACTCAAAGAATATGGTCGATCTTTTTCGGCTTGTTTTCCATTAAATATTGAGCCATTTCTACTGCCAAGGTCAGAGAAGTAGTAATTTCCAGCTTTAACAAAAAACTTAGCATGTACCCGACTAATATCAGGACTGTCTAAGACTAAATCAGAATCAGGAGAACGACCTATTAACCATTCTCCTCTCGTTGGAGTTTCTGTGGTCAGGTCAACTTCATTGACTTCACTTAGATTTGGTGAATAGCTAACTTTTACTTTCATATTAATTTTTGGTTAATTTTATTGATTTCTGCCACCCAGCGCTGACGGGTAGTATGTTCTAAATTTAAAATATCATCTTGTGACCAGTGGAAATGATAAGCAATAAAAGCTACCTCCTCATATAAAGTATCGGAGGGGTAGCTTACGACTCCCCCGCTAGTTCTAGCTCCACTGAAAATTGGGTATTACAATGGGGACATTGTGTAGGAATATGTACATCGCCTTGCTGATTGATTCGATTATAAAATTCTCGAAGATAGGCAATGTCATGTAAAAGAAGTTCTTCGAGTAAATCAGGGCTAACAGAATTAAGACTGCCCAAGCGAGTAATAACCCGTGCAAGCATCACCAAAACACCATAAGCTGGATTTTCCTGAACTCTGCGCTCTTGTTGCACCAAAATTTCATCTTTAGCGGTGGCTAAACGCATCACCCCATGACGATGTATTCGGTGTTCACTATCACTCAATCCTCTAGGAAGAGTGAAGGCAAATTCTGTGGAGAGAGTATCCTTTTTACGGGGCATAAGTCATTTGGGAATTGGGGATTGGGCATGGGGCATGGGGCATTGAGAATAGGGGATGAGTCTTTGAACTCCATTAATGAGGCTTTGAACTCCATTAATGAGGCTTTGAACTCCATTAATGAGGCTTTGAACTCCATTAATGAGGCTTTGAACTCCGTTAATGAGTCTTTGAACTCCGTTAATGAGTCTTTAAACTCCGTTAATGAAGCTTTGAACTCCGTTAATGAGTCTTTGCTTTCTGCTCCCCACGCCCATACCCAATGCCCCATGTCCAATTCAATTATGAATAAGTGCTTCGGGGGAGTTTATTGTATCTTCTGGTATGGAAGTTTCACCTTCCAAGCCATTAATTCGCCGATAAAAATCTTGGAGATAATTTAAATCTTGGGCAAAAAAGTTTTCTACTATTGCAGGAGTAACTTCTGATAAAGCACCCAAGTGAGTAATCACTCGTGACAAGATAATAATTGTGGCATAAACAGGATTAGCTTTAACGCGTGGGTCACGCAAGGGTGCAATCTCGTCTATTGCCGTTGATAACCGCATTACACCTTTGCGGTGGAGGTTGCCTTCAGAGTCTAGATACCCCTTTGGCAGTGTAAATTCAAACTCTGTGGGAAACATACTTCTCCTAATTACTTCACACGTTTAAATTCCTCAAAAGCAACCTCCACTTCCTCAATTTCGATGTCATGGCTGCGGGCGTTAACATCGGCAATTTTGTAACTTGCAGGCCAAGCACCGGCTAATTCAAATCTAGCTATTTCTTGATTTGCCTGATTATAAATAGACAAAGCAACAAGTCTACGTTGCTCAGACCAATTACCTTTTTCAACTTTTTCAAACCACTTCCAAAAATCCATAGAGTTGGTAGTACCTCTACGCAGAGTGAGATTACCACTCTTAGGATTGCTAGGAAGCTTAGTTCTCACCACCTGGCCTTTTGATTGCCCTTTTTTACCCCAGGTTTGAGAAGTAACTTCAGAAATTTCAATTACCTCTTGTGTTCTTTTGAAGCCTTGACACTCCAAAAAAAAGCAATTGGCATCGTTTTGACCTTCTAGTGTCAGTTCTAAATAGAACCGATGGGCCGTAAGAACTTCTGGAATTCGGCTTGCGGATTGTACCACTGTTAAATAATTCGTAATTCGTAATTCGTAATGACGCTCCTGCGTCGCTCTAAGCGAAGCCATGCCGCAGGCTTTACGCTGCGCTAACGTAATTCGTAATGAAGCTTGCGGACTTGCTACCGCTACGCTCTAAGCAAAGCTATGCCGCAGGCTTTACGTAATTACGATTATTTGATTCGTTTAATTCCTTCGTGAACCAATTCAACTGTTTCATTTGCCATATCACCACCAGAGGCAGTTAAGGTAGGGCCAGTGTATTTACAAGGATAACAATTGACAATGTTCCAGCGTGCTTTTTCAGAGCCTTGTTGGTCATAAGCAACCACTGAACCAGTTTTACGCTTCTGTGACCACTTCCGAGGGTCTCCCATGTCTTCGTTACAATCTTGATACCATTTATAAAGGTCTATATCATCAGTGGCGATGACTTTTACTGTGATGTTGGTAAATTTAACAACAGTTGGTGTAGCTTGACGCATTAGTTTAGCGCCTTTAGATGAACCGTGGACTTCTTGCGCTGGAGTATTCTCAACGCCTAAGCCACTAATTTCTTTGATGAATTTATCAGTAATGCCGTCAGCCTCAAAGTAAAATTTACAAGAGGTTAAAAATTCGCCTGCCATACTTTTGGACTCCTTTGTGTGTGATTAATTTGAGAATTGGGAATGGGGAATGGGAAATGGCGAACGGGGAATGGGGAATGGGAGTTAGGAGTTACAAGAATTGTTTCCTCAATTCCCAATTTCCAATTCCCAATATCCTATTCGCTATCTTCAATGCCATTCCATTGGCTGATGCGGAATACAACAAATTCAGCTGGTCTGACTGGGCAAACACCGACTTCAATATATAAACGTCCTAAAATTCTGGTTTCTGGTGGGTTCAATTCTTCGTCACACTTCACGTAGAATGCTTGTGCTGGAGATGCCCCAAATAAAGCACCTTCACGCCAGATACGCTCTAAGAAATTACTAACGGTGCGGGTGACACGTGCCCATAAATCTTGGTCGTTCGGTTCAAAAACTACCCATTGAGTCCCTAATTCTAGGGATTTTTCGATATAGCTAATTAACCGACGCACACTAATGTAACGCCACTCTGTTTTATCTGGCTCAACTAGTGTGCGTGCGCCCCAAATGCGGATACCTCGGTTGGGGAAGCTGCGAATACAATTTATCCCCAAGGGGTTTAATAGTTCTTGTTCGCGGAAGTTTGTTTCATAGCCCAAACCAATTACGCCTCTGGGAACTTCATTTGCAGGGGCTTTGTAAACTCCTCTGGTTTCGTCAGTGCGGGCCCAAACACCCATCACATGACCACAAGGAGGTACTAAAATTGGATTACCGCGATCGCGTGGATTAGGTACTTTAATCCAAGGATAATAAAGGGCCGCAAACATCGAACGACGGTTAAATCTATTCAGCCACTCCACTACTTGCTGGGGTTTGACGGCATCCGGTGGCGCATCAAGTACAACCATGCGGTTGGGGGGGTTGGGAATATCGCCACTGGCAGAACCCTCGCACATACTAATCATCAGTTCGATGATGCCGTGGACTTGATCTAAATTCAGTATCTGCTCTTGATAAGCCCGCATCACATCAGGACAAGCCAGCATTGTGATTTCATCAACTTCAAAGATACCGCGTACTCCGGTGCGATCGTCTCGAACCCCTTCTAAATTCTGTGAAAATCTATCGGGTGGGGCGGCAACAATGGGTGGCGCTAGTTCATATTGACCATTCACGGGACGACGAGCTAAAGGCTGTCCACTTTGAGTTATGTCTTCTACACTGACATACATCGAATTTCTCAATGCTGCTAACGCATAAGTCGCTATCTGAGCAGCAGGCTCGCGGTTCATTGTCAAGTTTTCGTATTGCTCTAAAAGTTCATCTCCCCGACGAATTTGAATGGTGAAATATTCACCTGTATTTGGAGGCGCTTCTCCTTCAGTACCTTCCGGTAAGGCGCGGGGTGAACCATCAATAATTACAAGATTTACTAATCCGCCTGATGCTTGCTCAGGACGCAAAGTAAAGCGGAGGGCTGGACGATTACCTCTAGAGTTGATTCTGAGAGTCGCCGGTTCTGGAGTTGCGGGTCTGGGTGCGCCTGGTAACTGAGTCCCAATGCTTGTTACCCAGCAACGACCGCCACCATTCATAAAGTAGCCGTAGACTGAAAAAGGTAAATAGGCGTTGAAGTCGGTGAAGCCGTCAGAGTTGGGACGGGCAAAGTAGTTTAAATATTGCGTCCAAGTGGTCACAAGCATGGGCTTGTATAACTCAGCCCCACCACGAACATCTTCTGTAAAGCCTACAAATCCAGCAACTGCTGTGCTAACACCTTCAATTGGTCGGCTACCCCGGTCAATTTCTTCGATGTAGACACCAGGAGCAAAGTAATCAAGTCTAGCCATGAAAGTTTCTCCAAGTCAGTAAAAATCTAATTATTCAGGAGTTAGAAATATTTCTTTGAAAGTATTACTTTGGTTATCTACCAATGCATTGACGTTTTGGGGTAAATAGCCAGGATGATTCAGCGTCAAAACATAATTACCTAAATGAAGGTCTTCAAAAAAGAACAGTCCTTCTTTAGTAGTTGATATGGACTTGTCAGTTCCCCTCACAGCTACTTCTGCCGCTACCAGTGGCAGATTTGTCACCGCACTTTTGACAATACCCGCGATCGCAACTCGCCTGGTTAATACTAGACTGTCGCTATCACGAGACAATTGATTTCGCAAATTGAAAATCCGCTCCCAAACCAAAGGTACTGGAGTAGGTTGTGGCTCGAAGGGGATTGTAACTGTCAAATATAAGGCTGAACGCAATGGCACATTGAGAGCGCTCCATAAAGAGCCAATTTCAATTGGCGGCTCTAGGGCAACTGTCATGTTCAAATTACCATAGCCCCGTAATTCAGGAACCAAAAACTCCTCTTCCAAGGTGCGATGGCGCAACAGCACAGCCAACGCCTCACTGATAAAGTGATGCTCCCCTAAAGCTGTTCTATCCCAGGCTGTTAATAGCAGTGAAACATCAAACCAAGCGGGTGCCCAATTTACAGTGGCAGGTTGTAGAGCGCGTGTTAGCTTGCGTTCAACTTGCCTACCAGAATGTTGTACCTGCTTACTCTCACGTATATCAAAAATGTATAAATTGAGAGTCGGGCCTGCTCCCTCTTCCCTTCGATTACCAGGATGGCTAAAGTCAATTTGCTCTGTACTGGTAAGTGAGGTTCCTCCAGCTAGAATTTCGGCTAAAGTTTGAAGAACGAAGATAAGCATGAAGGTGTTCTGCTGGTAGCTAATCCAGATGCATCTACAGTATATGTATCAGCCTTCTAAAGTTAATTAGACTTTTGTCGATATTTTTTCAATTGGTCATTGGTCATTTGTCATTTGTCATTGGGTACTGGTTATTAATTCTTTCCCCCCTGCTCCCCTGCCCCCTGCTCCCCATTTGAGTGGGCTGGAAGATATTAAATTTTCAAAAATCCGAAAAGCAGTAACTTCAGTTTGTAGATTAGTCTGGAGCAGTTCTTAATAGGAGTGGCGAGATGACCACACCACAAAATTTATTTCGATGTAACAAATAATTTTCCTTACGTACCTATATATACTTAGAAAAAGGATAAGCATATATAAACATAAACTTAATAATTCTTTGTATTAATTATCTAACAAGATAACTTAATAAAAAAATAAACATTACTAAGACTGCATAAATTTATACTGGTCAGCAGAAGAATAAAAACATTTGGTTGCAAAAAGCGAGTGAAGCTATGACACTAGGCTTTTATGTACAAAAACTGGAGAATGGCTCGAATTATTTGAACTCCTCAGATATTCAGAGCTATTGTCAGTTAGAGTCTGAACAGTTAACTAGTCAATATCCAATTTTTTTCGCTCGGATTGTATATCATGATTACTTGCTGAAAAATCATCAGGAAGTTATAAATTATGGTCAAGACCAAGCTCCTTTTTCCCAAAAAACTTTAGCTTATTTGTGCTCTGAAGCATGGCTTACAGATTTTCCGCCTGCTTTTACTTTGCATGAATTTAAACTTAAGGATTTTTCATCCATTTCTTACGTTTGCCCTTTTGCCTATAGGAATCAAAAACCTGAATACATTCAAATCATTACTCATAAACCTCTATCAGAGAGCTTGCAATTATATGTAAAACGCTCTGCTATGCTGCTGAGTAAGTATGCAGATATTTACTTGGACTATGGAAGACAAAAAACTGAAATTCAACTCCTGGAAGATATCTTGCATCGAATAGGCCATCAATTGCGTAACTCTCTAGGGCTTATAGGATTGTATGCACATAACTTATGCTTAGGTTTAGAGGATAGTCCTTGGCAAGAGCAAGCAACAATCATCGGCGAAAGTATACAAGATTTAGATACTAATTTAAATGAGCTAATTGATTGTGGACAAAGTGCAAAGCTGAGGGTAAAACTTCAAGATTTAAGAAGTTTAGTTGATGAAAGCATCAAAAACTTACAGCCTCTAATTAATCAGAAACAACTTAAAATATTGATTCCAGATACATCGACAATACTGAAGATAGACAAATTACAAATGAAACAAGTATT
Organism: Nostoc punctiforme PCC 73102; assembly: GCF_000020025.1. Lineage (GTDB taxonomy): Bacteria > Cyanobacteriota > Cyanobacteriia > Cyanobacteriales > Nostocaceae > Nostoc > Nostoc punctiforme. The sequence goes on along the minus strand of NC_010628.1, from coordinate 1,327,956 downwards.
TGATAATATCCTCAGTAATGCCGTCCATTTTAGTCCTAACTCAGGAACTATTACCTGTAGCTGGCAAGTTTTTCAAGATGAAGTTTTAATTAAAATTTCAGATCAAGGGCCAGGATTATCACAAGAGGATTTACAAAAAGTATTTACCCCATTTTATTCCCGGCGCAAAGGAGGTACAGGACTAGGCTTAACTATTGCGAAGAAAATTATTTTGGATCATCAAGGAAGTATCTGGGCACAAGCCCTATCAGAAAATGGAGCGCAATTTTCTGTAATTTTGCCTCGACCAAGGAGCGGGAATTAATTCGTAATTAGTAATGATGTTCCTACGTAGGTAACGTAATTTGTAATTAAAAAGATGGCTAATGATAGTAAGAAACTTTCGGTTTTGCTGGTAGATGATGAAGAACGCTTCCGCCAAGGATTACGTACTCTCCTAAATTTTTATAGTATTAATTCTGCATTACCTGTAGAAGTTATAGGTGATGCAGATTCTGTGGAGCAGGTTTTAAAGTTTACAGCCCAGAAGTGTCCAGATTTAATTTTGCTGGATATGCAATTGAAGGGATGTGATGGGATTACAGTTCTGGCAAGTCTTAAGGAAACTGCTTACACTGGCAAAGTTTTAGTGTTGTCGGCTCATCAAGAAGACGACTGGATTTTTAGAGCAATGCAGGCGGGAGCCGCCGGTTATGTGTTTAAAAATCGTGTGGCAACACAATTGTGTGAGGCTATTGACACTGTTACAAGAGCGGAAATTTATTTACCTTCAGAAGTTGCTAGTCGATTTTTCCGGTTTTTTCAGGCTTATTCAGACTCTTGTCTGAAAGCATGTCATGAGGTGCATTTAACCGAAAGAGAGCAAGAAGTTTTATACTGGTTAACTCAAGGTGCTTCTAATGAAGAAATCGCTAAACATTTATATGTAACAGTTGCTACTGTTAAGGCGCATCTCACCAGTATTTTTGAAAAATTGAAGGTTACTAGTCGGACTCAAGCTATTGTGGCTGCCCTCAAGTTAGGATTAGTTCACGCTTGAGCGCGACGAAAGTAATCGGCGCAATTCACGAAACTTTTTGTATATGCCTTCATTTGAATCTTTTTATCAAGAATACCCCTGCTCGTATAATTCTCCCTTAAGTTGCGATCGCCCTTTCCAAACCGCGCAGCAAATCAAGGGGGCTAAGTTTTGCTTGGAATGTGGTTTTCCAGCGACTTTACCACAGGAGGCTGAGATTAAAGGAAGTCAGGGAACTTATCAAATAGCTAGTTTTATTGGTGTACGGGGTTTAGGCCGCCTATACTCAGGGATTCAACTTAAAGATAAACAGCCTGTCATCATCAAAGAATACCTACTACCCAATCGTTGTTTTAATGAAAGCGAGACTCTGAAGCGGAAAGAGACTTTCAAACGGGTGGGTGGGGTAAGTTTAGCCGATAGTCGAATTCAAAACTTTCGTCTTGTAGAAACTAAAGAAGCGATCGCAGATGAAAAAGGAGAACGCTGCTATCTGATCACTCAAGGAATCGAATCATCCCAAACTTTAGGGAAATATCTCATAGAAAAGGGCGCGATGACATCTCCTGATGTGCGGGAAGTATTAAATCAAGGTTTACAAACTCTCCAGTTTCTCCACACCCAAAAGCTGCGTTTTCCCTCAAATCAAGTACAGTTGGGTATAACTCACGGCAATATCAGTTTAGATAGTACTTTAATTAAACTAGAAAATAATCAAAAATTCTCTATATACTTTTGTGATTTAGCGACCTGGGAAAACTTATTTATTCCACCTATTATTCCTCAACCCGCGCCCGCCAGACCTGAGCAAGATTTAGAATCATTAGGATTGCTAGCCTTTTATCTATGGACAGGACGGACAACTAATTTTTTATCCAACCAGCCTCTCGACCCTAGAGATAATCAACAATGGCCGGATACTGATAGCCATTTAAAGCAGTTTATTTATCGCCTCATTGGTCTAGAAACTCCTTTCGAGAATGCGGAAACGGCTCGTCAAGCACTGCTGCAACTTCCCAAAGAAAATCGTGGTAAAAGTTCAGTGTCATCGCCAGGTTCTCAAGCAATAGAAAAGCGTTTACCAATGCCTTTAATCCTGATAGTAATTCTGGCTTTATTACTACTCGGCGGAGGAATTTTGTATTGGCTTTTGGGCAAAAAAACAGATAGTCCTAATCAATATATATTATGGTCTAGACTTGTGCGAAATTTCTCCGAAGTCCCTAATGTTCCTGCCGGACAATTTGCTTACACAGGAGAAAAGGACAGTACATGGAGTTATATTTTAACACAATCAGTAGAAAATAGTCGTTTAGGAGAGTTATTGACCAGACCAAAGCCAGATGCAACAGCAACATTTAACTATGAGCCTGTTTTGTCATCAAACGTCAAGAATCCGATTAAAAGTATCGAAGAAGTTGAAACAAACAAAAAAGATTTTGCAATTACTAGTTTGGTAGAGAACATCACAGATAAACTTTCTAAAAAACAAGTTGCTTATGATGGATTACTTGTTTTTGTAGCATTTAATAAGAGAGACTCAAATCTTGCTAATGCTCTTGGAGGGCAAATAAGTCTTGAGCAATTGCGTCAAATTTACACAGGTAAAATTACCAATTGGCAACAAATTAGTCCCAAACTTCCAAATTTAGCTGTGAAACCTTTTGCCCCAACAGAACCAGAAGCAATCAGTAAATTTAAAGACATAGTTCTCAAAAATGTCTTTCAAGACGAAGCTTTATTTGAAGACACTGTTAAAAATACGAAAATAGATACAACAAAAACCCAGAACCAGATACGCAGCGAGACTTTAGAGGGGCGAACCACTGGTATTATCAGCTTTGGCATTATCAGTAAAACTTCGAGCCAGTGTACTGGTTATCCGCTAGCGATCGCAGATGGCAAAAAATCAGCGATTCAACCTCTGTTTCAACGGCGCGATCGCCGCTCAATTAATCCCTCAGATGATTTGTGTCAACATGATGATTATTATGTTGATGTCACAACATTCCAAAGCTACCCCTTGGGATACCCTATTTTTGTAGTGTACCCTAAAGACACCAGTCGCCTGCCTGGTGGTTCTACATTTGCCCAGATGCTAACCACTCGTCAGGGTCAGTGTTTACTTAGTAAAGTAGGTCTCGTAGCTTTACAACCTATGCCTGATGATATAAATTCCTATGCCTGCAAATCGGTGCCCCAATCCTAGTTGCGAATATTTTAACCGCGCCCTGCCTAACAATGCTAAGGTTTGTCCCTGGTGTTCCACTCCTGTGGGTAATGTAGTTTCCCCGACACCACAACCTCCTAGTCAACCACCGCCTATTCAGCAACAACCTAGTCAACCACCACCTGCTCAGTATCAACGACCGCCTACAGAGCAACCTAATTACCAACCTCCCCAACAGGCTCCCGTTGATTATTCAACAGTCTATCAGCCACGAGTTTCTTATCAACCAACACCGCCTGCTTATGTCCCTCCGCCTCAAAGAGCGCCAGCCTTAAAGCTGATTCATACCACCGGCAGGGAATTTCACCTCGTTGGGGAAGGAGGTTATATTGGTCGCCGCAGTCAAAGTCCAGGAATAGCGCCGCCAGAAATTGATTTGACCGGCATTCCCAGTGAGGGAATAGTCTCTCGTCGTCATGCGCGAGTCGATTGGGACTGGTCGCAAAATGCATACATGATTGTTGACATGAGTACAAATGGTATTTATTTAAACAACAATCCTCTAACTCCGGGTATGCAATATCGCCTGCTTAATGGCGATGTACTGCGATTTGGCCAGGATAATCTAGTTAATTTTACGGTGTATGTTGTGTAGGAAAATGTTTAACTAAAAACTGTCAATTTTTAAGGGTAGTTGATAACCCATCAACTACCTTTTAATTTTGGTTAATTTTGGCGACACCATAAATTAACCTGAGTTTGATATTACACTTCGTTAATGTACCCTACACGAGCTATTTTCAGATGTTGAGAATATCACTACAAAAGTAGCGATCGCATTTTGAGTCAGAATGGAGAGGGCGATCGCACTATCCTTGGAGCACATTTCTTACGTTCCCAAGCTGGGCAAGATCAAGCCTGATGATTAAGCCTACCTCATTGCCTTGATTAATCCAAGATTCATACGCAGCAAGCCTTTGCTTGCCTATGTCGCTGCCACTGACCATACTCTCCATGAAGTCGTCAGCCGTTAATCCAGGCTCGTTTAGCCCTATCGGCAGAATAAATACACCTCTACTTTCAAGGGCTTTTAGCCAGGCGATGTGTTCTGATACGATCTCTGGAGCAATCACACCAGATTTGTTCTTATTCACGCTACTAAATGACTTACGCCACACTGTCAAGCCCTTAGCTTGTAAAACTCCCCATGTGCTGCCTAATGCTGCTCCAAGGAGTTCTACTACACTCTTGACTACTGCTGCTCCCTGCGGGTCTACTTGCACATATCCCTTTATTCTGCCATTTTGCTCTCTTGTATGTAATGCCTGATAAATATCATTGACAGCAGCCAACATGTCTGCTTTATTTAAATGTTCCCCTTGCCCCGCTGGTCTTACATGGGCCCCTGCTTCATTCGTTGCTGCATTCCAATCTACACTGACCAAACCGTAGGATTCCTTATGGATTCCGCTGACCTGAGTGCCATCAAGAGCGCGTTGGACAACCTTAGACCCTTGCCTGATATGATTTTCATGCAGCTTGCCTCTTGTTGCTTTTTGAACCATCCCCCCATTCTGCTGCACAACATGGGTCAACTCATGCGCCAATAACTCCTGACCGCCCTGACTCCCAGGGTTGTATTCCCCCTGTCGAAAGAACACATCCTGCCCCGTCGTGAAAGCCCGCGCCTGTATTGATTGATTCAACTGGTCAGACTTACTATCTGTGTGAACCTTCACGCCACTGAAATCTGCGCCAAACGCCTGTTCCATCGGTTCGCGGATATTGTCAGCGATCGCCACTCCTCCACCCCTTGCTTGGTTGATGGACGTTTCCAGGTCTGGTGTAGCACCCATCCCAGCCTGACGCTGCACCATCGGCTTCATCTGTAATTCTTCTTCATCCTCTGGCAATGCTTCTCGTTGCAGTGTGCTATTGTCCAGAGATTTCATCTGCAATTCTTCCTCTTCCTCTGGCAATGCTTCTCGTTGGATAGACTGATGATTTACAGGTTGCGCCATACTTTGCATTACCTGTTGTGCTACGCTATCAGCTTCCTGTTCGTAAATGTCTCCCGGCTGGCTAATTGAGAGTTTTGCTTGGGTACGCAGTGGTATACGACTGATATCGTGAGTAACTGGTTTATGGAGCGGTTGTATTTCAGGAATTGCTTGGCGTGAAATTGCCGATGACTCCAAACCAAAGCCGCGTATCGGGTGTTTCAGGGATGGAATTGAGAAGCCTGTAGTAGTTTTTTTCTGCCGGCTGATATGTTCTCTCATTTTCTTCTCCAGATGCCCAAGCAGTAGCTAAATCAATATTTTACTGTTATTAACATCTAGAGTACTGCGATCGCACTCGTAACACAATTTATCGAAAGTATAAATTTTTTGGAACCCGATTCTATGGTATCGAGCGATCGCACTCAACTCAACTGATAAGATTGGCGATCGCACTAAAATGTTAAGTAAATCAGAAAAGGTAACAATGGCAGCTAAAGATAAATTTCATGCTGTGGTTAGAATTGCTTTAGAAAAGGAGCAGTGGAAGATAACCGATGATCCTCTGCGACTGGAAGTTGGCGGAACTAAGTTTGAAATAGATTTAGGTGCAGAGCAACTGTTAGCAGCAGAGCGAGGTGAACAAAAAATTGCAGTTGAGATTAAAACGTTCCTGAGTGATTCACCACTAACAGATTATCATGCTGCATTAGGACAGTTTTTGAATTATCGGCTTGCCTTAGAAATCAGCGATCCAACTCGCATTCTCTATTTGGCAGTGCCTATAGGTGTTTATGAAGCTTTTTTCAAGCGGGAATTTGCCCAAATATCTGTAGAGAGATATCAGATTAAACAAATTATTGATGACCCAATTCAAGAGGTAATTGTACAATGGATACCCTAGAATCTTATCGCCATATCATTCAGTCGTTGTTGACGGCTTATGCTGCTATCCCAATAGCCAATGGTCAGATTGATTGTTACACTGTTTTTGATACAAAACAAGACCATTACATGGTTATCAATGTGGGATGGGATGGTCATCGGCGAGTCTATGGTTGTGTTTTACATTTGGATATTAAACAGGGAAAAATTTCGATTGAGCAGAATATGACGGAAATGAGAGTGGCTCAAGAACTTGTAGAGCGAGGGGTTCCAAAAGATAATATTGTTCTTGGATTTCAATCTCCTGAAATGCGGGAATATACGGGCTATGGAGTTTTTTAACGACAACATCGCGATCGCACTCTTATTTTATCGTCATAGCAGTGATCGCATTCACAAAAACATCAACAGGCGATCGCACTCAACCGACAACAGCAATCGCATTTTTAGTGAGAATAGAGAGAGCGATCGCACTACAAGATCCACGATCAAACTTTCTCCCAAATATCAGGCTTGTCTACATCCTTTGGAATATTCGGTTTTCCGCCAGGTGCAAACGATTCTCCTTTATTCGCTTCTTCAATCACTTCAAACACTGCTTTTACTTTCTCAGTCCAATCAGTTAGATTAATATCTTGTTGAATAGCGAACATATCCTTCATGCCACGCAACTCAAAAATAGGTGCTTCCTTTGTTTCCTTAGAAACCGATTTAGACTGAGCTTCGTCTTCATTCTCTAATTCATCCACTGCTTTGGAGACGGCTTTTTCTGTTACTACTTCAATGTCTTCTGGTATCACCTGGACATCTGTTGAGACTCCGTATGATCCCATCCCCTCAAAACGCTTATCTGTTGCCTTACTGATTAAATCTTCTTTTAGCATCCCTTTAAGCCATTCAATTCGTTTAATTTTTAGCTTGTAAGATTGCTTATCTTTATCTGAGTCTTCGGGCAATAATTCCATACCCATAAGAACTTGATTTATAATTGGTTCTTCCGCTAACTCTTCTGCGGTTTTTTTCACAAAAGTTGGTTGTTTCATTATAAACTCTTTCATGACTTTTTCGGTTACTTTTCTCTTTCCAAATATTCGAGTCATCCATTTAAACTTCCGTTCTTTTTTGACCTCAACATCTGTCATTACAGATTTTTTAGACTCTACTACTTCTTGTTTTTTGCTCATCCCAAGACTAGCGGCAATCTCCAATACTAAACCAGCCCATTTATCTATATTGCTCTTATTACTAAAGAATGAGTGTTCTGGAACAAGAGTCAACATTTTATCAAATGAAGTTCTTGCCATGAGTTTGAACGTGGATTTTGGATAACTGAGATTTCCTTTACCCGATCCTTGTTCGATATAATCTAAGACAAGTGTCACTAGACCAATCAGTTCAGGACTGGCATCTTTACCATCCAAGTACTTGTTTTTTAAATCTTCATTTTGTAGTTTAGTTGTAACTGAAGCTCCTAGACCTTTCCCATCACCACCTGCTTGAATTGAATACAAATTCGCAAGCTTATCAAGGGGAATAGCAGCTGAGGCTTGGACTTTACCAGCTTTTCCATGCGGCTCAATAAAAACACTTGCCTTACCACCATACTTATTTGCCAGATGTCCTATGTCCTCTCCATCTTTTGACATTGACTGCATTTTTTCTTGAGCTTCGGTGACAGATTCTAAGGCTTCTTTTCTTGTTGTGTATGGCTTTGTGACGACTTCAACAGCAGATACTTTACTATCGTATGTATCTTCTCCTTCAATTTTATATCCCGTTCCCGAAATAATTTCTTCACCTTTAGCTAATCGACTTTTCTTGTCATCATTTTTGTAGGATTTCCATTCTCCAAATTCAAATTCAAATCCAACAGCTCTTTGAATTAACTGCCGATTCACAGTGTTATTGTTCTGCTGCACTACATGGGTCAACTCATGCGCCAACAACTCCTGACCCCCTCGACTCCCAGGATTATATTCCCCCTGGCGAAAGAACACATCTTGTCCCGTTGTGAAAGCCCGCGCCTGAATTGACTGATTTAACTGGTCAGATTTACCATCCGTGTGAACCTTCACCCCACTGAAATCTGCGCCAAACGCCTGTTCCATCGGTTCGCGGATGTTGTCTGCGATCGCCTGTCCACCACCCCTTGCTTGGCTAATGGACGCTTCCAAGTCAGGTGCAGCAGCCATTCCAGCCTCAGCCTGACGCTGCACCATCGGTTTCATCTGCAATTCTTCCTCATCCTCTGGCAATGCTTCTCGTTGCAGCGTGCTACTGTCGAGGGATTTCATCTGTAATTCTTCCTCATCCTCTGGCAATGCTTCTCGTTGCAATGTGCTATTGTCCACAGGTTTCATCTGTAATTCTTCTTCCTCATCCTCTAGCAATGCTTCTCGTTGCACCAAAGGCGTGATGGAACTTGCCAGAGGTTTCATCTGCAATTCTTCTTCCTCTGACAATATTTCTCGTTGGATAGGCTGACGATTTACAGGCTGCGCCATTCTTTGCATTACCTGCTGTGCGACGCTATCAGCTTCCTGTTCGTAAATGTCTCCAGGCTGGCTAATTGAGAGTTTTGCTTGAGGACTACGCAGTGGTATGCGACTGATATCGTGAGTAACTGGTTGATGGAGTGGTTGTATTTCAGGAACCGCTTGGCGTGAAATTGCCGACGACTCCAAACCAAAGCCGGGTGTCGGGTGTTTTAGGGATGGAATTGAGAAGCCTGTAGTAGTTTTTTTCTGCCGGCTGATGTGTTCTCTCATTTTCTTCTCCAGATGCCCAAGCTGTAGGTAGATGAATAGTACGCTGTTACTTACATGGATATTACAGCGATCGCACTAGTAACACAACTACTCAAAAGTCAAAATCCAGGCAAAAACTAAGTTCGACTTTTGGCTACTTTTGATTCTGATGCAGTACCTTTAGCCTGGATTTAGGGAGAGTTTTTTTATTTATGGACTCAAAACAGCAACAAACTTTTTTCACGTTCGATGGAGATGTTGGCGGTACTGCTGGATACGCCGGGGTTTCGGCGGCATCTGATGCTACTAAGGCGGCTAAAACGGCAAGTAAATATCTCAACGATTCACGGCTGATGAACCAGCTTACAGAACACGTATATAAACTTATGCTAGAAGATTTGCGATCGCAGCGCGAAAGAATAGGTAGTTATGATTCTCAAAGGTGGTTGTAATGGCTACAGGCGCTAACAATGGCAACATTACTCACGAATTAAATTATGTCACTACTAATCGGTTTTACGTAGAGATAGACAGTTCTATTGCTGCATCTTTCGCTGAATGTTCAGGATTAAGTGTTCAAATTAAGAAAAATGTTTTTCAGGAAGGTGGTGTTAACGACCAGCAAAGAATTTATTTAGGTCATACAGAATTTGCAGACATAACTCTTAAACGAGGATTTACCGATCATCCAGGTTTTTGGAACTGGATGAATGCAGTTTTTGATGAAAAAAAGAAAACATCTCGACGCAATGTCAATATTCTGATTTTTAATCAAGCCGGTGAAACGATGATGAGTTGGACTTTGATTGGTGCTATTCCTATAACCTGGAAAACTCCTGCACTCCAAGCAGATGGGAAGGCAGTTGCGATTGAAGAATTAACTTTAGCTTATGAAGGTTTACAAGTCGCAAGGTCTACAGGAGGAGGCTCTTCTGTACAACGAAATCAAAAATCAGGATATTTCGTTTCTAGCTAATTGGCTACTCTTAAACTATCACTATGCAAATTATTCAATCTTCACTAGGAAACAATATTCATCCCCTTGGGGTTATATCATCTTTATATAATTCTCAGGGAATAATATTGAGAAAAGAATCTCATTCTTTGCATTCACGAAGTAATTTTATTAGTACAATCCAAACTAAACCACCATTAGTCAAATCCTCTAAATTTTTCTTGTCTCGTCAGTATGAACCATCGATTGAACCATTAATAGGTTGGGATAGTTGGGATACTCAGGATATAAATAGTGAATTTGGCGAATTTCCGTTGATTGAGTTTGATGCTTCTGATTCAATAGCTGAACTAGAAAATAGCAATGAATCAGTAAAAAATAGTATTCCAAAGATAATGCCAACTCCCAACGAGACAAATACGAGTAATGGCACATCCCAAGAAGTAAATATAAAAACTAAATCTAAGCCAAAAAAAACAAATAAATCTAAGAAACCACTAGAAAAAGAACCAAAGTCAAAATCTAGAACTAAAAAAGCTATCAAATCATCTAGTCCTAAAAACTTTGAGCCAATTGTTGATAAAACTAATATTAATCTTAATAAAGATAACTTATTAATATCAGATGAATCTATGCCTATTGAGGCTAATTTCGAAACACAAGATTTACAACTAAATATTGTGTTAGACACTACTACAAAGGATCGTAGTTCTGTCAGTACCCCAACCGTAGATACTTCACCTAGTTTTCAAGACAAATCAACTTTATTCGATAATTTTGCTACCGATGCTAGCGATGAGCTGTCAGAAACTTCTGAGCTAATATCTAGTTTCTCTAGTAAAGATTTGTCTTTAACAGAAAATACTTTAACATCGGAAGAAAATATTGAATTAGAAGATGAAACCAGTGAATTAGTCAACACTTCATCTATAGAAGTTCCTTCTAAGAAAAATACAGAAAAAATATTTATAGGGGATAGCAACTTTACAAATAGTGAAGAAGAACTAATCCCTGAAGTCTCAGAATCACTTAACCTTTCAGGTATACCAGTTAGCCAAACGCCACCACAACAAGACATTCAAACAGTTCAAGTCCCTTCTATAGTTGACAATAAAAGCAGCGTAAGTCGAACAAATTTAATCAAAGGAAATTTAATCCAAGCAAAAGAGATTTTACCAACCTTAAACTCTCTATTGCAGGAAGAAGAATCACCAAATATTAATACTAAACTTGAGGAAATTACAGCTATTGAAGCAGACTTAATATCAGAAAAAAGCAAAAATAATTTTGTCACAGATAATGCTGTCTCTGATTCAGAAAAAAACACAAATAATTTTGTTACAAATAATGCTATCTCTGATAATTATTTAACTTTATCTTCAGCACCTACTTCATCTGAGGTTGATGATTCACCTACTTTACTCCATGCTTTGGAGAATGATGAAAATACCGTAGAGACGCATTTTACTTCACCTAATACTGAGTCTTCAGTTGCAAAAAATCCTATTACAGTACAACAAGAAATTGATCCTGACTTTTCACACAATGTAAAAAAAGCAACGCAAAATCTAACCCCTCACCCCCCTTTATTACCAGATAATAGGGAGAATTTAAAGCCTCTGTCCTTTCAGGAAAAAGGTTTTACAGATACTGTGAAAAGTCAGGAAATTGATTCCAGTGTTACGAGTGAGTTTCCAGATATTACGCCTGTTCAGTTAACACCTACCTCAGCAGCTATTGAACACACACCTAGTTTATTCAGCAACCCTGATAGCGATGAACAATTAGTAACTTCAGAATCACAGTCTGCGATGGTGCTTAATGTCTCAGATGTCTCAGGAAATGTGACTTCACTACAACGTGATAGCAATGTTCAAAATCTTAGTAGCGAGTTTACAGAAAGTCAACCCATCTTAGCAGCACCTGAGATTACTGAAGCACCAACAATTAGCGCCACATCACCTGAAATTGCTGAAACACCAACAGTTAGCGCCACATCACCTGAAATTGATGAAGCATTGGTAGTTAGCACCAATTCACCTGAGATTACTGAAACACCAACAATTAGCGCCACATCACCTGAAATTGATGAAGCATTGGTAGTTAGCACCAATTCGCCTGAAATTGCTGAAACACCAACAGTTACCGCCATTTCCCCTGAAATTGATGAAGCATTGGTAGTTAGCACCAATTCGCCTGAGATTACTGAAACACCAACAGTTACCGCCACATCACCTGAAATTGATGAAGCATTGGTAGTTAGCACCAATTCGCCTAAGATTACTGAAACACCAACAATTAGCGCCACATCACCTGAAATTGATGAAGCATTGGTAGTTAGCACCAATTCGCCTGAGATTACTGAAACACCAACAGTTACCGCCACATCACCTGAAATTGATGAAGCATTGGTAGTTAGCACCACATCGCCTGAAATTGATGAAGCATTGGTAGTTAGCACCAATTCGCCTGAGATTACTGAAACACCAACAGTTACCGCCACATCACCTGAAATTGATGAAGCATTGGTAGTTAGCGCCACATCGCCTGAAATTGTTGAGAAAACAAGTATTTTTAGGGAAATTATTGATAATGAACAAGCAGTAGAATCAGAAAATCCTGAAATATCAACCTTTGCTTATACCTGGGATAATCCAGATATTCTAGACAACCCAACTTCTCTACAAGATGAGGTAAGCACAGCACCTAAAGTTGAACAAAATGCGATCGCAGAAAATTTGCCCGCGCCTAAAGGTTATGCTACTGGTGGTCATGTTACAGACTCACGTGTTGAAAATCGCGAGCAAATAGCACCCTCCGATACAGTACCTGCAATGCTTACGCCTGGGGAGTTTGTGATTAATACCAGGGATGCACAGAAAAATCTACCCCTACTACATCACATCAACACGGGTGGAACACCGCAAGATATTATTCTTCCAAGTTTACAAACACCCAATCCCATAGAACCGGAAGCAACAATTTCTCCAGAGACTCCGACTAAAGTCGATTCTTTTCCAGACACTGCATTACAGCTAAAAAGCGCTGAGACTGATTCACCTGAGATATCAAATTCTTTAATTCCTTCTTCCTTGGGGTTGAATATTAACAAACAGAAACTTTCTATCCTCAATTCTCCCCAGCTTCATACTCTTCAAAATGAAACAATAGATGTCGGTGAATCTTCACCTCAATACTCATCGCCTCCCCTGATTTTCCGAAAAGCAAATCCCAGCACTCACACACCTTCCCAATGGTCAGATACACCTTCTCAATGGTCAAGTGTGGAAGATTTACTAAATGGAAATAATGATGAATTCTCTAGCTTTAATTTTAATGATGAGGAATCAAACAGTCAAAATTATGAATTTTCTCATGTTTCCGAATCACCACAAGTTTTTGCTAAACACCTTCCTTCACCTAGAGGCTTTGCTAATGGTGGAGAAGTCACTCCACCCGACATATCTAGAGAAATACAACCGATAACTGAAACCATAGAGAGTGCATCCTCATCTTCTCCAGGAGATGAAAAAGATGATACAGCTGATTTGGAAGCTCTAGCTCGTGAAATTTATCACAGATTACGACAACGGATAGAAATTGAACGAGAGCGTCATGGTGGTTACTCAGGTCGATTACCTTGGTAAATTTTCATTAAATAATTAATTTTAGGAGAAATATTCAAATGGCAAGTCCAGCAATTATTGTTATTCAAAAGCTTAAACCCCAACTTGAGAAAGCCAAGCTTGTAGCTTATAACAATGAAGCGCCAGATATTGAATTAATGTTTAATCCTACAGATATTAGTTTCGCTCGGACTGTTAAGTGGGAAAGTAAGGATGGCAATAGAGGAACTACTCTACTTCCGAAAGTAAACTTTTCTGGCGTTGAACCTTACAAATTTACACTTAAACAGTTACTTTATGATACTTATGAAACGAAAGAGTCGGTGATAAAAAAGTACATAGATAACATTAAGAAAGGTGTAGAAACTATCACTAAAGCAACTGACAAACGACCACCTGTTTATATATTTACCTGGGGAGATGAGTATTTTTATTGTGTAATCACGAGTTTAACCTACACTTTAAATATGTTTTTGAGTGATGGTACACCAGTCAGGGCACTGGTAGATATAGCCTTGCAAGAAGTAGATAAGAATAACCTGCCTGGAGGACGTAAATCTGATTCTAAAGGCAACGCTCGTGCAACAGATAAAAAGGGTCAAAAACTGAGTAAGTAAAACAAATAAAGTGAGAAATTAGTATTTACTTTTTCATTCAAGGCTGCTCTGAACATTTTATAAATTATCAAATAATAGTTATGCCTGCTAAAAAAAGCCTTTATTTAAGCGAACCTAAAATACAGGTAGATGGACAACCTGCTTCGCCTGAATTAATGAAGGATTTGTTGCAAATCACAATAGAAGAAAGCCTTCATTTACCAGCAATGTTTACGCTAGTAATCCATAATAGCTATATTCCCACATCTGATCGAGCAGAAAATAAGGCTTGGCGACACGATCAGTTGTTTAAGATTGGTAAAAAAGTGAAGTTAGGTTTTACTTCAAGTACTACTCTAGATAATAATTTTCAAGAAGAGGTAGGGGAATTCATTATTGAAGGCGAAATTACAGCGATGGAAGTTCACTTTAATGAAAAATCTGAAGCTGATATAATTGTTCGCGGTTATGATATTTCTCATCGTCTGCATAGAGGTCGTTATAATCGTTCTTTTCTAAATGAAACTGATAGCGGTATAGTCAATAAAATAATTAAAGAAGTAGGTATAAAACCTGGCAATATAGAGCAAACTGGTGAAGTTCATAAGTATGTCTTTCAAGAAAATCAAACTAATATGGAATTTTTGCGAGAAAGGGCTGCTCGCATTGGTTTTGAGTTATTTATTACCGAAGAAAAACTCAATTTTTGCAAACCAAAAACTCAGGGAGCTTTATCATTAAAATGGCTAGTTGATATTAATAAATTTAGTACTCGTGTTACTAGTGCTGAACAGATAAGTTCTGTAGAAGTACGAGCCTGGGACTATACCCAGAAAAAATTGATTAGTGGAACAGCTAACAAAGAGAAGCAAACAACTGAGACAGGTAATAAGCTAGGAAGTAGTACGAGTAATGCATTTTCTAATCTTAAGTCTCCTAAAATGATTGTTGTAGATAAACCTGTTGCCAGCAAAAAACAAGCAGATACGATGGCTCAGGCTTTGTGTGATGAACTAGGAGGAGAATTTGTTTACGCAGATGCCAAAGCAGAAGGGAATCCTGAGATTCGTCCTGGACGGGTTATTAGTCTTGAGGGTATGGGCGATCGCTATAGTGGTAAGTATTATGTTACAGAAACCCGCCATTTCTTTAATCAGCGCGTTTATGAAACTGATTTCAGCGTGCGGGGACTCCGTTCTGGTAACTTATTCACAACTCTATCCCCAGAAAAACGTCTACAGCCATCTGAGACTTTATTAGTCGGAATTGTGACTGATAATAAAGACCCAGAGAAAATGGGCAGAGTGAAAGTCAAGTTTCCCACTCTTACAGAAGACCATACAAGTGACTGGGCGAGAGTTGTAGCTGTGGGAGCAGGGAATAACAGAGGTTTCGACTGTTTACCAGAGGTAAACGATGAAGTTTTGGTAGGTTTTGAGCATGGCGATATCCACCGTCCCTACGTCATTGGTGGGGTATGGAACGGCAAGGATGCACCACCGGAAAGGGTAAGTGATTCAGTTGCAAGCGGTGTAAGATTACGCACCATTAAAACTCGTGTAGGTCATGTTCTACAGTTTGTCGAAGAGGATAAAGGAACTAGTAAAACAGGTATTCGCGTAGAAACTAAAGACGGTCATAAAATATATCTTAATGATAGTCAAAGCTGCATAGAGATTGAAACCAAAGGCGGTCATAAAATCAAAATGGACGACATGGCTAAATCTGTTTCAGTGAAATCAACAGGTAATATGTCATTAGATGCGGCTGGCAATATAGACATTACAGCCAACGGAGTGATTACAGTTAAAGGTGCGATGATTCGCCTTAATTAATTCGTAATTCGTAATGACGCTCTCTACGAGACGCTAAAAGCGAACGCGGACTCGCTACCGCTACGCTAACGTAATTCGTAATTAACACAATAGGAGGTTGTGATGGGTAAACCAGCAGCAAGAATTACTGATAATGTGGCGCATCCATTACCCCCAGTCTTAACAGGGGGGCCGGGTAGTCCCAATGTGTTGATTGGGTCTTTACCTGCGTGGCGGGGCGTGCTTGCAGCAGCAGTACCAGCTTTGCAATCCGCCAAACAAATTTCAGATACGGCTATCCAAGTGGCTGAGGCTGCTACCCTAGCGGCAGCAGGTACACCAGGCGCACCTGCTGCTTTAGCCACCGAACAAACTACAAAGGCAACATCAGCAGCTACTATGGGTAGTGCGATCGCAGCAGCAGCAGCAGGAGCTGATATTCATAATTGCGCCACACCTTTACCCCTCCCTCCTCACGGCCCTGGGGTTGTGATTGACGGTAGTCAGACAGTGCTGATTAACAATCTACCTGCCTCTCGCATGGGCGACACTGTTTTAGAAGCATTAGGGCCACCGAATAAAATTATCAAAGGTGATTTTACCGTTTTGATTGGCGGCTGATTGGAGAAGTAGAGGAAATTGGGGAGGGTAGAGTTGCAACTTTACTCATCAGTCTCATATCATATCCGCTCGATCGATCGCATCCTTAGATTGAACCGTATAGCGATAAGAGCGGTTTATGCAATCTCCTCGCAGGTCAGCGCATAAAAGCTCTTATCCCAGATGAAGGATACCACCATCCTTGGCTCGTTTGGCTTTTTGAAATTGGCGTGTGGGATGGACAATCATTTAGATTCTGCCGGATAGAAAGGAGAACTCATACCTGTGCTAGCTTCTTTGGTTATATCACCATCGAAAAGCTTTACAGTGAGATTTCCATTGACTTGTTTAGCGAATGGAATCAAAATGCCATCAATATAATTTTGTGCATTCTCTACAGAATCAAATTCATAAAAACCACCAACAGTGTTGGTGTTCAAAGCACTTAACCAAGTTTTGGATTTCAATCCGGGAAACTTTTTCATTTCTACATTAGCTGATTTCCAATCAATCTGACTAAAAGGAATAGACACTTGATACTCGGCGTATAGAAATACTTTACTCACTGGCATTTTTGCTCCTATCTTGAATTTTTCTGTAATTATGCGGACATAATATCAGAACTCCGTTCATCCACCTCAGAACTCCGTTCATCCACCTCAGAACTCCGTTCATCCATCTCATATCAAGTCCGGTTAATCACTTATGATTACCCCATCTGTGCAAAAATCGGAAAAGCCTCCTGCCCCTCTGCTCCCCTGCCCCCCGCTTCTTCATCCTCGACCTTTGGCGAATAGGCTTAAACCCTCTGTGCCGATATCTTTGAAGATATCCATGTACAACTGTCTAAGTGCCAGATATGGTTTACGGTCGTGAACGAGCCTATTTGGGAACAGGTTGGGCTTATCCACTGCATTTAAGTGTGCAAGGTGGGATACAACTTAGCCGTGAAGATCAAAAAGTTAAGGAATCTATTTGGATTATCCTTCGCACGGGAGTAGGTGAGCGGGTTTATCGACCTACCTTTGGTTCGCGCTTGTCGGAACTGGCGTTTGCACCTTTAAATAGCGATACCCTACTGCGAATCCGTCTTTATGTCTTGGAAGCTTTAGAAGTTTGGGAACCACGCATTACTATCGATGAAGTTGTCACCGATCCTGACCCTGTGCGTGGCAGAGTGGACATCATTATCAATTATCGACTCAAAGACGGCCCCGATATTTATAGTTTTGTTTATCCTTATTATTTGGTTTCAGCTGGGGAGGAATCGTGATACGAATTAAAAATTAAAAATTGAAAATTAAAAATTAAGAAAGCTGAATTTTCTCTGGGTTTCTAGGCTTGTATCTGTCACAATCTTTTTTAAATTGGTATGAACTTTGATTTTTTACCGAAATTACCTTCTTCCAACTTAGACGATCGCGCCTTCGATGATTTGGTGGAAGAATGTATTATGCGTATTCCCCGCTACTGTCCCGAATGGACTGACCACAACCTCAGCGACCCAGGAATTACGCTAATTGAGTTATTTGCTTGGTTGACTGACCAAATGTTGCTCAGATTTAACCAAGTACCTCGCAAAAATTATGTCGCTTTCCTAGAATTACTGGGTATTCGTCTCCAGCCTCCCGCCCCAGCCCGCACGGAATTAACTTTTTATTTAAGCGCTGCATTACCCGAAGCCTACACTATTCCCGCAGGATTAGAAGCCTCAACTATTCGCACTGAAACTACAGAAGCTATTACCTTCAGCACAGATTATCCTCTAATTATCGGCAATCCCCGCATCCAACACTTCTTAACTGCCCAAACTACCGAAGATATTCCCCAATCTCTGCGCGAAAGAGTTACAACTTCATGGACTCGTCAATCTAACGGTTTCTGGACAGGTAATGAACAACCGATATTTGAAGAGGAACCCCAGCCTGGTAACTGCTTTTATTTAGCAATTAATTCTGACGCTCCTTTAGATGCTAATGTTTTAGAAATTATTTTCCAAGGAGCTGCGGCTACACCTGCTGGTATTAACCCTAATCAACCACCCCGCAAGTGGGAAGCCTGGGATGGGGAAAATTGGCAAGCAGTTTTATTGCAAGAGTCAGATGATAAAACTCGTGGGTTCAGTTTTTATGAAATGGCCCAACAGGGTGGAAACCCATCTCAAGGTGCAGAGGTACGTTTACATTTACCTCAAATTTGGCCTGTGGCGAATTTTACCTCTTATCGAGGTCGTTGGTTGCGCTGTAGCTTTGTTTCTACAGAAGCCAATGAAACTGGTTACAATCGTCCACCAAGAATTATTGGTTTAGCAGCGCGGTCAATTGGCGGTACTGTTAGGGCTAGTCACAGTACGCTGATTTTAGATGAGCGATTGGGAATTAGTGATGGTACGCCCGGTCAGAGTTTCCAGTTACAAACAGTACCAATTTTAGAACGCCGAGAAAATGAGTATATTTTAGTTACTCCCAGTGGTGGTTTGCCTCAAAAGTGGATTGAGGTGAGAGATTTTGCTGATTCTGGGCCACATAACTTTCATTACACCATCGATTCGATCGCTGGGACAATCCAGTTTGGGCCGCTGATTCGGGAACCTAGCCAACTTAAACAGCATACCCAGATGCGATCGCGAATTCAAGAACCATCGCTAGATAACACATCTGTACAAGTTCTAGAAAATAACCAGTCGGAACACCAATATGGGGCAATTCCTCCCCGTGGTGCAGAGATTAAAATGGTTGCTTATCGTACAGGTGGCGGTAGGGAAGGCAATGTGCAAACTGGGGCAATTCAGTTTTTGAAATCTGCGTATCCATACATTGCTAGTGTGGTCAATCGTGTACCAGCAATCAATGGTGCGGATGCCGAGTCTCTGGAACAGGCTGTGATCAAGGCTCCCCGCATCCTCCGCACGCGCGATCGCGCCGTCACTGCGGAAGATTTTGAAGTTTTGACTCAACAGGCGGGTGCAGGTGCGATCGCGCGCGTCCGATGTTTAGCAGCAAATTCTCGTAGACAAGCTGGTATAGTTAGTTTACTGGTAGTACCTTATGCAAATACAGATGCGATCGCGCAAGGTAATGGCATGACACCAGAAAATTTTGCTCTTAGTAATGCCCTGCAAGAGCAAATTATGAGTTACTTAGATGAAAGACGGTTACTAGGGGTACAAATAGAATTACAAGAACCGAATTACGTAGGTGTTTCTGTACAGACAGAAATTGCTTTAGAACCTGCTTATGATAATCCTTTTGCCAGAGAAGAAATTCGCCGGAATTTAAGGGTATCACTGTATAAATATTTAAATCCATTAACTGGAGGAATGGACGGCAAAGGTTGGCCATTTGGTCGACCCGTTTATACATCAGATATTGTCGCATTATTGCAACAAACCCCAGGCGTGCGTCATTTAGGCCCCGTCCTGTTGTTTCCCATCCGCAAGCAAGGAGAAAATTGGCGACGACAACCATCACCCGAACAATTAATTGACCCAGGCTCGGAAGGTTTAATATGTTCTTGGGCTGATACCAATCTACGTTCAAATCACGACATTCAAATAATTCGTAATTCGTAATTTGTCATTCGTCATTTGTCATTGGTCATTGGTTATTGGTTATTTCTCCCATTCCCCATTCCCCATTCCCAAATCCTATGGTTCAAAGTCGCTCTAGTCCAGCTGTAAGTATTCAATTAACGCCAATGCAAATACCCGAAGCTTTACCTGTGGCGGGCTTAGGATTTGCAAACGCGGATATGGATGTGGCTGGACGTACTTTACTCTTGCATCCTGGGCATCCCAGCGAGATGATTGTGCAAGTACAAAACTTAGAACAACATCCTTTGCGGGTAAGCTTAAGCGTTGAGGGAAACTTTCCATCCCAGTGGTGTCAAATTGGCACAGAGGGTAGTGAAATACCGCCTCGTGGACAAATGGATGCTGTTCTCTACTTCTCAATTCCCGACACATTTTTTGAAGACCAAGAAGCAATTTCTCCTGGAACAAAAAACAAATTAACTCTCAATTTTCGTAGTCTAGTTACTTTACATATAGACCCAGGCACAGAGAACGAACAAATCGAAAGAAGCGAGTATTTCGATTTATATATTCGTCCCTACACTGCCTACATGGAGTTCTTGCCAATTTTGTATCGAGAAGTAGACTTTATTGGTCGCTTCATGAAGATATTTGAGCAAGCTTTTCAACCAATAGTTGATAGTTACAATGTCATGTGGGCAAACCTCGATCCTTTGACAGCGCCACAAGCATTACTACCTTTTATGGCTCATTGGGTTGCTTGGCAAGTAGATTCAGTTTGGGATCTCCAGCAACAACGGCGTTTAATTCGTCGGGCTGTAGAACTTTATCGCTGGCGCGGAACTCGTAAAGGATTGCGTCTCTATTTACATCTTTATACTGGTTTACCGCTAGACGAAGATTTACCTAATGAAGCGGATAAACATATCAGTATTACAGAACCTTTTGGCCCAAGTTTCATCATAGGAGATGTCCAATTAGGAAATGCCGTTTTAGCAGGTGGGCAACCATATCATTTTATAGTACGTTTGCGTTCAAATATTTCTAGTGGCATTATTAACGAGCAACTCATTCAAAGAATAATAGAACAAGAAAAGCCTGCTTTCTGCACATACGAATTATCTATTGAAAATCCCACTAATTAAATAATTTAATACACCAATAGGTAATATTGTTTAGAATTTCTAAAATAGACAAAATCTAAAATCTAAAATTATTATGTCCCATCCTTTCCCACCCCCACCAATCAAATCTTTGGAACGCCTGCAAGCCGCAGACGGGTTACTAATAAATGCAGAACGCTGGCGCACAGCCCATGATTATCATCGAAATCGGCAAAATGCTCAATATCAAAGTTTAAACCAACCAGGAATTGTCTGTGGTTTAGGCGTTCGAGATGTGACAGCCCCAAGTCAAGTAGAAGCTAGATATCGAGATGGGCGTTGGGTGCAAATTCAACCTGGTATTGCAATTGATTTAGCAGGTAATCTAATTGTTGTACCGACTTCTTATGACTTTCCCATTGATATAGAAGTAGTAAGTTCTGAACCACTCATGATCTACTTAGTAGTTAGCTATGTAGACCCTGATGAATTGCGGCGTGGACAGCAAAGAGATGTTGTTCAAGAAACCTATCGAATTGACCAAAGAAACTCTATACCAGCCAGTTCAGAAATAGAAATATGTCAAATACTTCTGCAACCAGGACATACTGAAATTACCCAACCGGCGGATGCCTTCTTTCCTGGATATAACAATATTGATTTACGTTATCGCCGTCAAGCACAAATGCGTCCTCAAGCACTTGTGTGTATGGCGCAAGCAACTCATAGCGATCCGGAATGTGCGCGTAATTTTTTCAGCCTTTCGTATTTGTTACAAGCAGTAGAACCCCTATATCCCAGTTTACGAGGGGCTGATGAACCAGGGCAGGTTTCTTTAAGTGAAAATATTCAAGATTATGACCTACTTTATTTGACAGGTGGACAGGCAATTTCTTTAAATAGTCTCGAATTTGAATCTCTTAAAAATTACTTAAATTTAGGTGGTGTGCTTCTGGTTGATGCGCCAGCAAATGCTAATGCTTTAATTGAGAGTACTCAAGCATTAGCACAACAGTTAGAAAGTCCTTTAAGACCTTTAGAAGAATTGCAACGGAGTCATCCTTTAAGGACAAAACCTTTTTTATTTGCTGCCTTGCCAATGGTTAATCAACAGCAAATTAAATTGTTAATCGGTGGCGGAATTATTCTAGCAATTGGAGATTTAGCAACTGCGTGGGGGTTGGATAGAGATTTAAGTTTACCCAGATTGACTATTCGTACAGCCCAGGAACTTGGAATTAATATTCTTCATTATGCTTGGAAGCGGCGACAGTTGATAGGTTTGCAACAAGAAGATAATTCAGGGCAGTGGTAGGGTGGGCATCAATACGGTTTGGTTCAGGGAAGAGACTGTGATTTATTGCGTCTTTGCGATCTATAACTTTTATCAAAAACCTTATCTGAATCGTATTGGAGTGGGCATTACTTTAAATAATATTGCACCTGGTTTCGCATTTTTTAGCAATGCCTATCCTCTAATATAGAGCGATCGCCTTTTCATCACTTATAATCCAATGCGCTTGGGTTAAGCGCTACTTCTACAAAATCGTGGGTTTTGAGACGCGATAAATCGCCGTCTCTACAAGTGTTTTGGTCTTATCTGAAATGTATTGACTTATAATCTCTACTTTTATTCCCTAACACCCCTAAAGCACAAAACCCAGAACTATATTTAAGGCTGTACGAATAAGTTCCCAGTATTCTGACTCCAGCACGCCCAGCAAGCCCAAAATACGACTATGGTCAACAGCACGAATTTGGCCAATATCTATAAAACGGTCTTGGTCTAGTCCATTATTTGGTGTTGCTTTCACATTTACAACGTAGGGCGCTTGTTTACTTCCGGGCCGAAATGGCATCACAATTGTCAGCAACCCATACTGATTCATGATGTCATTTTGCACAATCAAGCAAGCGCGGATTTTTTTTGCCTCAGCGCCCACTGTTGGATCGAGATTCACCCAACGTATTTCTCCTCGCCGATAAGTTAAATTACTCCCTGGCATTTATGCCATCCCCAACAACACTATCCCAAGCAGCAATTTCAGCTTGATATTCTGGATCTTCAGCATCCTGCTTGAGGGCTGCAATCATTTCTGCTGCCAAAATTCGGCGGCGGTGTTCTGCTAGCAGTGTATTGATGTATGCACTACGATTTCCCTGTGCATACTGATCTACAAATTGCAGAATGTCTTCTTCTAAGGTAATTGTAACTTTGAGCATCTATATTAATTTTTAATATTACTGTTTAGTATGATTTAATCATCATACTATAATTTGCCAAGTCTATGTACCTTACCTACATAGGCAAATTACAATAAAGGGTAGACACGTAGTGACTTACCGTCAGACATAGCTTAAGTCTATTTTTTGAGCAGAAATTGAGCGGACAGATATTTTTGGCAACGCCATATCAATCTTCTGCCTGCAATAACCAAAAGCCGCTATAAGTCATACCGGAATCATCTGGTTGCACTAACAAAAAATGCAATCCTCGGCAATGCTTTTTTCGCTGTTGATATGTTTGGGCTGCTGTTGTAACTTCTGGATCTTCAAAAGTGGCAACAATCCACCTATCTACTAAGCCCGCTTCTAATACTAAGCCGTCTGGTGCGCCAGATATGTAGTTTAACGCTACAGGACGGGCTTGCTGTAACCAGCGGGCTAGTCGCATGGATTGCCGTCCACCATAAATTACTACACCAGGGACAGGCACTGTTGACGCTAAACCCAAGTTGATGGGTTTGAGATGTTCTGGGATGTGCAAAATGGGAATGGGGCGATCGCTAAATCTCGTTTCTACATCACTAGCAGCTAGAGTCGCAAACCGCCATTGTTCTCCCCAGAGGTTCTCTGGTAATGGTGCTGGAGGTGGTTTATCTAGGGCTGAGGGATATTGCTTTTCTTGTAACCACTGTTTCAACGCCAAAGTATGGCGTGTAGGTTCGACATTTATACTTAAATTGCGTCCCGCCACCTCAATTAAGCTTAGAGACTGCGGACGAAACACCTGAATTACATCTGGCAATTTTTCACCTGCGGCTAGCTCAAGTTGAGCAGCAACCCAATTAGAATTTGCTGCTGACTGGAGACAGGTAGCTTCATACTCAAAGCTGCGAGTTGCGTCACAAATCAACAACTCCCATAAAATTTGTCCCGATGCATCTTGTGAGGGACGACGATAAAAATCAACCTGCCAAATTTTCATAAATTGGGAATCCCTTCGGCTTCTCTACAAGACGCTACGCGAACGCTCAGGGCAAGTGGGAATTGGGAATGGGGAATTGGGAATGGGGGAGGAAAATTATAATCAATGCCCTATACCCCATACCCAATTTAAAAAGCCTGAATCCATTCTTTGACAGAATATTCAGTCCAGATGCCATTTTTCCAGTAAGGATCGTTTTCAATCAACTGGCGCACAGTGGCTTCGTCTTCGGCTTCGTAAATCCCAAAAACTTTTGTGACATCCTTGGTGGGGCCAATAGTAATCAGCACACCGGATTCTTTCTGTTTTGCTAATCCGTCTAAATGAGCTTGGCGGTGGGCGGTGCGTTTTTCGAGAACGTCTTCGCAGTAAGTTCCCCAGAGTACATATTTAGGCATAACTTTACCAATTTGGGATTTTAGATTTTAGATTTTGGAACCAGTAGGTTTAAGAGTGAGGAATTAACTCCTAACTCTTAACAAATGACAAATGACCAATGGTCAATGACTAACTTCTGAGATTTACACCAAATTTTTCCACCAAGGCTTCGCGGACTTTATTGTGTACTGGTTCGACTTCTGCCTCAGTAAGAGTACGATCGCTAGCCCGATAAATTAAGCGGAATGCTAAACTCCGCTGCCCTTCGGGGACGTTTTCACCGCGATATTCATCAAATAATTCCACAGATTCGAGCAAATCTTTACCTGCTTTGGTAATTACTTTTTCAATTTCGGAAACTGAGATTTTCACGGGTGCGAAAAAGGCGATGTCGCGATCGCTCGCTGGATAGGTAGAATAAGGCTGGAATGTTGGCACCAGAACTTCATCTTCTCCCAGAGAATCTAAAAGCACATCTAGATTTAACTGGAAAACATAAACGGAATCTGGTAAACCTTTTTCTCGTCGCAATTGGGGATGGAGTTGTCCAAAAATACCTAGCCTGTTACCCCGAATCCACAGGGAAGCGGTGCGTCCTGGATGTAAGCGATTATCTCGGCAATCGGGTTGGAATTCTACCTGCAAGGCAAGTTGCCGAAATACACTTTCTAAAATGCCTTTGGCTTCAAACCAGGTGATGGGTTCTTCGCGTCCACTTTTTGACCATTTGCCAACGGTGCGATCGCCTCCTATAATCCCAGCTAAGGCTTCTGTTTCTTGCAAACCGTCTTCTTCTCGCCAGAAAATTTGCCCTATTTCAAAGCCGTTCAGGGAACCATTACCCTGCTCTAAATTGTATTGAAAGGCATCAATCAACCCAGATAGCAAATCGTTTCGCAGCGCTGAATATTCGGCAAATAAAGGATTTGACAGTACTATCTGTCTGTCTTCTCCTGGTTTGACTAAAGAATAGTGGATTAATTCTGTCAATCCTTCAGCCCGGAGGAAAGCCCGTAACTTGCGAATCAGTTCCTCGTCTAAAGGCAGATAACCACCTTCCGATTTTTCTGGTAAAGTATCGCAGAATCTGTTGTAACCATAGAGACGGGCGATTTCTTCAATTAAATCAATTTCTCGCTCTAAGTCGCGGTAACGATAGGGTGGGACAGAAACTGACCATGTAGGTTGATGGTTGCTATCTTCAACTGAAGGAGTCAACTGACATCCTAGTGCAGTCAGGATGCGCTCAACATCTTGTCCTTGGAGTTCACCTGTGTCCTCTCCCAAATCGATTGGCCCTAGTATCTGATTAACTCGGTCTAAACGCAGTGCGATCGAACGACTCCAGGTAGAAGGATCGGGGCGAGTGTCGGCAATTTCCTGCTGGACAAGAATTCCACTCGCTAATTCGCTAATTAAGGATAAAGCGCGGCGATTAGCTATTTCCAACTCAGCGCGGTTAACTCCCCGTTCATATCTCCCAGAAGCCTCACTTCTTAAGCCTGCACTGCGCGAAGAACGGCGAATTGCCACAGAATCAAATAAAGCTGCTTCTAAAACTAGGCTTTGAGTCCCTTCATAGACTTCCGTTTCTTCCCCACCCATGACTCCCGCCAATGCAACGGGCCTATCGTTAGCGGTAATTAACAAATTTTGGGATGCTAGGGTGCGAGTTTGTCCATCTAGGGTTTTGAGAGATTCGCCATTATTAGCGAAACGAACGCCGATGCTTAAATTTTCGCTACCTGCAACTGATTTTAAGCGATCGCGGTCAAAGGCGTGCAATGGTTGTCCCCATTCCAACAAAACGTAGTTAGTAATATCCACCACATTACTTATAGGACGCACCCCAGCCGCACGCAAACGCTGTTGCAACCATTCGGGAGATGAAGCAATTTTTACCTGTTCGATTACCGTACCGATGTATGCAGGACAAGCTTGTGTATCAGCAATTTTTAAAGTTAAATTTCCAGTATTTTTGCTAATAGAAACTTCACTAGGTTCAGGGATGCTCAATTTTCCACCAGTTAAAGCTGCTACTTCTCTGGCTACACCTACCATACTGAGAGCATCAGCGCGATTGGCAGTTGCAGTCAGGTCTAAAATTACATCATCTAGACCCAACAAAGGACGTACATCACTACCTAATGGTAAATTTTCCTGGGTAAAAATATGAATTCCGTCTACATCGGTGGGCAAACCGAGTTCCTTTAAAGAACAAATCATGCCCTGAGAAGGGACACCACGAAGTTTTGCAGGTTTAATTTTTAAATCGATGTTGGGTAAGTAAGTACCCGTAGTTGCGATCGGTACATAGATATCTGCCTTCACATTGGCAGCACCACAGACAATATTTAAAGTTTCACCTGCACCGATATCGACTTGGCAAACACTTAATTTATCGGCGTTGGGGTGGGGTTGACGCTCAAGCACTTTCCCTACAACCACGCCATTTGCCCAAGTGCGGCGATCTTCAATATCTTCAACCTCAAACCCCGCCATTGTCAGGGTTTCGGCTAATTCTTCTGGACTTAGTTTTATCTCTACTAGTTCGCGCAGCCAATTTAGAGAAATACGCATGGAGTGTGCTTGTTTTAGGAATCGTCTTTTGTTCTTATTTTAGGGTGCCTACTAGCGATCGATGGCTACTCATCCTGCTAGGCGTACCCTTTCACTTGAACAATCCTACTACGTTACACTGGCAGAACAATATCGCTTTTTTGCTTTATCTTTACATTTTGTGCGATCGGCTCTAGTAAGGCGTTGCACATCATTAAAAACGTGCAGACAAGTTTTGTGATATGAAAATCCCTCTTTATTCTCTCCGCGTTCTCTGCGCCTCTGCGGTTCGTTGACTTTCATCCACTCCGATAATGTTGCTTATAGTCATAATCATCATCGTATTCAATCATGCCAAATAGCTCCAGAATTTTCAGTTGCTTTCGAAGTTGCACATACTCTCGTAATGCCTCTTCAACAACCGCGTCCTTAGTTGGATGACCACCAAGTTTGAGAGCTTCCTTAATTAAGTTTTCGTCAATTTCTAGATTAGTAGCCATGTGCTGACTCTTTTAATTACGAATTACCTCTCTCACTCTACAAGAGATTTGAGTGCATTTAGTAATTGCTGTTTAGTAAAAGGCTTCGTTAAATAAACATTTGCACCTTGTCGCATTCCCCAAATCCTATCAATTGGCTGATTTTTAGAACTACAAATAATAATTGGTACTTTTTGAGTCACTGGATTTTTTTTTAATTGACGGCAGAATTCAAAACCGCTAATTTCTGGCATTACCACATCAGTAATAATTGCATCCAAATGGTGATTTATTGCTTTGCTCATGCCATCTTTGGCATCATAAGCTTTAATCACCGTGTATCCACTGTCTCTTAAAAAACTATTGATTAATTCCAATTGAGAAGGAGTATCTTCAACAACCAACACTGTAGCCATATTTATCCTCACTAGCTCACAACTATTAGATTTTGTGGTTAATTTAAGTCAAATGCATGAAGACTATTTTAAGTAATTCGGCACGAGTAAACGGTTTAGTCAGATATCCAGATGCCCCGACCAATTTGGCTTTTACTTTATCTACAATTCCTTTATTACCAGTAACAAAAATAATAGGAGTTCTTTGAAATATCGAATTATTTCGTATAATTCGGCACAACTCATAACCATCTATTCCTAGCATATTTAAATCCAACAAAATTAAGTCTGGTTTGTGCCTTATAATTGATAAAACGGCTTTTACTGGATCGTTAATAGTCACTACAGAGAAATTTTCATTTTCTAAGAAACGGCTAATTTCTTTGAGAATTGTGGGGCTATCATCTACAGAAACGATTTTGTGGACTTTTTGTGTCGTTACAGTAGCAGCTGTTACTTTTTGGGAAGCAAGATTTATGTTATTTGATAGTGTTGGTTCCTGAAAGTCTTCTTGGGGAGGAAGAGAAATCTGTGGTAATCCTGAAACAGGAGATATATTCTCTTCAGCAATATCAGGGTAAGAGTTGATGGTGCTATTTAGCTCTTTTGTGGTATTTTCTATCTCTGGAATTAATTTTGATAAAAGCGATTGCTCTTCAAATAGCTTTGGTAATTTATCATAAGGTGGATCTGGCTCATGCAAGATAATCGCACCATTAAGTATGTAAGGGTATAAATTGCGAGCCAATTGAATTTCATCTTGATTCAAAATTGTTGCCAGATGACACAAGCTGAAACCCTTCATCCAATTAATCAAATCTGGCTGAAGCTTTGGTAAATCTTTTTCCTCAATTTTGCTGTTAATCAACAGATATGGACGTTGATATGGAGAAGAGATTTGCGGAACAAAAGCTTGCCAATTCTGTAATCTTCCTTGACAACGTTCTAGAATTTTTTCTACATCTAGCCTACAAATTCTTGGCATTCTCTCAAGCGGTTCTGTTAATTCATAAATACCTTCTTTAATGAGCAAAAATGATTCAATCACCTCTTTAACTAATTCTTGAATCAGCACTACTGCTTGTGTAGAATGTAGATGTTGTTGACTAACAAGCCAGGATATCGCCTGATATTCAGGAGGGTGGCTTCTGGAATTGCTGTCATATTCGAGTAACTGATTGTGTGAGTCAGGTTCAAACATCAGACGGACTTGAACCCGCACCTCGCTAGTAAGCAGGGGAATTTGATGGCTGAGGCGGCGCAAATGGCGTTCTAGTCGATCAAAAGGCTCCACTGAATGAGTTGCGTAAGTTATTTTGCCCTGTTCTAAGTAAATTGACCAACGAACTGAGTTACTTAATGCTTGTAAACAAGTACTATCAAAGCAATTGGATAACTGTCTTAACAAACTTAGAGGGCGTAGTTTGGTGAATGCACCTGAGTTATTCATATTTTTCAAGTTTCTTGCGGAATCAACAACTGAACATTTGTAGATTGAAAATATCAACGATGAAGTATTCTCTTCTTTGTAATATTTATCTACGTACAAGTTATTCCTTTTAAAATATGTATATATTTTAAAAATTATAAGTTTTATAACTTATTTGTTACATTTGGTACTTTTTACTTAATTTGTCTTAAGCCACAAGTAAGTATGAATAAAGAGAAACATTTATCATAGCTAGCCTATCAGTAAATATCGGTTAATTCGGGATTTTACCAACTCTGACGACTCTTACCTTAAGACCTTAGTAATGACGTTTATTTATGCCTACTCACAAAAAGCAGGCAAATTTGATTCCAAGTTCACGCGGTTACGCTGGTATACTTCTGAAGCTAACGGTCTTAATTATGGTTAATAATTTTTCTGTAAAGGAAAAACTCTTCTACATAAAATCTTTAAAAACTTATCTGGGAAAGTTTACGTATTTATTGTACTGTAGGTTTAATGGATATAAATTTTTGGTAGATACATTACAACAGGTAACACTGGGTTTTGATAAACTCTTTTTTGCTAAACTAAGCCGTACTCAAGTTTTTCTTAAAAAATATATTGAGAACTTCATGAAAATAATTTGTTTAATAAAGATTAGAGCATCTACCACTAGATACTATATTCTGTAGTGACCTCGACGACTGAAATTATATACTCGGACAAAAAGGAAATAAAGCTTTGAACTTTAACATAACACAAAAAGTTATGCATGATACATTAAGACTTGATGAAGTAGTAGAATTTGCTGAGAACCCAGAACCACGTTGTCCTTGTGTACTTTTACTAGATACATCTGGCTCGATGCAAGGAGATCCGATTGAGGCTTTAAATCAGGGTTTGCTCAGTCTAAAGGATGAATTAGTCAAAAATTCCTTAGCCGCAAGACGGGTGGAAGTGGCGATCGTCACTTTTGATAGTAATGTCAATGTAGTACAAGACTTTGTGACTGCCGATCAATTTAATCCACC
Organism: Nostoc punctiforme PCC 73102; assembly: GCF_000020025.1. Taxonomy (GTDB): domain Bacteria; phylum Cyanobacteriota; class Cyanobacteriia; order Cyanobacteriales; family Nostocaceae; genus Nostoc; species Nostoc punctiforme. The sequence continues at coordinate 1,297,428 of NC_010628.1, read as the reverse complement.
CATTTTAACGGCACAGGGCTTGACTACAATGGGTGCAGGCATTCATAAAGCTTTGGACATAATTCAAGATCGGAAATCTCAGTATCGTACCAATGGGATTGCTTATTATCGTCCTTGGGTATTCATGATTACCGATGGAGAACCCCAAGGTGAGTTAGAGAATGTAGTGGAGCAAGCATCTGTGCGCTTACAGGGAGACGAGGCGAACAAGCGTGTAGCATTCTTTACAGTTGGTGTAGAAAATGCGAATATGACACGTTTAAATCAAATAACTGTGCGTACACCTTTGAAGCTCAAAGGACTAAATTTCATCGAGATGTTTGTCTGGCTATCAACTAGTATGTCGGCTGTTTCTCATTCGCAGGTAGACGAACAGGTAGCACTACCGCCGATTGGTTGGGGGACTGTTTAATTAAAAATCGCAGCTTGATGTTGACACAGCGAGCTGTTGAAAAAAAATCTATGAAAATATCAAAACAGATTGCTCAATGGCGGATTGTGGCTGCGTCGGTATGTGGTACAAGTCACTTAAAAAACAAGCAGTTATGTCAGGATGCTCATCACTGGCAAATATTGTCTGATAATGTTTTAGTGGCAGCCGCAGCAGATGGTGCGGGTTCTGCTAGCCTTGGGAAAGTGGGAGCGATGATTGCTGTGGAGACAGCAATAGAAAGTATTTCCACCAAAGGAATCACCCAAAAAGTTTTAAGTGATGATGCGTTTGTGCGATCGCTCTTAAATGATGCCATACTAGCTGCCAAAAAAGCTGTGGAGGCTGAAGCGGCTACTTGTGACAAACAGCCTCAAGATTTAGCAACTACCTTAATTATGATGGTTGCCACACCAGAAGTTGTAGCTGTAGTGCAAATAGGTGATGGTTTGGCAGTGGCAAAAGATAGCGCTGGCAATCTCCTCGCTCTAACTATACCTGATAGCGGCGAGTACATCAACGAAACCACTTTTTTAACTTCTCCTACTGCCTTAGATACAGCGCAGATGAGATTATGGCGCACCGAGATAGTTAATGTTGGTATCATCACCGACGGACTACAAATGCTGGCTTTGAATATGGTTGTTGGAGAACCTCACAAACCATTCTTTTTTCCACTGTTTGAATTTGTAGCTAATACCGAAGATAAGACAGAAGCGAAGGAGCAGTTAGTAAAGTTTTTACGCTCAGACCGAATTACACAACGCACTGATGATGATTTAACACTCATTATAGCTGCATTCAACGACTCATGAGCAATCAATTTACAGGTTTCACATCTTAAATAACTTCCGTTAGCGGTAATTTCATTATGCAGGTACTACGTTGTTCCCCTAGAAAAGAAATCCTCAGCCTCAATGTCAGTTTGGGGCGTGGCGGTGAAGCTTGTGTTTATGCAGTGCCATCTGATAATGACTTGGTGGCGAAGATTTACCACAAGCCAACTACAGCCCATGCTGATAAATTACAGGCGATGCTTGCCAACCCGCCAGAAAACCCGACAGCTAGTTTGGGTCATATCTCTATCGCTTGGCCAGAGGATTTATTGCGGACACCAGATGGCAAAAATAGCATCTTGGGCTTTTTGATGCCACGGATTCAGGGGATGCGTCCAATCATCGACTTTTACAACCCCAGAACCCGTCGTCAACACTGTCCCCTATTCAACTATCAGTACCTGCTCCGCACGGCTCGTAACTTGGCGGCAGCAATTGCTGCTTTGCACGCTAGTGGATATTGCATTGGTGATGTGAACGAGTCAAATATCCTCGTCAGTGACACCGCACTGGTGACTTTGATAGACACAGACTCTTTCCAAGTACTCGACCCCAACAGCAATGTTGTTTATCGCTGCCCAGTCGGAAAACCAGAGTTTACGCCACCAGAACTACAGAATAAAACTTTTGCCCAACACGATCGCGAAATTTCTCACGATTTATTTGGGTTAGCAGTGCTGGTATTCCAACTCTTAATGGAAGGCACTCACCCATTTTCGGGGATTTTTCAAGGCTCTATTGAGCCACCGCCCTACGAAGCCCGCATTGCATCAGGGCATTTCACTTATAGCCAAAAGCGGTACGTACCCTATCTACCTACCCCCATTGCACCCCCTTGGGAAATTCTTCATCCCAGCCTACAAGAACTATTTGTCCGTTGTTTTGAAGATGGTCACAACAACCCACAACTGCGCCCCAATGCCCAGACTTGGCTCTCAGCCATCGCTGAAGCCGAAGATTCCTTAATTACCTGCACCACAAATCCCCAGCATCGCTACAACAACCACATGCCTAGCTGTCCGTGGTGTGAACGTACCGTGCGATTAGGTGGACGCGACCCCTTCCCATCACATCGGGCTATAGAAGCTAGAGAACATCTCCAACCGCGAATCAAAGCGAAAAAGCGCTACACCCAGACACCGCATTTTCCCCAGCGCAGTATGTCACCGCACTTAGGTAATTATTGGCAGCCAGTAATTACTCCAAGCGGTTCATCTTATAAACGTTCCAAAAAGTCAAAATTGTACCCGGTTATTTGTTGTTTGCTGGGTTTCGGTTTATTGGGTTATGCCGACGTAATGATTAAATTTACTCAGCCGTTGGTTTCCCAAAATTCTTACACTCAACAAACATTAAAGTCTCGCCAGACGATTAATAAACTTAGCTTCGCTGACTACTTTCAGCAGGGTGATGCTGCTTACAAAGACCGAGACTATGAAAAAGCAATTGCCAGCTTTACCGCAGCAATTGAACAACAACCAACACATACCACAGCAATTGTAAATCGGGGCAATGCCCGCTATAACCTCAAAGACTACGAAGGAGCAGTTACAGATTATAGCCAAGCTCTCAAAATCAATCCCAATCAAACCAAAGCCCTTGTGAATCGGGGTAATGCCCGCTATATGCTCGCCGAATATAGCAACGATCCTGATACAGAGTATAACCTAGCGATCGCAGACTATAATCGAGCCATCGGTCTGGATAAGAACGAAATTGAAGCTTATATCAGACGAGGGATTGTCCGCACCCAAATGGCTAAATATAGCGGTGAATCTCAACAAGCTTACAAAAGAGCGATTGCAGATTTCACTCAGGTTATAAAACGTAATGTATCGAAAGCAGAAGCTTATTTTCAGCGAGGTGTTGTCTATTATCAAATTGCTCAATATAGCAGCAATTATGAACAAGAATACAATCAAGCGATCGCTGACTTTAACCAAGCATTAACTATCAGCCCTAAATTAGCAAAAGTATATCTCAAACGAGGTATGGTTCGTTATGAACTGGCACAATATGGTGGTAGTGAATCTAACAAAAATCAGGCGAAAGCGATCGAAGATGTACAGGCATCTGCCAAAATGTTTCTTGAGCAAGATGATATGGATAATTATCAGCAAGCACTCAGTAACTTATGTGTAGTCGTAGAAAACAAATGCGATCCTTTATTTCAAAGCTCAAGTAATTTGGAAAAAACTAACTAAAAACAAGTAAGTTTTTTTACTCGCCTATTATCGGTTTTGATTGGAGAAATCAAGCCTAGCTAGGGTTAGTGCAAGCTAACCCTAGTTATTTATTTGGTAACATTTTTATTTAATTAAGTAATTTATTTTCATATTTATAGATATTCATAGAGCTTTTATATAGAAAAGATGTTAATTTATCTTTCCTTTATAATTTCGGGGAAAATTGCAGTTAGATTATTGACGGAGAAAAACAAATCAGAAATCAATTTTTCTCTATCTAAGTGCATCCTCTTCATGTCGAAAAGTCAAATAAAATAATATCCCTACAAATCTCCGAGGTAATTGCATGAAAGCGGTGATTTTGGCTGGAGGGCTTGGTACACGCCTCAGTGAAGAAACTAGTATCAGACCCAAGCCGATGGTTGAGATTGGTGGTAAGCCAATTCTCTGGCACATAATGAAGACTTACTCCGCCCACGGCATTAATGACTTCATAATTTGTTGCGGTTACAAAGGTTACATAATTAAGGAGTATTTTGCTAACTACTTCTTACACATGTCAGATGTTACCTTTGATATGCGATTCAACCAGATGAACGTGCATTCTGGTTATGCAGAACCCTGGCGTGTTACCTTAGTCAATACGGGTGATAATACCATGACAGGCGGACGCTTAAAGCGAATCAGGGAACATCTTGGTAATGAGACCTTTTGCTTTACTTATGGTGATGGTGTAAGTAATATTAATATCACCGAGCTAGTGAAGTTTCATAAAGAGCAAAATACATTAGGAACACTCACAGCGGTTCAACCAGCCGGACGTTTTGGAGCCATTTCCTTGGGATATGAGCAAACTAAAATTACCAGCTTTCGGGAAAAACCTGAAGGTGATGGAGCTTGGATTAATGGCGGTTATTTTGTGTTAGAACCAGAAGTAATCAATTTGATTGCTGATGACTCTACAGTATGGGAGCAAGAGCCATTAGAAAAGTTAGCTGATATGGAACAACTATCTGCTTTCAAACATGATGGTTTTTGGCAACCAATGGATACTTTACGCGATAAAAACTATCTAGAGGGGCTATGGAAAAGCAGTCAGGCTCCTTGGAAGGCATGGTAAGGTAACTGGGGGCTGGGGGAGATTTTTTCTAACCCAATACCCAGTACCAAATCCCAAATAACTTTATGGATTTACTGTAATTTTAAGTACGATAATACTAATGTATGATTTTGCGATTATAGGTGGGGGAATAGTTGGACTCTCTACAGCATTGGCTTTAGGAAAACGCTATCCCAATGCGCGTATTTTAGTACTAGAAAAAGAGAGTCAATGGGCATTTCACCAAACCGGCAATAATAGCGGGGTAATTCATTCTGGTATTTACTACAAACCAGGGAGTTTCAAAGCTAAATTTTGTCGTGATGGTTCTCGCTCTATGGTAGAATTTTGCCAAGAGCATGGAATAGAACATGAAGTTTGTGGTAAAGTCATTGTTGCAACAGAAGAACAAGAACTACCACGTCTAGAAAATCTCTACCAACGCGGCTTAGACAATGGTATAGAAGTTAAGAGAATCAGCCCCGAAGAAGTCAGGGAAATTGAACCTCACGTAAAATGCGTAGGTGGGCTTCGGGTATTCTCAACTGGGATTGTTAATTACAAGCAAGTTTGTTTGAAATATGCCCAGCTAATTCAACAACAGGGCGGAGATTTGCATCTCAATACAAAAGTTCTGAAAATCTCCCCAAGTGGTAAAAATCAGGTACTAGAAACAAACAAAGGTAACTTTGCAACCCGCTTTGTAATTAATTGTACGGGATTGCATAGCGATCGCACCGCCAAACTAGGTAAAGTTGAACCTCAAGCCAAAATCGTCCCATTCCGGGGAGAATACTACGAACTCACTCCAGAAAAACGCTATCTCGTCAAAACACTAATTTACCCAGTTCCCAATCCCGATTTTCCCTTCCTGGGTGTCCACTTTACCCGGATGATTGATGGTAGCGTTCACGCAGGACCAAATGCGGTTCTATCCCTCAAACGCGAAGGTTACAAAAAAACCGACTTTGACTTACGAGATTTTCTTGAAGTCGTCACCTATCCTGGTTTCTGGAAATTGGCAGCCAAACACGCTGATGAAGGCATCCAAGAAATCATTCGTTCCTTTAGTAAAGCAGCCTTCACCAGAAGTTTGCAAAAACTAATTCCCGAAGTCCAAGCAGAAGACTTAGTTCCCACCCACGCAGGAGTTCGCGCTCAAGCCTTAATGAACGACGGCAAACTTGTAGACGACTTTTTGATTGTTTCCGGTCAAAACTCCATCCATGTTTGCAATGCTCCTTCTCCAGCGGCCACATCTTCTCTAGAAATCGGCAAAGCGCTTGTAGCAGAAATTCCCCAACCCTCGCATCTAGATATTGCAGTAACTGCATAGATAACATTGTTATTACTTCCGGGCTGCTGAATAAAAGGATGAATCTTGTATAGTGGGCATCTTTTCCAGCCTGGAAATATAAGAGACGGGTAAGATACCTATCTCACAAGAAAAAAGTGTAGTGCATCAATTAAGAACCGCTATAGAGTGCTGTTACTCAATAGGTAAGTCGGCAAACTATGTAATGACTGTTAGCCGAGTTATATATAGCGCTTCTGGGTTGAGTCCAATGACCTAACCCCCAACCCCTTCCCTACAAGGGAATGAGAGCAAGATTCAAAGCCTCTCTCCTAAGAGGAGAGAGGTCAAATGATTGCATACAAACGAAAAATATAGCGGTTCCTTCTTGGATGCAACACCTTTTAGGGCGAACATCTGTGCGCCTATACTAAACGAAAAATTTAACTCATCAATACAAAGGCGTTAACCACAATGAAAATATTAGTAACTGGAACAGAAGGCTATCTAGGTTCATTATTACCGCCTCTGTTAATCGAACGTGGACATGAAGTTATCGGCCTAGATACAGGGTTCTATAAAGTTGGTTGGCTATACAACGCTAATGGGGTAACACCTAAAACCCTTAACAAAGATATCCGCAACATCACCCCTGATGATTTGGAAGGTGTTGAAGCAATAGTTCACATGGCGGAACTTTCTAACGACCCAGCCGGACAATTAGCACCCAATATTACCTACGAAATTAATCATGTAGGTTCAGTTCGTCTCGCTAGCCTAGCTAAAGCTATGGGTGTGCGTCGTTTTGTATATATGTCTTCGTGTAGTGTCTACGGTGTTGCTACCGCAGGTGATGTCACAGAAGAATCCCCAATTAATCCCCAAACAGCCTACGCAGAGTGCAAAACTCTAGTAGAACGGGATGTCACACCACTAGCTGACGATGATTTCTCTCCCACCTTTATGCGGAATGCCACAGCCTTTGGTGCTTCTCCCAGAATGCGCTTTGATATTGTTTTAAACAACTTAGCTGGGTTGGCATGGACTAGCAAACAAATCAAAATGACCAGTGATGGTACACCTTGGCGGCCATTAGTCCACGCACTGGATATTTGCAAAGCAATAGTCTGTGCTTTAGAAGCACCACGAGATATTGTACATAACCAAATCTTCAACGTGGGAGACACAGCAAACAACTATCGTGTCAAAGAAATCGCAGAAATTATTGCTGATATTTTCCCAGATTGTAAATTGTCCTTTGGTGACAACGGCTCAGATAACCGCAGCTATCGGGTATCCTTCGAGAAAATCAACACAATTCTCCCCGGATTTAAATGTGATTGGAATGCCCGACTTGGTGCCCAGCAGCTATTTGATTTATTTAGCCAAATAGATATGGCTGAAGACACTTTCTTGTTTAGAGGATTTACTCGCTTAAAACAGCTAGAGTATCTAATCCGCACCGAGCAAATTGACAAAGATTTCTTCTGGAATAAAAAGTAGATAGAGCTGCCTAGCAGCAAAGAAGAAATAATCTAAGTTTCCGAATCAACAATATTTGGTTCGGACTTATTTCATCCATCAAATTATTTGTAATCAGTGAGTTGAAATTTATGGCGAACGCAAAATGCCGTTTTAGTGGTCAACCTCTGCACCAAACCTTTATTGATTTAGGAATGTCACCTTTAGCCAATGCTTATCTGACAGCAGAACAGCTAAATCATGCCGAAAAATTTTATCCGCTCCATGCTTATGTGTCTGAAGACACTCTTTTAGTTCAATTAGAACAATTTGAAACTCCCGATCGTATTTTTAGCGATTATGCTTACTTTTCTTCTTACTCAGTAAGTTGGCTAAAGCACGTCAAAGCTTACACCGATATGATGGTAGAAAAATTTGGCTTTAATCGTCATAATCAAATTATTGAGATCGCCAGCAACGATGGCTACCTACTGCAATATTTTGTAGAAAAGGGAATCCCAGTTTTAGGAATAGAACCAGCCGCAAATATAGCTAAGATAGCTCAAGATAGAGGTATTCCTAGTATCAACAAGTTTTTTGGGGTTGAGACTGCCAAAGAACTTGTGATACAAGGAAAACTAGCCGATCTTTTGATAGGCAATAATGTTTTAGCTCATGTACCAGATTTAAATGATTTCATAGCTGGAATGAAACTCATCCTCAAACCGCATGGTATTTTGACGATGGAGTTTCCTCACATATTGCAATTGATTCAACAAAATCAGTTTGATACTATTTATCACGAGCATTTTTCTTACTTCTCATTTCTTGCTATCGAAAAGATTTTTGCAGCACACAATTTGCAACTTTTTGATGTGGAGGAATTATCAACTCATGGCGGTTCACTAAGAATTTATGCCAAACATGACAATGCTGATAGTCCTGGCATCAGTGACCGAGTTAGCCATCTAAAAACAAAAGAAATTTCTGCTGGACTGCATCGGATAGAGACTTATATTACATTTGGCGAAAAAGCCAGACAAACAAAGCATAAGCTATTAAATTTCCTTCTGAGTGCAAAAGCAGAAGGAAAATCAATTGTTGGTTATGGCGCACCAGCCAAAGGCAACACATTGCTTAATTACTGTGGGATTGGGAAAGATTTTATCGATTACACAGTCGATTGCAATCCTTACAAACAAGACTTATTTTTGCCTGGGACTCATATTTCCATCTTTGAACCAGACAAAATCCGCGAAACTAAACCAGATTATGTCCTAATTTTACCTTGGAATCTCAAAGAGGAAATTATGGAACAAATGGCATTTATTGGCGAGTGGGGTGGACAGTTTGTTGTACCAATTCCTGAAGTAAAAATTTATCCGTGTCCAATTCCGGATAGGCTTTTAATAGCATCGTAATTACTAATTATAACCCAAAAAGCGCCTTTTATTACTATTTTATTGTTGCCGTTATGAGCATAGACAATAGGTAAAAAGTAACTAAAAGGCGTAGTTTCATAAAGCTTTTGTTGTCAAATATCAAAAAATCCACTTAAAAGCAACTTGTTTATCAACAAGCTGTTGTTAGTAGCCTTTTAACTATAGATTTAAGCTTAATATGAATAAACTCCTGACTATTGCCATACCCACTTATAATCGTGCCGGGTTACTTGATAAACAGCTAACATGGTTGGCTCAAGCTATCAAAGGTTTTGAAGATGAATGTGAGATTTTAGTCTCCGATAATTGTTCAACAGATAATACTCAAGAGGTAATCCAAAAATGGCAAGCAATACTTAACAATATTACATTTAAATCAAATAAGAATTTAAAGAATTTAGGCGTAGTTAAAAATATTATGTATTGCCTAAAGTCTACAACAACAAAATATGTTTGGACAATCGGCGATGATGACCCAATTCAAGATATAGCAATTGCTTATGTGATTAGCAAACTTAAACAACACGAAGATTTAACATTATTGTTCCTCAATTTTTCCGGTCGTAACCAACTGACTGGTGAACCAGTTCATCCACCAACAATCGTTGGTAATCGCTGGTTTGATGTTGATAGTGAAGATGGTAAGGGTGATGGTAAAGCCATATTTGAACATTGTTTTTCAAAAAGTGTCGGCGCAGTCATTTTTTTAACTGCTACAGTCTATCGCACTGACTTAGTAAAACGCGCTCTACAAGATTGGCAAGATGCTGAGAATAACTGGATATCTTTAGCATATTTAGCCGGATATTGTGCTGCTAATGGTAGTGTAATTGTCACTAAAGAGACTTATTTAGAATGTGTTGTTGGTGTGAGTTATTGGCAGAAAGAACCAAAGTCAGCACTGTTAATGCAATACAAACATATTCCTGAAGTGATTTTGAAATTAGAGCAGAGTGGATATTCTAAGCAATTTTGTAGACGGATGCTTTTGCAGAACGGTAAAGAAGTCAACTTAAAAGTTTTCTTGGGTGCTTTAAGAAGATGGCCGATGTCTGCCATCAAAACAGTAGTTCCATTTTTGGCTTTAGTCAGCTTATGTGCTTTTGATGTGATGGTTTCTAAAGAATTCGGTTTAGCAGAATCAAGCGAAATATCTACTGAAGAAGTACGTACCTATAAGCCATAAACTAACTAATTACTAACAACTATATATCAATAAGAGAAGGATTTGCGCCATGTTCAAAGCGATTAAACGCAAAATAGCTACACTCTCATCTGACTTTGAATATTACCTAGCTCGTTGGAAGCATAGCAAAAATCTGCCAGCATTAGCAGGAAGCGATCGCAACATCCTTAAGACCCTCAAAAAAGATGGTGTTTGCGTCACCAACTTGGCAGATTTAGGGTTCGACTCTAGCTCAGAACTGCTCAAAGCTGCTCACCATCAATTGTTTCAGATGGAAAATCCCACCAATGAGCATCTAGATGAAAGATTGCCACAAATTTATACAGTTACAGGTTTACCAGAATTTTATGCCTGGGGGATAGAGAAAAGGCTACTCAACATCATCGAAAATTATATCGGTCTTCCAATTGCTTTTCATGGTGTACATTTACGCAAAGATTTCAAGAGTAAACATCAGTTTGGGACGCTACTATGGCATAGCGATGCCGAAGACCGACGGATTATCAAAATCATTATTTACTTGAATGATGTAGAAGAAAAAACTGGGCCTTTTCAATACATCCCTCGCTCGTTAACTTCCTTATTTAGTTGGAATTATTTTCGACTTTACTACAAACTTTGGAAGTCAGGCTATATGGGTATCGACGATGAACAAGTAAAACCAGTCATCCCCAAATCAGCTTGGAAATCCTGCCCAGGTCCAGCAGGTACAGTCATTATTGTAGATACGAAAAATGCTTTACATCACGGCACAGTTCGTACAGAAGACCGGTCAACACTATTCTTTTGTTACACCGCCAATCCTCCTGAACGGCCAGACCTCTGCACCCAATACTGGGATGATACTTATCCCAGAGCAGAGTTACGTTCTGCATCTGATGCAGTTAAAGCTTCGACTTAAAAACGTTCTCGCCAGAAGAATATCTAATTTAATTAACCGCAGAGGCACAGAGAACATAGAGGAAGAGAAAGAAAGGAGTTGCACCCGATGAAATTTCTAGATTACTAACACAAAATATATCTCAAACTCTCATCTCTCCGTGCCCTCTGCGCCTCTGTGGTTTGTTTCTTTTCTTTAATCAACATTTACCTCAAAGCAATCAAATGATTTTCACTGAAACCGTACTCAAAGACGCATTCATTATTGATTTAGAAGAAAAACCAGACCACCGTGGTTTTTTTGCTCGGTCTTTCTGCGCTCAAGAATTTGAAGCACACGGATTAAAGCCAACAGTTGCCCAATGCAACCTATCTTTTAACTACAAAAAAGGCACTATCCGGGGAATGCACTATCAAATTCTGCCAGCAGCAGAAACGAAATTAATTCGCTGTACTAAAGGCGCTATCTATGACGTAATTATTGATATGCGCCCTGAATCTCCTAGCTTTTTATCCCATATTGGTGTGGAATTAACACCAGAAAACCGCCGCGCTTTGTATGTTCCAGAAATGTTTGCTCACGGCTATCAAGCACTCACAGATGAGACTGAAGTTGTATATCAAGTAGGCGAATTTTACACGCCAGGGTATGAGAGAGGTTTACGCTATGATGACCCATTCTTTGCCATTGATTGGCCTCTAGATGTGACTGAAATATCTGAGAAAGATTTAAATTGGCCTTTGTTAAGAATGATGACAGTTGGCGGTACTTCTAGATAAAGACAGGGGTATTAAATGGTTCGTAAAATTATTTTTTTAACGAACCGCAAAGGAGAAAAATTAGAATTGGTGTACATAAAAATGTCAATTACTAATTAAAACTTGAGATATTAAATTAATGAATTTGGGTAGAAATAAATGTCAAATATTTTATCTCGTGTCGAAAAAACTATCTCTTTTGTTTCCAAAAAAGTTCAAGCTCGGATCAATTACGCTAAGACCTTACAGGTTGTTTCTCTAAAGCCAAAACAGCCTTCCAAGGGGAATGTACTTCTTTCTTATCGGATTGAGCCATTCCTCTTAAAACCTGGTCAGCTAATGCCTAACGACCATACTTGGTACTGGGAAGTTTGGCAAATAGCCCAAACTTTTTTAGACTTGGGTTACAACGTTGATGTTATCCAGTTCCACAATGATAAATTCGTTCCGCAAAAGCACTACGCATTTTTCATCGATATCCGTCATCGGATGGAAGCACTTGCACCAAAACTCAATAAAGATTGCATCAAAATTTTCCACGTTGACATTGCGAATATGGTCTTTCGTAATGCAGCAGAATGCAACAGGCTTCTAGAACTACAACGGCGCAAAGGTATCACCTTAAAACCACAACGATTTGAGGTTCCTAACTTGGGAATTGACCATGCCGATTGTGCGATTGTGTTGGGTAATGATTTCACAACTGATACATTTAAGTATGCCAAAAAACCAATGTATCGTATCCCAATTTCTTCGCCTAGCGTTTATCCTTATCCTGAAAAGAAAGATTTTGAAGCGGTAAGAAAGCGTTTTCTGTGGTTTGGTGGTAGTGCTTTAGTCCTGAAAGGATTAGATTTAGTTTTAGATGCCTTTGCCCAAATGCCGGAATACCATTTAACAGTTTGTGGTCCAGTAAGTAATGACAAAGAATTTGAGCAAGCTTTCTATAAAGAACTGTACGAAACACCTAACATCCACACTTATGGTTGGATTAATGTTAGTAGTCCTGACTTTATAGAGGTTACAAATAACTGTCTAGGGCTTGTTTATCCTTCCGTTTCTGAAGGACAGTCAGGAGCAGTAATCAGTTGCTTACAAGCTGGGTTAATTCCCATTTTAAGCTACGAATCTGGTGTCGATGTTCATGATTTTGGTGTGATTTTCGATAATCTTTCTGTTGGCGAAATTAAGGCGAAAGTTAGAAGTATTTCCAATTTGCCTGTAGAAGACCTAAATCTAATGTCTCGTCAGGCATGGGAATATGCAAGAGCAAATCATACTAAAGAAAAATTTGCTCAAGTTTACAGAAATGTTGTAGAGCAAATTATCGAAAATCACAGCCAGGAAAAACAGACTGGTTCTATAGCGCCTAGCAAACAACCAGTTAGTAGCCATAGCTAATCTTAATTCCCATGAAAATGTACTTAATATTTGGCTGTAAAAAATTATTAAGTACAAGTTTATAGAGAATTTGTATCACAACCAACAGTTCCAAAAAGGAGTTTAGTTCATGATTATTATCGATCGCGCCTTACAAGCCCGTGCAGCAGCAGGAAATCCTATCAAGGTAGGAATGATCGGTGCTGGTTTTATGGGTCGAGGAATTGCCAACCAAATTGTCAATTCAGTGCCAGGAATGGAGTTAGTTGCTATCTCCAATCGCAAGATTGATGCAGCTAAACAAGCTTATTCGGAAGCAGGAATTGAAGATATTCAAGTTGTTGCAACTGTCAGCGAATTAGAAGATGCGATCGCAAACGGTAAGTATGCAGTCACAGAAGACGCTAAGTTACTGTGTCGGGCTGAGGGCATCGAGGCCATAATCGAAGTCACAGGTGCAGTGGAATTTGGCGCTCACATCGTAATGGAAGCGATCGCTCATTGCAAGCATGTGATCATGATGAATGCCGAACTCGACGGCACCATTGGCCCCATCCTCAAAGTCTATGCTGACAAAGCAGGTGTGATTCTCAGCGCCTGTGATGGCGATCAGCCAGGGGTGCAAATGAACCTCTACCGTTTTGTCAAAAGCATTGGTCTAACTCCGTTATTGTGCGGTAACATTAAAGGACTCCAAGACCCTTATCGCAATCCCACCACCCAGGAAGGATTTGCTAAACGTTGGGGTCAAAAGCCCCACATGGTGGCTAGCTTTGCAGACGGAACCAAAATTTCCTTTGAGCAAGCGATCGTTGCCAATGCCACAGGGATGAAAGTCGCCAAACGGGGAATGCTGGGATATAACTTCAACGGTTATGTCGATGAAATGGCCCATATATATGACGTTGAACAACTCAAAGAACTGGGCGGTATTGTCGATTATGTAGTTGGAGCAAAACCAGGCCCAGGCGTATATGTATTTGCCACTCACGACGACCCCAAGCAACAGCACTATCTCAACTTATACAAATTAGGCGAAGGCCCTCTTTACAGCTTCTATACTCCTTATCACCTCTGTCATTTTGAAGTTCCCCTGTCCGTAGCGCGTGCTGTCCTCTTCGGTGATGCTGTAATGTCTCCGCTAGCAGGCCCGTTAGTAGATGTTGTCACCACCGCCAAAATCGACCTGAAAGCTGGAGAAACCCTAGATGGCATCGGTTACTATATGACCTACGGACAATGTGAAAATTACCCCATCGTCCAACAGCAAAATCTCCTACCAATTGGTTTAGCTGAAGGATGTCGCCTCAAACGAGATATTTCTAAGGATCAAGTTCTCACTTATGAGGATGTAGAATTACCTGAAGGCAGACTCTGCGACCAACTAAGAACTGAGCAAAACAATTATTTCGCCCCAGAAAAAATCTTGGTAGCAGTTGGGTAATATCGATTCCAAAAATATTTGCGACAAATGAATTGGCTGTAGGGGTGTACAGCTGTACACCCCTAATACGTTTCGGATAAGATCCCCCCGCTTGCGGCGACCCCCTTAAAAAGGGGGTAAAAATTACAAAAAGCCCCCCTTTTTAAGGGGAGCCAGCGCGGTCTTGGGGTCTCCCCAAGTGGAGCGACTGGCGTGGGTTGGGGGGATCTCCGAAGTCCTATCAACGTATTTTTCGCCAGAATTTCGTAAAGAGGATAGGAAGCTATACTGCGGGACACTAAAGTTGTTGATAATAACTTGCTGGGGAGCGTTAAAACAAACCCGATCGAAACTTTAGGTCAAATTGATGAAAATTGCTCTAGTCCACGATTATTTAACCCAGCGAGGTGGGGCAGAGCGTGTATTTGAACTGCTTTGTAAGCGTTATCCTGAAGCAGACATTTTCACATCTCTGTACGATCCTCAAAAAACTATTGATCTAGGCGATCGCATCGTTAACACAACCTTCTTACAAAAAATTCCTGGTGCAGCAAAGTATTTCAGGGCAATGGCTCCTCTATATTTTCCTGCCTTTCGCGCCTTGGATCTGCAAGACTACGATCTAATTATTAGCAGTAGCACCAGCTTCGCCAAAGCAGTACGAAAAAACCCCAACGCCCGCCACATTTGCTTTTGCCATAACGTCACCCGTTTCTTATGGGATACAGCAACTTATTTAAGGGAGTACGGAGACTATAGATATTTTGCACCTTTAATTGAACAAGTATTTCAAGTAATGAGAAAGGTAGACCTGAAATATGCACAGGAACCTGACCTTTACATTGCTAATTCTAGTGTTGTTGCCCGCCGTATTGAAAATATTTATGGCAAAAAGGCAATGATGGTGAACTATCCAATTGATACTAGTAAATTTGTTTTTTCAGATATAAAAGATGAATATTATCTGGCTTCAGCCCGGATGATCAGCTATAAACGCCTTGATATAATAGTCGAAGCTTTTAACTGGCTGGGATGGCGCTTATTAATATCAGGTGACGGGCCAGAACTAGAACGGTTAAAATCTAAAGCATTAAAAAATATTGTGTTCTTGGGACACGTAAGTGATAGAACCCGCAAAGACTTGTTTTCCAAAGCCAAGTCTATTATTGTCGCAGCCTTAGAAGATTACGGGTTAGTTCCAGTAGAGGCTAATGCTAGCGGTACACCAGTCATTGCTTATGGTGCAGGTGGAGTATTAGATACTCAAATACCAGGTGAAACAGGAGTCTTTTTCAAAAGACAAACACCCGAATCTCTACAAACTGCATTACTAGAAGCCAATAGCATTTCTTGGGATTACGATCGCATCCGTAATCATGCAGTAGCAAACTTTTCAGAGAATGCATTCTTTGGGAAAGTTGAGCAAATTATTAACCAGGCTTGTGGCGGGCATCAAATATTCATTTGATTTCGAAATCTCTTGACACTATAAGATTACCTATTATTTTATATATCCTCCTCGGCGGGTTGTTAAAAAATAGGTACTCTTCGGGATATCTCTTAGCGTAAGTCTTGTTGGCGTAGCCTTTCGTAGAAAAGACAAGGATAATAAAAGTGGTTCAAACTAGTCTAAATCCTCAAATAAATCCAGCCTCTGAAACTGAGCCAACTTACGGACAATTGTTTGCCGTATTTGTGCGAAGATTTCCTTGGTTTTTAGCAGTATTAATTAGTTCTATTGCTATAGCAGGCATCGTAACTTTAAAAACTAAACCAACTTATAAAAGTTCAATGCAACTGCTAGTAGAATCCAACTATCAAGGTAAGAAAGAAGGAGCAGGGGTAGATAGCCAGTTTACTGACTCTAATATTGTGATAGATACTGCAACTCAGCTTAACTTGATGCAGAGTTCTGGACTTATCCAAAAAGCAGTTGATAAACTTCAGTCTGATTATCCAGATATCAGTACAGGTGAAATTAAAGCTTCTTTAGTCTTAACTCAATTGAGAAGCAAAGAAGATAATGTTGCTACAAAAATCTTTCAAGTTGAATACACTGCTGGAGATCCAGAAAAAACACAAAAAGTTCTGGGCGCAATTCGACAAGTTTATCTGGAATATAACAAACAACAGCAGACTTCACGGTTACAAAAAGGTCTGCAAATTATTAGGGAACAGTTAAGTAAAGCTAGTGAAGAAGTAAACGCATCTGAAACTAATTTACAAAGGTTTCGCAGAAATCAGAACTTAATTGATCCAGAGTCACAGGCCAAAGCGATTGAGACAGCTTTAAATAATATCGCTCAAGAAAGACAGACAACTCGCGCTCAGTATGGCGAAGCCTTAGCACGCCAAAAATCTTTGGAAGAACAACTTAACCGTTCTCCTCAAAATGCTCTAGTTGCTTCTCGCCTGAGTCAGTCTACTCGCTATCAAGGCTTACTGAACGAAATCCAAAAAAGCGAATTGGCACTAGCACAAGAACGCTTACGCTTTACAGATCAGACTCCAAGTGTGCAAAAGCTCAAAGAACAGCTTCAAGGTCAGAAGGAATTATTGCAACAAGAAGTAGGAAGAACTTTAGGTGAAAAGTCTGCTAGTGCATTCACTTCTGGAGACTCTCTTCTTGAAAAAGGACAACTTGGCCAAATTGATCTTAGCCTTGCTGGTCAGTTAGTAGAAACGCAGACAACTATAGTTGCTTTAACTGCCCGCGATCAAAGTTTAGCTCAGAAAGAAAACGAGCTACGTCTGGAAATCAAACGCTTCCCGCCTCTTTTGGCTTATTACAATCGGATGCTACCGCAGTTGCAATTTAGTCGTGAAAGGTTAGAGCAGCTTTTAAGAGCAGAACAGCAATTGCGGCAAGAACTTTCCAAGGGTGGATTTAATTGGGAAGTGGTAGAAGATCCCCAAAAAGGCGCACAATTAGGCCCCAATCTCCAACAGAACTTGCTGTTAGGTGCTGTGGTTGGGTTGATGTTAGGAGGCATTGCTGCCTTTATTCGAGATTCGGCTGATGATGCAGTTCATACCACTGCCGAGTTAGAGAAGCAAATGGCTCTACCTTTGTTAGGAACAACCCCCAAGTTGCCGCCAGCTAAACCCAGAGAATCAATGATCAAATTGCCCTTTGGCAAGCCAGAAGTTCTCGCCCCTTGGACAATTCAGGTATTGCAATCTCCACCACGTTGGGAATCGCTGGATCTAATTTACAAGAACATTGAACTTTTAAATACTGTTGCTAACTTGAAATCTTTGATGATTACCTCAGCTTTACCAGATGAGGGTAAGTCAGCTTTGGCGTTAGGTTTAGCGATGAGTGCTGCTCGTTTACACAAAAGAGTGTTACTAATTGATGCCAACTTACGCGATCCCAGCCTGCACCACCAACTGAATCTTCCTAATGAACAAGGGCTTTCAACTCTACTAGCGAGTGATGCAAGTCTACCCAGCCAGATTAGTCTTCAATACGCAGGTTCCGCCTACATCGATATTTTAACTGCTGGGCCCAAACCT
Organism: Nostoc punctiforme PCC 73102; assembly: GCF_000020025.1. Taxonomy (GTDB): domain Bacteria; phylum Cyanobacteriota; class Cyanobacteriia; order Cyanobacteriales; family Nostocaceae; genus Nostoc; species Nostoc punctiforme. The sequence goes on along the minus strand of NC_010628.1, from coordinate 1,279,534 downwards.
GCTGACCCAGCTAATCTGTTGAGTTCTCCCCGAATGATGCAATTGATGGCAGCTTTTGAGGAAAACTATGATTTGGTACTCATAGATGCTCCCCCAGTTCTTGGTTTGGTGGATGCCATGCTTACGGCATCATCTTGTCGTAGTGTGGTCATGGTGGCAAGCATTGGTATTGTGACACGAAGCCAGTTGACTCAGGCTACAGCAATGCTAAGTAAGTTAAACCTGATTGGGGTTGTAGCTAATGGGGTATCAAACTCTAGCAGTAATTACGTACCTTATATCAAACAACAGCAATTGGCTCTCCGTCAAGCTGTGGAAAAGTAGCTAGTATGGCTGCGATCGCTCCCTGACTTATTTAAGGAGTTGGGGAGGTAATCTGTTTAAATACAACACGTGGTAGGGTAGCACAGATGTGCTACCCTACTTTTTTATGAACAAATTTAATTTTATTGTTATCAGGAAAATTTTAGTATATTTATGCTATCTTTATGGGTTTTCAGAGAAATTACTGGCTCTTTAAAGAGTAAATAAAGAATTTATTTGAGCGATCGCTATTCCTAAATAGTCTTATATTCTAGAGATTAAAGCACTTCACAAAGGCTAGAAGATAAGAGCAGACTGGTTTTGGTAAATTTATCGATACAAGAAACACCTCAGTGCAATTAAACGTAGATATAAATTTATGGGTAATTTCCCTCTACATATTTCTACTTTCAGTAGTTACCGGAAAATACCGATTACCCATGAATATTGATAGTAACGTTGATTTGTAAACCTCTACACCAGCAAACTTCTGGACGATATGTACTTGGCTGAGTGGCAAATAGCAATAACATATTTTTGCCCTCAATTATCTCCAATTTTTTGGACTTACAACAAGATTCGGATTTGGGTCTTTGGCATTAATAGCCTTTGATAACGCCTCAGTAATTTACTCCTGTATAAACCCAAAGACATTATGACAGCTTCAATAATTCCAACTGTAGAGAATTTATATGATGTAACCCAGGAACACCAAGATAATCGTGGGTGTTGCACACTCCAGTGGCGGCAGGGTCAGCTGTTGGTAAAGCAGCCTGGACGAGTTAAACAACCATATCTGCCTGCATTAGATAGTAAGCGATCGCTAGTAAAATGCTTACAACATTCTCCGGTAAGTTTGGTAAGCATAGATCCAAAGCTAGGTGAGGCTTTGCTCAGGTTTTGGGCAGATGCATGTCAAGAAGCTCAAAAACCAATATTCCTAAGCATACCTGCTGGCAATAAACCTTCTAATCAACCCTGGAGACAATTGCAGCGATTAATTGATTGGATTGCTGCTTTAGTATTGCTGCTATTAGTAAGTCCAGTCATGCTGGGATTGATTGCATTAATGCAGGTTTACTCACCAGGATCGCTTTTTTGTAGTGAATGGCGTGTTGGAGAACGGGGTAAACTCTTTCAAGCAATGAAGTTTTGTACGCACAATATCACACCACTAGGGCGTTGGATAGGTAAATACAATCTCGACAATCTCCCACAGTTATTTAACGTACTGCGGGGTGACATGAGTTTAACTGGTGGTGGATCTCATTGCTGGACTTTGGAAGATGCAGTACAGCTAAATAAATTACCAGACATCAAAGCTTCCTGGGAAGTAGAGGCATCTCACCTGTTACATCTAGATAGCCAAACACTGTAATTTATCTGTGCGGTAATTGATGATTTCATCTACCGCACTGAGGCTAACGCAAAAATTACTACATTGCATCTATAGCGGTCTCTCTACCTTGCCAAACTATTATTATAAAATCCATGAATTTTCAGCTTCCTCAAAAATTTCGTAGTCTGCTCAAAGCTTCTAGCTTTTGGCAAGAAAACTATTTGATATTGCGAGAATTTAAACACTTTCGCAAAATAGTAATTTTAGCTCTGACATTCTCGATTTTAGCAGCAACTTTTGAAGGAGTAAGTATTGGTTTTTTACTTTCCTTTTTGCAAAGCTTAACTAGTCCCAATGCTCAACCTGTCCAAACAGGAATAGAATGGTTTGATAATTTAGTATTGGGATCTAATTCCTCAGCAATTAATCGTCTATACCGCATATCTTCGCTGATATTATTAAGTACTTGGTTACGTGTCGCTTTCAATTATTTTGGACAAGTTTATACTGAATTATCTCAACTACATTTTGGCGATCGCTTACGAAAGCAAATCTTTGAACAGTTACAATCCTTATCGTTAAGTTACTTTGCCAAAACTCGTTCTGGTGAACTAATTAACACAATAACCACAGAGATCGAAAGGATCAGGCAGGGTTTTAGTGGTGCAGCATTTTTAGTATCTAGAGGGATAACAACTCTTGTCTACTTAATATCAATGTTTTTGATATCATGGCAACTGACTGTAATTTCAGCATTACTCTTTACACTTTTAGGTGTAGGGTTATCTAATCTGAATGCCAGAGTCAGAGAATCAAGTTTTGGCATGACAACTGCTAATGCTAACTTTACATCAACAGCCATAGAATTTATTAATGGCATTCGCACTGTTCATTCTTGTGGTACTCAAGAATTTGAACGCCAGCGTTACTACAAAGCTAGCGATAAGGTAGTAAGTTCTACAACTAAAGTTGTATTTACTTGGACACTTGTCAAGCCAATTGCCGAAGGGGCAGCCACTACGGTGTTGGTGGGAATGATTATTTTGGCATTCACTAGCCTGGTTAGTAATGGAACGCTACAAGTTGCTTCTTTGCTAACATTTTTCTTTGTACTATTTCGCTTCATTCCGTTTGTTCAAGATATTAATGGCACACGAGCATTTCTCAGTACTCTACATGGCTCGGCAGACAACATTAAAAATTTGTTGAAAAGTGATGATAAAAATTATTTTAAGAATGGAAAACTTCAGTTTAACGCTTTAGAAAGGGCAATAAATTTAGTATCTGTAGATTTCGGTTACGATGACCAAAATATAGTACTGCATAACATTACCCTAACCATTGAAAAGGGAAAAATGACTGCACTAGTCGGAGCCTCTGGTGCTGGTAAAACCACCCTTGCTGATTTAATCCCTCGATTTTACAATGCCACAGAGGGAAATGTTTATATCGATGAAGTTGATATAAGACTATTTGAAATTAACTCTCTACGTCGTAAAATAGCTGTTGTCAGTCAGGATACATTTATCTTCAATACTGATGTTTGGCAAAATATTGCTTATGGTACTCCACAAGCTACTAATGAGCAAATTCAAGAAGCTGCTAAATTAGCGAATGCGCTGGAATTTATTTTAGAAATGCCCGAAGGTTTTAATACCCAATTGGGAGATCGGGGTGTTAGATTATCTGGAGGACAAAGACAGCGAATTGCGATCGCACGGGCACTACTACGGAACCCAGAAATTTTGATTTTGGATGAAGCAACTAGTGCTTTAGATTCTGTATCCGAGCGCTTAATTCAAGATTCATTAGAAAAGCTATCTGTGGGTAGAACAGTAATTGCGATCGCTCACCGTCTTTCTACTATTGCGAAAGCAGATAAAGTCGTAGTACTAGAAGCAGGACGGATAGTAGAACAGGGCAAGTATCAAGAATTACTCGCACGCCAAGGCAAGCTGTGGGAATATCATCAGATGCAATACTATAATTCGTAATACTTCGGCTCCCTTCGACTGCGCTCAGGGCAAGTCGCTCAGTACAAGTTCGTAATTCATAGTTCGTAATTCGTAATTTACAAAATATAAATTACGAATTCATTTCCCTACTCAGTTATTGATAATTTTAACAAGGAAAAATAAATGGTAAATATAGGCTACCACACTGCTAAAATTCAGGGTAAATTTAATCGTTCTCTATATAAAGCAGCCATTTCTCAGATTATCAACATCCCCATCAAGCAAACTCGGCAAGTTCCGGTAAGTATCTATGCCTTATCATGCGAACGCGATCTACCAGAACAAGTAGCAAGTATTCGCTCATTCATTCGCCATGTCGGTATTCCAGAGACATTTACTGTAGTTTCCGATGGTAGTTATACTGATTCTAGTTGTAATTTACTCCGCCGTATCCATCCCTGCGTTCAGGTAATACTTTTACAAAACTTCCTGAGAACAGATTTACCTCAATGTGTTCTTGATTATGCCCAACTGCATCCAATGGGCAGAAAGTTGTCGGCATTAATGTCGATTCCTGTTAATGGTACTACGATTTACACTGATTCAGATATTTTATTTTTTCCTGGCGGGATTGACTTAATTGATTTGAGTAAGTCGGACGAAAAATACTCTCTTTATCTACCTGATTGTTCGATGTCGCTTGATGAGCGGATTATTTATGATGAGTCCGAGAAATCGAATCCTGTAAATGGTGGATTTATAATATTTAGGCATGAATTTGACTGGAGTTTTGCTATCGAACGTTTAGCGAATCTTCCAGAAGTTCCTAGTTATTTTACTGAGCAAACAATTGTACATTTGACCATGCACCACAATCATGGTAAACCTCTATGCTCAAATAAATATGTTCTAAATGTAGAAGATCAGTTTATTTATCCAGATAAATCTGCAAGTAAAAACATTGCTCTCAGACATTATGTGAGTGATGTTAGACACAAGCTTTGGTTTAATGTTGGCATATAAGTTGATGAAGTAAACCTCTATTTATATGAGGAGTTCAATGAATAATAACGTAAAGAATGGTGGTTAATGCTTAACTCAATCAATGAAGCCAAACAAGATAATAAACACTTGCATAGAGGGATCTTTGAAGAAGACCTGATTTATCAATGCTCTAATTTTGATGTAGGTGAGGGCGGAGGTGTTGAAACTTATTTAGCTTCTCTGTTTGAACATCGACCGCCTGAAGTTAGCGATCGCGTGATAAAATCCCTCAAGGGTGTTGACCAAAGCCAATTCAAGCTGCTGCATATCCACAGCCCAGATTTACTATTGCAGCTTACAGGCGAATGTCCTACTGTCTTTAGTGTTCATAATCACTCATTGTACTGTCCTAGTGGCACAAAGTATTTAGCAGGGCAACGGACAATCTGCGATCGCAACTTTTCTTACTTAGGTTGTACTTGGGGTAAGTTAGTAGATAAATGTGGTACCCGTAGACCCTTAAGAACTCTTAAAGAACTTCAAATTACTCATCAGTTATTAGATACCTTAAAAAAGGTAAAAATTACTTTTGTCGCTAATAGCGAATATGTGCGTCAAGAGTTGATTAAAAACGGCGTACCTTCTGAGCAAACTGTAACCCTACACTGTGGTATCTCTGTACCGCAAATAAAGACCGCTCCCCTGAGCTTAGAAGTTCACCAAAATCATAGAATTTTATTTGTTGGTCGCATTGTTTCTGATAAAGGTCTGGAATGGCTACTTAAAACCTTAATACATACAAATCCGCAAATTCAACTTGATATTGCAGGTGAAGGTTGGGAACGGCCACGGTTAGAAAAGTTAGCAAACACAATCGGATTAAGTAATCGGATTGTTTGGCATGGTTGGTGCGATGCTGACAAAATAAATCAACTTTATCAACAGTGTTTTGCAGTCATCTTTCCTAGTGTCTGGCCTGAACCTGCCGGTCTTGTAACACTAGAAGCATACTCTAATTATCGACCTGTAATTGGTAGTGCAGTGGGAGGCATTCCAGAACATTTGCGAGATGGAGAAACAGGTATTCTTGTTCCAGGTAATGATATCAAAAAGCTAGTTGATGCTATTCATTCTTTGGATAAAGATTATCAAAAAACTCGGCAAATGGGCGAACAAGGCCATGCTTTATTGATGAAAGAATTTACAATGGCTGCTCATGTAAATAATCTGCGAACAATTTATGCAAAAACAATAGCCGAATTTCCTGCGAGAACGAAAAAATTATATAGTATTTCTCAAGTGAAATAAGCTTAATTTGATCAAAATCTCTAATGGTGCATCTTTTATCCATGAAATATAAAGGAAAAAATATGTCATTATCTCAAGAATGCCAACAGCCTTTAGTCAGCGTTATTATCCCTACCTATAACCGACCAGACTATCTTAAGCAAGCGATCGCTAGTGCCATTAAACAGACTTATCAAAATATCGAAATTATTGTTTCAGATAATTGCAGTCCAGAAAATCCTCAAGCACTTGTGGCATCTTTTGGTGATTCACGCATCAGATTTTGGCGACACCAACAAAATGTAGGTATGCTCGCTAATCAGCAGCATGGGTTCAAGATGGCGCGAGGTAAATATGTTGCTAGTCTTCATGATGATGATATCTGGAATGAAGACTTCTTAGCAAAGCTTGTACCAGTTCTCGAAGCAAATCCTGAGTTAATTCTCGCTTTTTGTGACCAATATATTATAGATGCAAATGGCATAATTGATAATGCTGGGACTGAAAAAAATACACGCGGTTATAAGCGAGATCAACTCAAAGAAGGAATTTATCAACCTTTCTGTAAAGTTGGATTGGTAGATAAAAGTATACCTACTGCTGCATCTTGTGTAATTCGCAATAATCTGATCGATTGGGATAGTATTCCTCCAGAAGTTGGCGGAATGTGGGATTTATATTTAACTTATCTCTGTTGTATATCGGCTTATGGTGCTTACTACTATCCAGAAAAACTGACGCGATATCGCGCTCATGAGCAAACTGATACTATGCTCAGTGGTAGTCGAGATGTGCAGGCAAAAATCCGCAAAGCTAAAAGCGAAATGTTCTGTTATCAAGCCTTTATGGAAGACGCTCAGTTACAGAAATTTAGAACGTACTTTCAACAGAAATGGTTAGAGGCTAATACAACTTTGGGAATTGGTTTGCTGCGAAGTAAACAGATAGCAGTAGCACGTCCTTATTTTTGGCAGGCGCTGACTAAACAAAAATTTAATGCGCGAACCTTAGTAGCGCTAAGTCTTACCTTTACTCCGCAATTTTTGGCAAATAAATTAATAGAGTTGTCAAAATAGTAGAGCAATATGACCTTGTAGAGGCAATTCATGAATTGCCCTTACCTGAAAATCTCTGTTTGTGTAAATGCTATTTTTTAACGAACCGCGAAGGTAAGAAAAGAAGATTATTTGATAATACGGTTAAGTTAAGGCTAAAAATCTTTGTCAAAGTCATTTTTTTACGTAGACGCGGTGCGGCTTGCCGCAGGCTACCACAGAGACACAGAGGATACTGAGAGAATAAAGAAATGCTTAACTGAACTGTATTGGATTATTTTCAACTTTTTATTTGCGGTTCTGCATAAGCTTAAATTATTAAAGAAGGTAGTGGATGAAACTTTGTATTGTTACTCATAAAATTAAAAAAGGTGATGGGCAGGGACGAGTAAACTATGAGGTTGCTAATGAAGCAATTCGTCGTGGTCATCAACTAACATTATTAGCTAGTGAAGTCGCACCAGAATTAGAAGCTAATAGTCAAGTTAATTGGATTCCAATTCCAGTCAAAGATTATCCGACAGAATTTGTACGTAATTTCGTATTTGCCCAAAAAAGTACAGATTGGTTACGGAAACATCGCTCTGAGATTGATTTAGTTAAAGTCAATGGCGCAATTAATCTGGCTGCGGCTGATGTGAATGCTGTACATTTTGTCCATAGTTCATGGTTGCGATCGCCTGTTCATATTTCTCGCAACCGCCGTGATTTTTATGGTTTTTACCAATGGCTGTTTACGGCTTTTAATGCCCGTTGGGAAAAACAGGCTTTCCAAAAAGCGCAGGTTGTCGTAGCAGTATCAGAAAAAGTAGCCCACGAATTAGTCAACATTGGTGTGCCGCGTTCTCGCATTCGCGTAATTGTCAATGGCGTTGACTTAGACGAGTTTACTCCTGGTGAAAGCGATCGCCAAAAGTTGGGTTTACCGGAGAATGTCACCCTGGCATTATTCGCCGGAGATATCCGCACACCCAGAAAGAACTTAGATACAGTACTGCACGCCTTGGTGAAAGTTCCCGATTTACATTTGGTGGTAGTGGGACACACCCAAAATAGCCCTTTCCCGCAGTTAGCAGCATCATTAGGGTTAAGTAAACGCGTGCATTTTGTAGGATTTCGCCGTGATATCCCCCAAATTATGCAAGCAGTAGATTTATTTGTTTTTCCTTCCCGATACGAAGCTTGCAGCCTCGTATTGTTAGAAGCACTTTCTTCAGGACTGCCAGTAATTACTGCCACAGCCACCGGGGGCGGAGAGTTGGTGACACCAGAATGTGGCATCGTCTTATCCAACTCAGATGATAGTGATGCTTTGGCTCTGGCATTGCTGACTTTGGTGAGTAGTCCCACCCTCATAAAGCAAATGGGCAAAGCTGCTCGTTCTGTGGCAGAACAACATAGCTGGACTACTATGGCACAAACTTATGTGGATCTATTCGAGGAGTTAAGCAAGAATGCGGAACACCGTTCTGATACCAACTTATCGCCGTCCACAAGACCTATCACGCTGCCTTTTAGCGCTACAGAAGCAAATTAAACCCGTCGATCAGGTGATAGTGGTTGTCCGCGATACGGATGCAGAAACTTGGCAATTTTTGGCGCAATTAAACGCGCCTAATCTGCCACTGCATACTGTGAAAGTGACACAACCAGGCGTAGTAGCAGCCCTCAACGCCGGATTAGCAGCAGTGGAGGGCGATATAGTTTCCATAACTGATGATGATGCTGCACCACACCCAGATTGGTTAGAGCGCATCGCCGCTTACTTTACCTCAGATAGTCACCTCGGCGGTCTGGGAGGGCGTGATTGGGTATACCACGGCAGCAAATTAGAAGATGAATCTCGCCCAGTAGTGGGACAGTTGCAGTGGTTTGGACGAGTGATTGGCAACCATCATCTGGGAGTGGGAGAACCCCGCGAAGTCGATATTCTCAAAGGCGTAAACATGAGTTTTCGTAAAGAGGCAATTGGACAATTACGCTTTGACGAGCGGATGCGTGGTACTGGAGCGCAGGTACATTTTGAAATGGCATTTACTCTGGCATTAAAGCGGGCTGGTTGGAAGATAATTTACGATCCTAATGTTGCTGTAGATCACTATCCTGCACAACGTTTTGATGAAGATCAGCGAAATAACTTTAACGAAATTGCCTTTATCAATTTAGTCCATAATGAAACCTTAGTTTTACTAGAGCATCTGCCATTTATCCGCCGGATTGTATTTTTATTCTGGGCAGTATTTGTAGGTACGTGCGATAGTTTGGGTTTTGTACAATGGCTGAGATTTTTACCTAGCCAAGGACAATTGGCGGGGAAAAAATTGCTAGCATCTTGGCGTGGGCGTTGGCAGGGATATAAAGAATTTGTCATTGGTCATTAGTCATTAGTCATTTGTCATTGGTCACTTGTACTGAGGACTCGTGCCGAGCATCTCGACTTCGCTCGATGGAACCGGAGCCGAGGTAAGTCGAAGTATTGGTCATTGCAGACTGATTATTTCATTTAGGATTTTTTATGTGTAAATCTAAAATCTAAAATTGAATGAATTCTAGACAGATACTTTTCAATAGTTTTTCACAAGAAAATTATTCTCCAGAAGAGCGATCGCAACAGGGGTGGATGGCGATCGCAGGCTTTATACTACTAACTGTAGTTTGCTATTTTGCTGGTGCTACTGCTGCATTGCGCCTAATTTATCCCGTGACTGCTTTAGCAGTAGCCGTGTTTTTATACTTGCGGCATCCCATTCTCTACGTCAGCTTTACCTGGTGGATATGGTTTCTCACACCCTTGGCTACCCGCTTAGTTGATTATCGGGTAGGTTGGGACGCTACCCGCCAGATGCTTATAGCACCATACTTGGTAGTGTTTGTAACCATAGCAACATTCTTGCGACATTTTCCCCGTGCCTCACATCAAGGGGGTTTGCCGTTTGTTATGGCTTTTATCGGAGTCTTTTATGGCTTTCTTATCGGTCTGATTTATAACCCACCAATCCCTGTAGCACGCGGACTGCTGGATTGGCTCAGTCCGATTATCTTCGCTTTTCACTTATTTATAAACTGGCGAGATTATCCTAGCTATCGCCAGAATATTCAGCGAACGTTTCTTTGGTGTGTGTTAATTTTAGGAACTTATGGCATATATCAATTCGTAGTAGCTCCTGAGTGGGATAGGTATTGGCTCATCCAATCAAAACTATTCATGAGTTCTGGAAACCCTGTACCTTTCGGGATGCGTGTCTGGAGTACATTGCACTCAGTCGGGCCTTTTGGTTCCGTCATGCAAGCTGGTTTACTGTTGTTATTTACCAGTTCGGGAAATTTAATTTTTCCTGCTTCAGCTGTTGGTTACTTGTCGTTTCTACTAACACAAGCACGGACTAATTGGGGAGGCTGGTTATTTGGAATAATTATGATTGTGGCTTCAGTCAAGGCGCGAATTCAAATGCGCTTAATCATCATAATTGCGGTGATGGCAATTTGTGTTGTACCATTGACAACTATTGAGCCAATTGCTGGAGTTGTATCAGCCCGTTTGGAAACTTTTTCTAATCTTCAAGAAGATACCAGTTTTAAAGATAGATCGGGAAGTTATGACAAAAACCTTGGTCTAGCCCTTTCTAATGGTTTAGGTAACGGCTTAGGAAATATTTGGAAAGTCAACGAAAAAACTGGTCAAATTGAAGTAGTGGTCATTGATAGTGGCATTTTAGATATGTTTTTCACCCTTGGTTGGTTTGGAGCAATCTTTTATATGGGTGGATTAATCTTGTTAATTATTAGTGTTAGCAGTTATGGTGAAGGACGTTTTGATAGTTTTATCAGTGCTGCTCGTGCGATTGGTATCAGTTCAGCTACACAGCTAATTATTGGTAGTGGAATGTTAAGTGTGGCAGGGATGATTCTTTGGGGATTTTTAGCTATGGCTATGGCAGGACACAAATACTATAGCAATCCGAATAATTCATAAATATAGCAATCCTAAACCATTGGTTAAAATTACATATTTCTTTCTTCTTTCTTCCCTTTGCGTCCTTCTCTTCGAGACGCTGCGCGAAGGCGTTCTTCTCTGACGAGACGCTGCGCGAAGGCGGTTCGTTTCCTTCTTTATATTTTTTAGGACTGCTATATAAATCAATACGCTTGGGTTAAGGTTGAAGCTCCTTGTAGAAGTCAGTTTTTTTAACGTAGACGCATTAGCGTTGGCGTTCGCGGAGCGTGTCGCAGACAAGCCTTTGGTAGAGAAGCGGTAGCGACAAAGGAGCGTCAGCGGCTTGCCGCAGACTACCACAGAGGTGCAGTATTTCGGCTCCGCTCAATAACCGAACACAGAGAGAAGAAAAAAATAAAATGCTTAATCCAAGCGTATTGCTATGTGAATTGAGTTAAAAAACAAAATCTTACAACTTAAAATAGGACTGATATAAATTATGAAAGCAATTATTGTAATGCCACTAGCCGAACAACGAGGCGGCGGTGAAATGATGCTTTGGGATTTGGTACAGCAGGGACGTAATGCTGGTGTTGAGTGGCTGGTGATATTTTTAGAACACGGCCCGATGGTAGAACAAGTAAAGTCCCTTGGCATTGATGCGCGAGTTGTAGAAAGTGGACGTTTACGCCAAATCCACCGTTTTATTGGTGCTGTTTTTCGGATAGCTGCGATCGCACGCCGCGAACGTGCAGATATAATTGTCAATTGGATGTGGATTACGCATATATCTGGAGGCTTGGCGGCAATGCTGGCTGGTTTGCCTGCTGTATGGTATCAGCTAGAAGTACCGAGCGATAAAACTTGGTTGGTACGAATTGCTACTTTAATCCCAGCCCAAGCAATTATCACCCTTTCTCAAGATGGCAAGCAAGCACAAGCAGAGATTTGGCCCCACAGGCCAACACCCTTGGTTTATCCCGGTGTCGCGCTAGACCGATTTGAGCCTGATGCTTTGCCAACTCCAGAAGAAGCACGCCGAAAACTGGGCTTACCTTTACACGGCCCATTGATTGGAATTGTGGGACGATTGCAACGATGGAAGGGAATGCACGTATTAGTGCAAGCGATGCCCAAAATTTTAGAGAAGTATCCTGATGCTCATTGTGTGGTAGTTGGCGGTAAGCACGATTTAGAACCGGGCTATGAGGACTTCTTAAAAGCCGAAATTGCTACCTTGGGCTTGGAAGAACAAGTAATTATGGCTGGACTACAGCGTAATATCCCGGAGTGGGTGCAGGCGATGGATGTATTCGTTCATGCATCGGATAAAGAACCGTTTGGAATTGTGATTATTGAGGCGATGGCGCTGGGTAAACCTGTGATTGCTGGCGATGCAGGAGGCCCGACAGAGATTATTACCGATGGGATGAATGGACTATTAACACCTTACGGCGATGCGGATAAATTAGCGATCACAATTCTCCGCTATCTTGACGAACAAGAATTTGCCCGTAGTGCAGGAATAGCTGCCAGGCAACGCGCCTTGGATTTCTCAACGCAGAATTATGCTCAAAACTTTATTAGTGCAATTCGTTCTGCAATACCCAGTGTTTCATCTGCTGAATGAAACAGTAAACTTTTTGCAAAAGTCAATTTTATGAAAATGAAACCACAGATTGACATCGATGAATTCTCTATATACATCTGTGGTTGAAAAATAATATCAAGTCCATCAGTTAACGATATGGATAAAGTCGAGCTAAATTAGCCTAGCAAAAAATTATCAAAACAGAATTCAGGAGTCAGGAGTCAGGAGTCAGAATACAGGAAAGGTATTCTGTACGACACAACGACCGGCGGTAGTTGAGCGTAGCCGAAACTAAGTGCATCGCTGGCGGATAGCGTCGGCGGCAAGCGAGTCCGCGAGCGTCTTGATTCTGAATTCTGAATTCTGTATTCTCCTTCAATCGTTACCTAGCTGACTTTTCTTTTTATTTCATGGCTTCAATTCTTTATCTAACTCTTATTAATTTGCTTCATTGCACCAAATTGAGCGACTATTACTTAAACATTTGGTACAAAACTATAGATGTGCTGCTTTATTATTTGATACACCAGATTCTTCAAATTACCGAACTCATCAAATCTTCATATATTTGAAGAATAGTTTATCTTTTATTGTAAAAATAGTGGGAATAATAAAATAAATTTGATTGAACAAAGTAGTTAGTTATGAGCCAGATATGTTCTATCTCCAAAACCTGTGCTTGTCGCAATGTTGCACGCTGCCAGACTCAGGAGGCAGGAAGGCTCTTTCTCTGGTTCCCCGTTACACATACCCTCAAAAAAGCCACCTCCTACCTACAGCAGCTTAGACTTGAGTATGAACTGATGCACGAGCGACCAGGTTTGAGTTTGAAGTGTAAACCCGGACAGTCCATAGAAATTGCCCGTAACCTGGCCAAACTACTTGCACCTAGAGAATTAAAAGAGACGCAAGTCCTTTTCATTCAAGGTAATATCCAACCTCAACTCCATGATTTTAGTGACATAGCCTCATTACAACGCTTCATTAAGTTGAACCAATCCGACTGGCTGTTTGAAATGCTGGCAACGGAACGATTCACCAGTTACTTTCAACCAATTGTCTCAATTAAGGATACATCGCAGATTTTTGGATATGAATCGCTTTTGCGGGGGCTGGATGAAGAAGGGAATTTAATGCTACCGACACCAATTATGGAGTTAGCAACCGAAGCCGGACTAATACCACAACTCGACCAAATTGCTCGCCTCAGCGCAATCACTGAATTCAGTCGGTATAAAGTGAGTGGGCATATCTTCATCAATTTTGCGCCAACATCACTTTACGATCCAGCTTTTTGCCTAAGTAGTTCAGTTGAGGCAATTGATACTGCCGAAATTTCCCACGATCGCGTTGTCTTTGAAGTTGTGGAATCAGATAATCCTCAAGATTTAACCCATCTCAAGGCAGTGCTTAAATACTACCGGGATGCTGGATTTTTAGTAGCTCTTGATGACCTTGGTTCTGGCTATTCCAGCCTAAACTTGCTGCATCAGTTACGTCCAGACTTTATCAAGCTGGATATGGAGTTAATTCGAGATGTACATCAAGACCTTTACAAAGCTTCGATTACCGAGAAGCTTTTAGAGATTACTCAAAAGTTAAACATCCAGACCGTTGCTGAAGGAATTGAGTGTATTGAGGAACTGAACTGGCTGCGAGAACGAGGTGCAAATCTTGCTCAAGGCTATTTGATTGCTAAACCTAGTGCAGTGCCTGTCACTACAACCCCTCACTTTAATCCGATCACGTTAAATGTAGCATCGACAGATTCTAAGCTGCTTAAGCGGCATGTCCAACACCAAAATGAGTCCGAGCGAATTGTCGCGGCTGTGACGCAGCGCATTCGACAATCGTTAGAGTTAGACGAGATTTTGCAAACCACAGCAGCCGAAGTGCGGCAACTGTTTGAGGTAGACCGAGTAATAATTTACCAGTTTGAGTCAGACTGGAGTGGATTAGTAGCTGTAGAATCCTTAGCAGAAGAGTGTATGTCCATTCTGGGATTTCACGTTATGGACACATGCTTTAAATCTACCCGTGCAATTTACTTTCAACAAGGTAACACCAGAGCAATCGAAGACGTTGAAACTGCTGGATTATCGCCGTGTCATCTTGACCTCCTGCGGAGTTTGCAAATCCGGGCAAACCTTGTCGTGCCTATCTTGCAGAAAGAGCGTTTGTGGGGACTATTGATTGCTCATCAATGCCGTAATGCCAGACAATGGCAGCAATCGGAGATTAACTTGTTTAACCAGTTAGCAGGACAAGCTGCGATCGCTATTCAGCAATCAGAACTTTACCACCAATTACAACAAGCAAACCAGGAATTACAGCGCCTTGCCTGTTCAGATGGTCTGACCCAAGTGGGAAATCGACGCTGCTTTGATGACACATTCAACACACAGTGGCAACGATTGGCACGAGAGCAAGGTTCGCTATCTTTGATTTTGTGTGATGTCGATTACTTTAAGCTTTACAACGATACGCATGGACATCTGGCAGGAGATGATGCCCTCAGACAGGTTGCCAAGGTAATCTCTCAAACAGTTAAATGCCCTGCTGATTTAGTTGCTCGTTATGGTGGAGAAGAGTTTGCAGTTATTTTACCGAATACTGATATTGAAGGGGCCATTGCAGTTGCAAAAGATATTCAGACCAATATTAGTGCATTAAAAATGCCTCATCCCCATTCTCAGGTCAGTGAATTCATCACTCTAAGTCTTGGTGTGGCAACCATCACTCCTCATAGCCAATTATCTCCCGCAACCTTAATTGCTGCTGCTGACCAGGGACTCTACCAGGCAAAAGCACAAGGAAGAAATTGTGTGGTGCAGATAAACTGTCAGGATGTTGAGCCTAAATCTTTCCTTTAGTAACAGTTTTTATTTCCTCTGCCGTATAACTACTATATCTAAAGGGGTAGTCAATTTATATTTTTTAATATAGCTTGCTTTATTTCCACCCATTTGAATTGAAAGTACTGAGTAAAAAATATTATTCTCCAGTCCTCAGTTCCTGCTTCATGTATTTTGGTATATGTAGTTTATTCCGGTTACTTAACAGCTTGCCACAGGCTACGCTTAAGCAGCTTAAACCAGTGTTCACTGATAACTAATATGAATTTAGGACTTACGCAAAACTATATGCGGTAGGGGCAATTGAATTGCCCCTACCAGAAAATCTTGCTTTTTGGATTCTTTTTTCAAATTGTTATAAGTCCTGGATTTGAATCGCTTATCAATGAATATACACTTAAGTATATTTAAGTTTTAGGTAGTTTATGTAACTGCTAAACCCGAAGTTACACAAATACCTTCCTTAAAAAGCTTTTTGGAAATCATCACTTAGATATAAAGTGATTTAAATGTTAGTAGCTTGACAAAGACTTATTATATGAAATAATTGTCATCTATCTTATAGAGATATCAAGCTATCTCTCAATAGGTTTTGATAATCAAACGGTTAAATTATTTAAGTTTTACGATCGCGCATGAGTATATTGATCATTTTAGCTGAAGTCAGCCTTGTAATCTTTGTTTTTTTATTACTGAACTGGCTTGTAAGCAAGTTATTCAAGCTATTTACAAAGACCTCTATATTAAAGAGCGAAGATAGAAGTATCAAAACCTTGCGTCGGAACATTACAGGGTTGTTGTTACTTGCTTGCTTGGTGTCATGTATTTTGATTGTGGGTGCTAATGGTTATCTAATTTATCGTGGTGAAAACCTTCAACAATACACCATAGCAATGCTTGAGCGTATTCCACCAGGATTTTGGATAACTCTAGGAATTGGAATAGCTCAGAGCATTGGCACTTTCATGTTAGCGGCGATCGCACTAAAATTTCTGAAATATTGGCTGAAGGTAGCTAGCACTAGCGCCAAGAACTTAGAAAAAAATACCGCCGATGATGAAAGTATTGATGCTTTCTTTAACGCCCTCTATCACAGAATTAGTGGTGGAATCTGGCTGTGGGCTGTAATCTTGTGTGCCCAGTTTCTCAAATTGCCAGCAACGGTTTCGGAATATTTGTACATTGCACTGCGAATCTATCTAATTATTGCCGTCGGGTTGCTGATACTCAAAGCAGTCGCGGCGGTAGTTGATTTTCTCGATGCTCTCAGCGTCAGATACTCCAACCCTGATAACCTCTTAAGATTCTACGATCGCCTCCGACACCTGATACCCTTTTTAAAACGGTGTCTAGAATTTGTAATTTATGTCTGCATGGCAACATTGGTAATTCAGCAGGTGCAGTTAATCGCCAATATCGCAGCTTTTGGGCCGCGAATAATCAAGATCATCGGCATCATCTTCATTAGTCGTGTGTTGTTTGAAGTCGCTTACTTACTTGTTGAAGAGGTGCTATTCAAAGATCGGAATCTAAGTGATATTCAAATAAGTAGACGCTTGACACTCGTTCCTCTTTTTCGTAGTTTCTTACAATATTTTGTGTACTTTGCTGCTATTATCTCTATTCTCTATACTCTTGACATTGACCCAACTCCTATACTTGCAGGTGCTGGTATTGTCGGTATAGCTGTAGGTTTAGGGGCACAGACACTGATAAACGATATAGTCTGCGGCTTCTTTATTCTGTTTGAAAACTACTATTTAGTGGGTGATTATATCGAGGCTGGGAAAGCCGAAGAGAAAGTTGTCGAAGGTATTGTTGAGGCAATTGAACTCAGAACCACTCGTATTAGACATCCCAATGGTCAATTGCAGATTATTCGCAATGGAGATATTGGCCCAATTACTAATTATTCTAAACAGTATATCTTTGCAGTAGTAGAAGTTGGTGTGCCTTATAATTCCAACTTAGCCCATGTGTACAAAGTGATTGAGGAGGTAGGACAACAGTTAAAAACAAACGATCCAGATGTACTCGAAGGTACACAGATAGATGGAGTGGAAAGCCTTGGAGAATCTAACTTGTTGCTGCGGACATTAACGAAGGTGAAGCCAGGAAAACATCTTCAGATTCAACGCGTTCTTCGGAAGATTTTTACGGATGCACTACTGCGCGAAGGAATTGTAATTCCCATCCGTGCTGAAAGCGCTGAAGGTTAATTTGGCACTTTTTTTTAACGAGCATTGCGAGTTGGTGTTATATCAGGCTTGAAAAAATTTAAAAGTTAGCAAAAATTGTGTCCATTCATACAGCAAAAGAGTAATGATTGTTATAGGCTTGAAAAGCCCTTTACTTTTATACTTTTGGCGAAACTTCACCGCCAAAAAAGCAACAAAGCGAGAGGAAATTACTTGTAACCAAATACAATTGATACTTATCAAACGTAAATCTGGTTAAGTTGAACATATCCCTGTCATCTGCATAAGTGACTTCCTACGCCCTGGTTATCTTATCTCTTTTAACGGGACTTAAACAAAAATCAAGCCCAAATGAAGATTAACTCCTGCGATCGCATCACAAGTGATAATGTCTACAGCAATATATAGATAGCTATGGAATCACTGAGCAAATTAATCAACTCAAGTCATAGTCAAACATTAAATAAGTAAGTGGGCGTAAATAATTGTCGTTGAGATAAGGCAATAGGCAACAGGCAATAGGTATAAGGGTTTTAGCCTCCTTCATTTTTCTTTATATAGTTTGATTTTATTGTGCCAACTTACTTCCTAACTTTATGGTGATTTTGTTAAAGTATAAAATTTGTCAGAACGCATTTGAGTGCCATTTCGCCAAACTTCCACTCTTTCAGGGCTGACTAAATAATAAAAACTACCATTATCTGCTCGATATCTGCCTTTACCAATATTCAAAGCTGCTATTTTTATAGGCTTGCTTGGGTCTTGCTTCAACTGCCCAATATAAAATAACTGACCATTTTCTTCACACACCTTTACACGAATATTTGCAGTCTCACCATCAATAATAGTAACTCCATTGCACTTAGTATCACTGCTTATAGGTGCAAAACCTATTGGAGGCAATGAAGGTGAAACTTGCTTTGCTACAGAGGTTGTCGAGACTGGGCGGTTCGGATTATCCACTTGCTGAATTTTAGAAGCAGGGGAAACACTTGCAGTTAAAGATGTCAATAGACGAAGGGGATCAACTGCTATTCGACCATTTGGATGAACTTCAAAATGGAGATGAGGTGCTGTACTATTGCCTGTAGATCCCATCTCAGCAATAATTTGACCTTGAATGACCTGTTGATTTTTGCTCACCAGCAAACGGCGATTATGACCATAAACAGTAGTGCTACCGTCAAGATGCTTAATAGTTATGGCATTGCCTAACCCCCAATTATCCCAACCTGCTTTTACAACAGTACCCGATGCAGCAGCAACAACTGGAGTTCCAGATGCCCCTGCAATATCAATTCCTTCATGTTGATATTTGCGAAAGCCTTGAGAAATAAACCCTTGAGTCGGCCAGATTAAGTTAGAAGCAGGGATAGGAGTTTGCCCAATTGGGGAATCGCTTGCTAACTGTGTTAGGGCAGATGTAGTTGTACTTAATACGGCGGTTAAAGATATTAACCCAATTAGTCCATAAGTGCGGTATCGAAAAACGGTAAGTTTTTTCATAATTGCAAGCCTATTAAAACAATAATTCAGATATAGGACTCATATTTGATTTCTGAAAAAATTCAGTACAACTCAAAGAGCCTTTTTGCCTATTACCTATTGCCTATTGCCTCCTACACAAATAAGTTTAGAAATCAAAGACGCTCGATAGCGCAGCGTTAGCGACGCAGGAGCGTCTGACTCGCTACCGCTTCGCTATCGGATTGCTATAGTTTCTGATTATTTGCTGTTTCAAGCTAACTCGGAAAATATCAGGAAGTTTAGCAGATATGTTATTTTTAAGACCTTAGCCAGACACTTCCGTGCTAAAAGTATAATAAACATTCCAGAAAATCAAATATGTTTTATCCAGAACCCTTGTAGAGACTTAGCAGTGCTACGTCTCTACATTCATATTTCGGAGATGTATAATATCTGCCCGTATGCCAGCCATCGGCGCATCGAACGGCGGCATACGTTTATCAATTGCTAGAGTCTTGGGGTTGAGATCCCCAATGTTGTGTCAGCTTTTTGCTTTCTTACGAGGTTCAGTGGCTTCAATTTAGGAGGGGTCGAATCTTATAAGTAATATTGCTCCTGCCTTGTCTGCGACACGCTGCGCGATCTGCCTTCTGCCTCAAACCTTAGTGTAATTATCGATTACTTTGGCTAAGTCTGGAATAGCTTCTTCTACATGCTTTTTGGCTGAACCGCGAAGTTTTTCATAGGTTCCTCGCACGATTTGGCGCTTGGCATTCTTGGCTCTAGCATCAGTGACACTCAGTAGCGCATCTGCCGTATGAGAGCGATTTGCACTCAGGTGTGCAATTGGATCGCCTTTCTGTACACCTTCACTCCAGATGGGATCAAGTGCGGTGAAGCACTGCGGCAGGATCTGCTCAACTACGTAGTGGATATACCCTGGCTTGACTCCTTTGAGAGCAGCGAAGGCAGTTTTCAAAGCGATGCCGCTCATACCTGACTTGGATGCAAGCTGTACTTCTATCATGTTGCAACATTCATCTACGACCATAGCTTTTTTGGTCGGGTTCAAAAGTCCTTCGCTAAGTCCCATTTCACTTTTCCTTATCTCAGTACTTAATTTCTATTCGACTAACTTTTTTAGCAAGCAGGAAATTACAAAAAATGGTATCAGAGTTAGAGGATGTTATGAACATCACTTTTTCACTACTTAAGGCTTTGTCCATAGTGCAATATGCTTGAGTTAAGGCTTGATTCTCTCTAACCCTCCTTAAAAAGGAGGGAATTAGAGCAAGCCTTGTGTTTACACGGTAGAGTTGAGAGAAAAGGAACAGTATGGTAAAAATCAGGTTATCCCGTCCTGCTGAGACCTAAGTTGTGTCTCTGGCTTAGTTAAGCCAGCAGGTAAAGCCCCATGTTCAGATCCCGAAGCTTTATTAGGATAATCTGGAGGTTTTGAGCCACCCGATCGCTTCCGAGAAAATATAGCCTGAGCTAGGGTCTTGACTAGGATATACAAAATTGGCACCAAGAACAAACTCAAGAATGTTGAAAGCAGCAACCCTCCAAAGAGCGCTGTTCCTAAAGACCAACGGCTGCTGGCTCCAGCCCCTTGAGAGATCACCAAGGGCAAAAATCCTAACAGCGCTGCAAAAGAAGTCATTAAGATGGGTCGCAGACGCTCTTGTCCCGCTTTCACCGCCGCGCGTGTGTAGCTCATGCCTTGCTCATGCAGCTGATTAGCAAATTCCACAACTAAAATCGCGTTTTTTGCAGCTAGACCAATCAAAGTTACTAGACCCACTTGGCAATAGATATCATCCACTACTTTGGGGAAGAGACTACCTGCCATAAAAATATTGGAACGTAGCCAAATCGCCGTCATCGCTCCCAAAACAGCTAGGGGAACTGTCAGCAAAATAATGATTGGGTCAACATAGCTTTCATACTGAGCCGCCAACACCAGAAAGACAATAACGATCGCTAAAGCAAAAATTAAGCCTGTAGCTCCCCCTGATGTCTTCTCCTGGAGATAAGTCCCTGTCCACTCATAACCAAATCCTTGAGGTAACATTTCTGCTGCTACTTGCTCCATTGCTTTAATCGCCTCTCCTGAACTAGCACCGGGAGCAGGAGCGCCCTGGACTTTGATTGATCGGTACAAGTTGTAATGGGAGATGGTTTTTGGACCCACAAAGGGAGTAACTTTCACCAAACTGCTCAACGGAATCATCGCCCCGTTTGCAGAGCGAACATAGAGTTTGCCAATATCATCTGGATTAGAGCGGAAAACCCCATCTGCTTGGACATATACTCGATACTGTCGCTGTCCTTGGACAAAGTTATTTACATATTGCGACCCCAAGTAAGTTTGCAACGCTCCAAAGATGTCGTTAATCTCCACATTGAGAGCTTTGGCTTGGTTGCGGTTTACCTGAATGTCAAATTGGGGAGTGTCTGCGGTGAACTGAGTGAAAACTCGTTGTAAAACAGGCTTTTTATTTGCGGCTGCAATAAATTTTTTAGCAGTCTCAACTAGGGTTTCAATTGGCGCACTTCCAGTTCGGTCTTGAATGATAAACTCAAAACCACCTGTACTACTTAACCCTCTAACCGGAGGAGCATTCACTGCGATCGCTCTAGCTTCTGTAATTGCTGAGAGCTTTTTGTTCAGCCTCTGAAGTATCCCATAAACAGATTGAGATTCTTTAGCTCTTTCTTTCCAGGGTTTCAGGTTAGCAAAGGCAATGCCCAAATTAGAAGCATTACCATCGAAACCAAAGCCACTGATCATAAAACTAGCTCTAACTTCGGGAGCTGATGTTACTTCTTTGACAACCCGATCCATAACAGATTCGGTGTACTTCAAAGAAACCCCATCTGGCCCTTGGACAATTACAAAGAAATAACCCTGATCTTCCTCTGGAATAAACCCAGTAGGAACTGCTCTGTACATTAAAACCGTTGCTACTAAACCAGTGATGAAGACTCCAACTACAATCGGCTTGACATGGGTAAGGTAGCTAACAAACCCAACATATCGCCGTGTGAACCAAGAAAATCCCCGATTAAATTGCGTAAAGAACCAACCCAAAGGGCCCCGTGCAGTCTGAGCAGGGCGCATCAGGATAGCTGCCATACTTGGAGAGAATGTTAAAGCATTGAAGGTGGAAATGGCAATGGAGCAAGCAACGGTTAACGCAAATTGTTTGTAGACAATCCCTGTAGTGCCTGGAATGAATGCAACAGGAATGAATACCGCCATGAGTACAAGTGAAGTGGCAATGATTGCCCCAGTCAACTCCTTCATCGCTTCGACAGCCGCCTCAAAGGGCCTCATGCCCTGCTCCAGTTTGACTGCAACTGCCTCCACTACAATAATGGCATCATCAACAACGATCCCGATCGCTAAAACGAAACCAAATAAGGTCAGTGTATTAATCTGAAATCCTAAAACCAAGAGAGCCGCGCATGTCCCAATCAGCGAAACGGGAATCGCCACAGTGGGAATGATCGTGGTACGCCAATCTTGCAGAAAGACGAAAATTACCAAGACCACCAGGATAATCGCCTCAACCAAAGTGTGCAGAACTTCTTCTAAAGAAATTTCCACAAATGGCGTGGTATCAAATGCCAACTGTGCTTTTAGTCCAGGTGGAAAACTCTTCTCCAGCGCTACGATCCGCTCTTCAACAGCATGAGCAACGTCTAAGGCATTACTACCCGGAAGTTGATATATCCCCAAACCCACGGCTGCCTTGGGAGCATTTCCTGGGATGGTAAATTTGGCATCAGCAAGATAGTTTTCTGCTCCTAGTTCAACTCGACCGACATCTCTGACTTTAACTAGGGTGCTATTCGTAGCGCTATTGCTAGTACTATTAGTGCCACCTTGACTCACCTTCAGCACCATATCTTCAAATTCAGCCGCATCTTTAAATCGACTGGTTGCCCGTAAAGCAAATTCAAAGCTTTGATTATCTGGTGCTGGTTCCTTACCAATCGCCCCTGCACCCACCTGAATATTTTGTTGTTGCAGGGCAGTTGTCACATCTTGAGGAGTTAGTTGATGTTGGGCAAGCTTGTTGGGATCGAGCCAAAGACGCATGGCATATTTGCGTTCCCCAAAAACCCTGGCACTTCCTACACCAGGAAGTCGTTTGATCTGATCGAGAATATACAGATCGACATAATTACTGATAAAAATGTTGTCATACTCATTATTTTCTGAGTAAAACCCATAAACCAGAAGGAGACTGCTTGATGCCGTTTCAACGGTGACACCTGTTCTTTGAACAGTATCTGGCAATTGAGGTGAAGCAAGTGCTTCTTTATTTTGAACGTTTACTTGAGCAATATCGCTATTAACATTAGTTGGGAAGGAGACAGTTATATTGCTAGAACCATCATTACCCGTGTTAGAAGATATATAAGATACATCTTTAACACCATTAATTTGTCGCTCGATAATGTTGGTGACAGTGTTTTCTGTTGTTTGAGCATCCGCACCAATATTGTTAGAGCTAACGGTGATTTGCACCGGAGCGAGATCCGGTAGCTGAGAAATTGGCAGGATGGGAATACAAATGCTTCCCAGCAGCAAGATGATAAACGTACAGACTGTAGTTAAGACTGGACGTTTGATAAAGGTGTTGACAAACATAAATCCAGGAACAGTTTAATTCTGGTTACGGACAGAGTGGCTTTTTATTAATATAAGGATTTATCAAGTCTTCATGTTAAATATTTTCTCCTTCCCATACTCCGTATGGGAATACATAGGTCTGGGCTGCTAACTACAAGGGAAATCAAGCTTTTTCAATTTGGGACTTACGTCAAACTACAAGCGTTCAGGGGCAATACTTTGCGGGTACTCCATTGGAGAACTCGTAGAATAGCTGCTTTGCGTCTACATGAATTGCCGTAAGAAGAAAATCTTTCTTTTCAGCGATTGTTTGCGTAAGTCCCGGACTTGTGGGTACACCATAGCCCCTTTGTAAGGGGCAATAGGACACAATTTGGTCTAATCAACTGAAAAATGCGGTAATGAATCCAAATTTCTAATGAGATTTGCCATTACCTTGAAAATTTAACAACTGATCGTCATTGACCCAAATCGCTTGTTGAGGTACAGAAATAGAAATTCCGGCTTTGTCTAGGGCGACTTTCAGGCGACGGCGGAACTCCCGTGCTACATCCCATTGCTTCAGGGGCTGTGTTTTAAACCATACACGAATAATCAAACCGCGATCACCAAATTGATCTATTCCCAAAACTTGGGGCGGTTCCAAAATTTGACGCTGCCATTGCATTTCTTGATTCATCTCGAAAGCAACTGTTTCAATCAACTTCAAAGCGTGTTCTGTATCGGCTTGGTAGGCAATGGGAATCGTTAAATCGGCTCGTGACCAACGACTAGAAAGATTGGCAACAACTTTAATTTCACTATTGGGAATCGTGATCAAGCGCCCTTCAGAATCCCGCAGTTGGGTCATCCGCAAATTCAGATTTTCTACTAAGCCTCCTACGTCTCCCACATTAATCACATCGCCTAAAGCATACTGGTCTTCTAGAATAATCAGGAAACCATTAATCGCATCTTTAATTAGGTTTTGCGAAGCTAAAGACACGGCAACACCAACCAAACTCGCACCCGCTAGCAAGGGAACGATATCTATCCCCAATGACACCAGCGCTAGCAAAAAGCCTACTCCTACGCAGAGACCAGTAGCGATGCTTTTAGTCACGCCAGAAAATGTGGAAACTCGCAGTTGCAGCCGTTCAGAACTTTCTGGAGTCAGTAAAGCACCACTGCTAATTAGAGTGGTGGTGAAGCGATCAATAAGGGCGTAGATGAGACGGATCGCTACGTAAGTTACCAGCAACACAACACCTAATCGCAAAGGAAATTGGGCAGCTGTGAGAATCCCTAGCTGAAATGGTCGTGTGTAGGGAAATAGACCCAAGATAAAGAAACTTCCACCACCCCAAATTCCAGCTTGAGTTAGCTGAAACAATCGTCTTTTGACTTCTTGGATATGCCGATGTTGCTGTTGATTTAGTTGTGTTGTAATTGGTTGGGCTGCTGCTGGTGAAATTGGGGCGTTTAGGGGCCATCTAAGAGGTTGAGAGGCAATGGGTTGTACTGAATCTTTTTTGGAACGGCGCTGCCAACTATATATCCCCCAACTCATGATAATCATTGCTAGTCCTGTGCCCGCAGCAATTTTACCTTGGTTGATTAAAAATTGAGTTTGTCTTTCTTGCTTTGCTTGTTGCAAGTCTTCTTGTAACGATTCCGCGATTTGATTTGCCGATGTCGATATATCTACCTCTCGCAATCCAGCATCCTCAGAAGTGATCGTCATCAGGTATTGATCGTTGACATAAATTACTGGTAAGTCGTTTACTTTACGAACTTCTACCTTGACTGCTGTTTTTGCTGGTGACTGAATGTAGTTTTGGCTTATTTTCTCCAACTTCTTTTGGATATCTTCTGAACGCTCAGGAAAGTTGGCTTTTGATGCTGCGATCTGAAATAACCGCCGACCATCTAAATAAATCCAGCCTGTGACAAGCCGATCGTTTGAATCACTACTGACACTGCTGGGAGTTTGTAATTGAGGTAACAATGGAATCTGGGCTGTGGCTTTTGCTACAGGTACAACGGCTATAGCCATTGAACTGGCGATGCCTACGGCGGGCAAAGCCAACGCCAAAAATTGAAAACGCACTCAAACACCTCCTTGAAAACAATTGACTATTGACTACTTCTATAACCATCCTCCGCAATTACATTGAGTAAATGTACTTATCTAAAGTCGAGGTTTTCTCTTTAGATAATGAAACTTCGATGTTGTTTTATTATTCCTCTATCTTTAGACAGTTGACAATGTACTTAAAATCAGCAATCAAAGCTTAGAAGAGTCTTACTCTTACCAAAGATAAAACAAAAGGGAAGAACCTGGCGATGAAGTTGACATTAGGGTAATCAAACGTCAAGCTAGTTTTGAGGACTATTGACAAGTGATTTGCTTTCTTTCAAGCAAAAATCGCAAGTTGTACAATAACCTAGTAGAGTGCGTAAAATTTACGTAGCTTTTTTAATTTTTTGAGGTAACTTTTGATGACCGCAACTTCTCCCCGATTAAAGCACGAGGTTAAAGACCTCGGCCTAGCTGCCTTGGGTAGACAGCGCATTGAATGGGCTGGACGCGAAATGCCAGTTTTGAAGCAAATTCGCGATCGCTTTGCGATCGAAAAGCCTTTCGCTGGTTTACGCCTTGTAGCTTGCGCCCACATTACAACAGAAACAGCACATTTGGCGATCGCTCTGAAAGCCGGTGGTGCAGATGCGCTATTAATTGCTAGCAATCCCTTATCAACCCAAGATGACGTAGCCGCTAGCCTCGTCGTCGATCATGAAATTCCCGTCTTTGCTCAAAAAGGCGAAGATAACGCAACATATAACCGCCACGTCCAAATAGCTTTAGATCATCGCCCCAACATTATTGTTGATGACGGTAGCGATGTGGTTGCAACTTTGGTACAAGAACGCCAACACCAAATCGCTGATTTGATTGGTAGCACCGAAGAAACCACCACTGGTATTGTGCGGTTACGCGCCATGTTTAGAGAAGGCGTTCTCACCTTCCCCGCCGTCAACGTCAACGATGCTGACACCAAGCACTTCTTTGATAATCGCTATGGTACTGGGCAATCAACCCTAGATGGCATTATCCGCGCCACAAATATTTTGTTGGCTGGTAAAAACATTGTCGTCGTCGGTTATGGCTGGTGTGGTAAAGGTACAGCCCTCCGCGCCCGTGGGATGGGTGCTAACGTCATCGTCACCGAAATCGACCCCATCAAGGCAATTGAAGCCGTAATGGATGGCTTCCGCGTCCTGCCAATGGCTGAAGCTGCACCCCAAGGTGATATTTTTATCACTGTGACTGGTAACAAGCACGTCGTTCGCGGTGAACACTTCGATGTGATGAAAGATGGTGCGATCGTTTGTAACTCCGGTCACTTTGACTTGGAACTTGATTTGAAATACTTGGCTGCACAAGCTAAGGAAATCAAAGAAGTTCGTCCTTTCACCGAAGAGTACAAGTTGAAAAATGGTAAATCAGTTGTCGTTCTCGGACAAGGACGCTTGATTAACCTAGCTGCGGCTGAAGGACACCCCAGCGCAGTAATGGATATGAGTTTTGCAAACCAAGCTTTGGCTTGTGAATTCCTGGTGAAGAATAAGGGTAAGTTGCAACCTGGTTTGCACTCAATCCCTGTTGAAGTCGATCAAGAAATTGCTCGGTTGAAGTTGCAGGCTATTGGTATCACGATTGATAGCCTAACAGCAGATCAAATTGAGTACATCAACTCTTGGACAAGTGGAACTTGATACATTGATTAGTTGATTTTTTAGGGGATAGGCTTTTGGGCTTATCCCTTTTTTTATAACTTATTTTAGTGTTACTTTAGTAGAAACAAAACATCAGCATAACTTTGGTATTTATTGTTATTAAATGACCAAGTTAATAAGAGTTCATCTTTATTAAAAGAGCGTGTATTTAAATATTCCTCTATTTTATCTTTTAACAGAGTATAATCTCTTTTGAGCTTCCAACTATCTTCTAAAGAATTAGTATCGACAACAATTAAAAATAAGCGATTACTTGCATCAAATCTTTGACTACCTTGTTGTTCATATAGCCAACGTAAAAGCTCATGAGGTTGTTGTACTGTTTCATTTATAATATCTTTTCTTATTTTAACAAAATTATTATAAAAATCTTGTATATCTTGATTTGAGCTTTCCGTAAAAGCTGTAATTAAATCAATTAATAGATCATTCTCATTTCGAGTTTTATCAAAAGGAATACTAAATTTTTTCGCTCCCTCTTTTAAATCAGATATTTCTTTTATTTTTAACTGTCTTGCCCTTCTTTTATTTTCCATGAAACCTTTAGGAAAATAAGTTACTTTTAGGTCAAAAGGTATATCGTCAATAAAAAAATCAACTTATTTAATTTGCCCCACAGTTGGTAAAATACGGTGATGGTCTTTAAAAATATCCTCGATTATAATTGATGTCCAATTATTATACCAGGAACACAAAACAAAACTTTTCAAACTATGTAAAATTTCATTCTCTACTTTTTCTATTAAATTATTATAATTAGTAATCTTTTTTATGTAATTATCAACTAAATACTTATTAATATCATTCTCATGGATACCACCCCAGTCAAAAACTCTTAACTTATATAATTCTCTTAGTAAATTTTGTTCGTTTGCACGACGTTTTCCCCTCTCGGCTTCATATATTTGATTAATAGAATCATGAATAGTTTTTGAAGAAATATTAGAATTAAAAAGGATTTCAAGATACTGCTTTACCCCTAAGTTATCTGAAGATATTTGTGCTTTTTGAAATAAATGTAAGTAATAATCTTTTCGAGCCAAAGAACGTAATTTTAAAAAATATAATCCTTCTGGAGATGATGTTAATTCAAAGAACTTATTTTCATTGTATAAGCGAGAAAGTTGAGAAAATGTATAACTCATTTATTTTGCAGTTCCAATATTATTTTTAGCTAATATTAGGTATTTCTTTAGACCAATTAGGTAAATTTTTTAAAAATTCCAATTTTATTTTATCTTCATTTCCAGGTTTTTGATATATTAAAACAAAATCATTTTTTAAACCTCCTTTTCTGTTATCTTGCACTACTGAATTTGCTGAATAATTCATTGGGAATAATCCCTGAAATTGCAATTTATCTGAAGATGGTATTACTTCTTGTAAAAACTTCCAACTAGCAGCATCTCTAGCATTAAAAAATAGAGCTAATATCCCACTAGGCTTAAGTATACGCGTAGCAGTCTGCATAAATTCAGTCATTTCATGAAGATAAAGTTTTTTATCCTTTAATCGAATACGGGCATTAGAGACTACAATTTCATGAGAAAAATCTGACTTTTTATCTATTAAAGAATTCCACATTTCACTCAATTCTAAGTATGGAATCCTATCACTATGTGGAGGATCGGTTAATACAAGTGAAATAGTTCCATCAGGGCAATTATTGAGAATTTTTCGATTATCACCTTGAATAATCGCTACTTCAGCTTTGTTATAAATAACATCTTCTACTCTTTTAGATACCTGATAACATTTTTCAAATTCATCTTCTTGAATGGATTTTAATAATCTATTTGCACGTTTAATAAAACAATTCCAAACATTGATTTCAAAATGTAGTGTTGGTCTCCAATATCCTATAACCCAACTACCAACTTCTATTTTATTTGTTGGCTGAGATTTTGTTTTACCTCTTCCTGTAATTGCAAAAACCATATTAGACATTTGACCTGAAGCAGATGTTAATGAGAGCAATAATGCAGATTTGATTGTATCTGGTTGTTTATGAATTGCATCAAGTAGTAAATCTATATTATGTAATGCGCGACCAGTGAATAAATCTTTCAGTGTTAAAGAATCATTTGTATTTATTCGGCTATTTTTAAAAAACTTAATTGGACGAGGTATTTGAGGTTGATATGCTTCAAATTCTTTCAATAGTTGATAGTCATAGTTAGTTGGCAACCTTTTATCATTTTTATTCATTTTTTGTGATAACTGCCAGACTGAATTTAGTTTATTCCCATTCCATAAATAGTGAGTTGCAAATTTTCCATCTTCTAGTAAGTAAGTTTTATAAATTTCTGACTTAACACTTCTTTCTAATTCATCAATTGCTTCTTTTAAAATATTTGGACTTGGTAAACCAATTAGTAAATTCGATAATTCTATTGCTATAGGATTAATATCAATACCTATAAACCGTCTTTGCCTAATTGCTGCTTCACGAGCTACTAAACCTGATCCTAAAAAAGGATCTAAAACTATGTCACCTTTTTTTGTTAAATTTTCAATTAGAAATGCTAGGGGTTCAATTGGT
Organism: Nostoc punctiforme PCC 73102; assembly: GCF_000020025.1. GTDB lineage: Bacteria > Cyanobacteriota > Cyanobacteriia > Cyanobacteriales > Nostocaceae > Nostoc > Nostoc punctiforme. Next base: position 1,249,599 of record NC_010628.1, on the reverse strand, counting down.
TTCTTCCCCCAATATTTATGAAAAGCAGCTAATCCTTTGTAGCCTTTTGGTAATACTATTGTTTGAGGATTTGTATGAGTCAGTTCTGCTTCAAATAAGTTTAACTGTTTAAAACTAGATTTCATGATTTATGTAATAATTTAAAGCATGTGGGATTTCAGAAATATAACTTAACAAGTTTGTATTTTATAATGGTTTCACAAAATTTAGATTAATTATTATTTCTTAATAAATTTTTACAAAAAATATAATGCAATGGATACCTTAGATAATTATCGCCAAATCATTCAAAAGATATTAACCGAATATGCCCAGCTTACCTATGCTTATGGAGAACTAGAAAGACAACTAATTATAGACAAAACCGCTAACCATTACCTGCTACTAACACTAGGCTGGGAAAATAATCAACGTGTGCATGGTTGCTTAGTCCATATTGACATTATCAACGATAAAATCTGGATTCAAAGAGACGGTATAGAATACGGTATAGCCAACGAACTTGTTAACGCTGGTATTCCTAAAAATCAAATTGTTCTCGCCTTCCAACCAGCCGATATCAGACAGTATACTGAATTTGCAGTTACTTAATTAAATCTAAAAGCTACTGCTAAACCTGGAATATTAGTGGCTATAACTTAAAACTATCAACTTGATATACCAGAAATATTCCTACATACACATATCATGCTAACCGTAACAATTGATGAAATCCAGCGAAATCTAACTAGCTACCTTCAACAAGTAGCAGCAGGGGAAAGTATTATTATCATGCAAGCAGGTAAAGCTATTGCAGAAATTAAACCAGTTTCAGCCACCTTTCGACAAATTAGACCTTATGGCTTATGTGCTGGCGAGTTCATTGTTCCAGATGATTTTGATAGTCCCTTACCTGAAGATATTTTGAATAGTTTTGAAGGGAAATGAAACAGAATAGAACAGCCTTTACATTTTAAAAGTGCATAAGAGTATGCTTTTTTCAACATTAAATAATCAGCACTCACTCGGAGCAATGGCTGCGGTGCGCTATTTTTATGCAAAAATACACGCACTAAGGGGCAATTCATGAATTGCCCCTACCTGAAAATCAGAGTTTTGGCTATTGTTTGCGTAAGTCCTGCTCACTTTTCGCTGTTCGACTGAAGACTCGATAGTATAGCGATGTACTAGTTTCTTTTAAGGGAAACAGCAGATAGGTGAGAGGATTTATTGCCACAATAATATTTCGGAAGTCTCGCCGAGCGAAAAATAAGACCGCACGAGCAACTTGCTGTGCAGACATCACTCCATAGGGATTGAGTTGACTCTTGAATGGGCCAAGAATTAACTTGCGAATTACACAATCCCCATCTAAACGCTTGAGAGTAACAATATCACCTAGCGATCGCTTGCTGAGTTCATAAAGTGGACTCAGCGCTGGAGAAACCTCAGCCTCAGAAGTGTTTACCCAGATTTCCTTAGTTGCTTTTGCTTGTGGCCCTGTTACAGTTGTCGAAAATATATCCATCAACCGCAATGCTGAAAAGGTATTCACCTCATAAGAAGAGTTGATAGCCTCCGATGTGCGCCTGGCGTAGACATTGATTCCGTGGTTGATAATTAAAATATCTACTTTCTCTAAACTATTCCTTAGTTCGGCTTCATTACCTAATTGCCAAGGAATCACCTTCACCCCAACTTGCTCTACTAATTTTTCTGGATTAGTAGTTAATGCCACGACTTTAGCATTGTTCCTTACCAGTTCAGCCGCCAAAGCTTGCCCTAACGCTCCTGATGCTCCGGTTAAAGCGATGGTTTTACCCTTGAGAGACAGCCCTGTACCAAGAATTTTATCCACTAAGGGAAAGACACCACTGTAGTAAGCGTTGACATCATCAAAATGATGCCGCCAATGGTAAGACCGATTCACCCACCAAATCGATGGAATTGTCTCTAGAGGACCGGGTAGGTGGTTGTAGTCTGTATCAATTTTTCCCTGAAAATATCGTACAGACGCGCCATACAAGAAGGTGGAACCATAAGCTACTCCCAGCCATAACCCCCATTGTTGGACAATTAAGGCAACGGCTACCAACACCACCAGCAGTAGACTCGATTCTAAAATGTCGTGATAGAGTTGCGATTCTTGGTAAATTCTCATGGAAACTATCGATAAATCGCGGCGATAAGCCATGTGGTGTTTGTTGTGCCATTTAGCAAGCCAATTGACTTGGTGACACAAAGCATGGTAGGTGTCTCTCAAGACCTCAGCAAGCAAAAGTGAAAAAAGTCCCCAACTAGCAAACTCTAAGCCGGCATTTAGCCAAACCCAATTAATTTGTAATCTTGCCTCAATTCCCATCAAGTTTTCAGCTAGCATTTTTATCATATTTGTCTATACTCGTTTTTATTAATCATTCTTCATGATCTGACAAAGGTGCGTTAAGGTCGAGTCTAGAGCAAATTAAAATCAAAGGGAATGGGAGTGGGGAATGGGAGCATACTTCTCTACGAGAGGCTGCGCCCTAAGCGTAGCTATGCCGCAGGCTTTACGACTACGCTCAGTAACCGGGGGAGCAGGGGAGGCAGAGGGAGAAATAAGCAATGCCCAATTACGAATTACGAACTTGTATTGAGCGCAGTCGAAATATTACGAATTACGAATTAGTTATGATATCCCAGTTGACTTTCACATAGCCAGGTTCAATGTGGGTAAAGTGTTGGCTCAATTGCTGATGTGCTTTTGGCAGAGCGTGAAAAGGAATTGATGCGTACAAATGATGCTCTGCATGATATGGCATATTCCACATGAAAAATCTTACAGGCCAAAGGGTTAGGGTTGTGCGCGTATTTGTGAGCAGATTAGCGTCAAGAGTGCAACCTGTATGTTCTGCTAGCAGAATGAAACGGAGAATCGGCTGACCGATAAGCAGGGGTAGCAGCCAATACAGGAAAAACCAAGGTTGACCAAATAGAATTGAGATTGCGATCGCACTTACATAAATACCTAATTGCCATCGAGTAGAGCGAATAACTTCGGCTCGTGCGGCTTCTGGCACAAATGGAAAATCGTCAAATTGACCTGTTGCAACCTGAAAATGCCCGCTTAATTTACCCTGCCACCACGGTAAACCGCTAATTATCAACAAGTATTTACCCAGATTACTCGGTTTGAGATCGGTTAGTTCGGGATCTTTGTCAGGAACGCGAGTGTAGCGATGATGCCATTTATGATAACGACGAAAGAATGTGCTGTTGTAAAATGAGAGCAAGCCGGAAAACCAAGCTACAGCTTCATTTAATCGATTGTTGGCAAAAGCCGTTCTGTGAACGCATTCGTGCATCGGTGCAAACATGGAAGCCAGACTGAAGCCATAAATTACCAGTGCTGGTATAGCCAGTGACCAATTGCCAAAGTTTGTTCCCCACAGATAGCCACTGCAAACCATGACTGTGAGGTGCAAAGCCAGTTGAACTAGCCCTTTGGAGTTGGAGCGATCGTTTAGAACACTTAACTCCTGTACACTGAGAATCTGACAGAGGTTTTGCTCTTTATCAGCTTTGTTATCCAATAATTCAGATTGAATAATTGCGTCAGACATAATTTTAAGTAGGTCGGCGTGAATAGTTGCGCGTGGGTTGCCTTCTAACTTCTCAATTCTGACTCTTGATTCCTGAATTCTAATCTAATTTTAATAGACGCTGTGAATTTAAAAGAATCTTGTTCCCTCCCCTTGTAAAGGGGAGGGTTAGGGTGGGGTAATTCGAGGACTGCTAGTGATTCGATAACTTGTGTGTACACCGTAGGTCAGGGGCAAGGGGAGCAGAGGGAGAAAAAACTTATTCTAAGCATATTGCAATTCAAAGGCTTGTTCAGCCTTTTATCTCCGTCAACGAGTATTTGAACTGGATGAATCCACCTTTTATCTCCGTCAACGAGTATTTGAACTGGATGAATCCACCTTTTATCTCCGTCAACGAGTATTTGAACTGGATGAATCCACCTTTTATCTCCATCAACGAGTGTTTGAACTGGATGAATCCACCTTTTATCTCCGTCAATGAGTGTTTGAACTGGATGAATCCACCTTTTATCTCCGTCAACGAGTGTTTGAACTGGATGAATCCACCTTTTATCTCCGTCAACGAGTGTTTGAACTGGATGAATCCACCTTTGATACTCATTAACCTAGCTCTTGTATGGAATATTATACTTCCTTCAATCTCAAGTGCCATACTACGGCTCTTCGATGTTTGGAGGCTGGGGATTTGCGATCGCAATTATGGGAAAGTTAATCAAGGTTGACTAGCAAAAATAACTATGATACATAAAAAACTCCCCTCTAAAATGAAGGGAGTCAAGAGTTAGTGATTATAAAGAACAAATCAACCAAGCGTTATTTGTTCAGTCGGGTGAGTGTCAAGGCTGTTTGCGCCAGTTACGTTTTTTCATCTTGGTTTGCCAAGACTCCATGTAGGTGTAGAAAACGGGTGTTAAATAAAGTGTGAGGAACTGCGAGAATACTAACCCCCCAACTACTGCTAAACCAAGGGGACGACGTGTATCTGCTCCGGCTCCCAAACCGAGGGCAATTGGTAAAGTTCCCATGAGTGCTGCCATTGTCGTCATCATAATTGGACGAAATCTCACCAAGCAGGCTTCATAGATAGCATCATAAGGGGTTTTGCCGTTGTGACGGGCAACGATCGCAAAGTCAACCATCATAATTCCGTTTTTCTTCACAATGCCAACTAGCAGAATGATGCCGACGAAAGCGTAAATATTCAAGTCAACTTGAAACAGCAACAGGGTCAGTATTGCTCCAAATCCAGCAGAAGGTAAGCTAGAAAGGATTGTTAACGGGTGAATGAAGTTCTCGTAGAGAATTCCCAACACGATATAAATCACCAAGATGGCAACCAGCAGTAGCAGTCCTAAACCCTGAATTGAAGATTGAAATGCTTGCGCTGAACCTTGGAAGCCTGTACTAATAGTAGGTGGCAGTGTTTGGCGGGCAAGTTCCTCAATTTTCCCAGTGACGTTACCTAGTGACACCCCTGGCTTCAGGTTAAAGGAGAAGGTGACAGATGCCAGTTGCCCTTTATGGTTGATAGTTAAGGGGCCTACATCTTTGCTCAAGGTTGCTACGGCATTGAGAGGTACAAGTTGTCCACTAGGGGCACGAACTGAGAGTAAATCTAGGGCGTTGGCATTTTGCTGATATTTTGGTTCCACGCCCATAATTACTTGGTATTGGCTATCGGGGGCGTAGATGGTAGAAACTTGGCGAGTACCATAAGCATTACTCAAAGCAGTTTCGATTTGATTGGCGGTCAAACCTAGAGCTGAAGCTTGGTCGCGGTTGATGTCTACTTTTACTTGCGGATTCTTGATTTGCAAATCGCTGTTAACATCTTGTAAATCTGAGAGCGATCGCAATTTCTCTTCTAAAGCTGGAGCGTATTGGTAAAGTTCCTGAATATTAGGACTTTGCAGAGTAAATTGATACTGTGCTTTTGTCTGTTGTCCACCCACATTAATCGCTGGGGGATTTTGCAAGAAAACCTTGATTCCGGGTACACCTGACAGCTTAGGCCGGAGTTCCTGGACAACTTCATCAGCACTGAGACGGCGCTCATCGCGGGGCTTGAGTTCAATTAAAAGCCGTCCCGCGTTGGCGGAAGCATTTGGGCCACCAGCCCCAACACTGGAGTTGATGGAATCAACATTAGGATCGCGATAAGCGATCGCAGCTACAGCTTGTTGATGTTTTACCATCTCATCAAAGGATATATCCTCTGATGCCTGAGTTGTTGCCGTAATTTGTCCAACATCTGCGTTGGGAACAAATCCTTTAGGCACAATGATAAATAGATACACTGTCGCTACAAGAATCGCTCCCGAAATCACCATCGTCGTGCGGTGATACTTGAGTGATTTCTTCAAACTCCAATCGTATCCGCCCAATATCACATTAAAAACGTTTTCCGAAAAGTTGTAGAGACGACGGTTAAAGTTTTTGATTCGGGACTGGAGACTAGGTGCTGGGCTTGCCGTGAGCGTAGTCGAATGGGACTCGGAGTTAAGAATTTCTCCCTCTCTCCCCTGCTCCTCATCTCCCCTACTCCCCTGCTCCCCTGCTCCCCTGCTCCCCCGGTTACTGAGCGTAGTCGTTGGCACAGCCTCTCGTAGAGAAGTATGCTCCTCATCCCCCTCACTCTCCTGCTCATGATGAGGTGGACTCAAGAATCTGGAACACAGCATTGGTGTCAAGCTGAGGGAAATTACGCCAGATACCAAGATTGCAACGCTAATAGTAACGGCAAACTCCCGAAACAGTCGCCCCAAAATGCCTTCCATGAAAAGGATTGGGATGAATACTGCTACCAGAGAGATGGTCATAGATAAAATTGTGAAACCAATCTCTCTAGAACCATTTAGGGCTGCTTCCATCCGGCTTTCGCCCATTTCCATGTGGCGGACAATATTCTCTAGCATGACTACCGCATCATCTACCACGAAACCTACTGAAAGGGTCAACGCCATCAGTGATAGGTTATCGAGGGAGAAACCCAGTAGTACCATGACTCCAAAGGTTGCTACTATCGAAAGCGGTACTGCCAAACTGGGAATAACAGTAGCAGAGATATTGCGGAGAAATAGAAAGATAACCAGCACCACCAGAGCGATGGTGAGCAACAGCGTGAATTGTACATCATCTACCGACTCCCGAATTGATTGGGAGCGATCATAGAGAATATCCATGTTCACAGCCGCCGGAATCTGTGTCCGAAAGGTAGGTAACAGTTTCTTGATTGCATCTACTACTTGAACAGTATTAGTTCCCGGTTGACGCTGAATTGCCAAAACGATCGCCCGCACCCCAGAATTTTTAGATTGGGACTTCTCCCCTGCTTCCCTGCTCTCTTTCTTAACAGGAAAATACCAACTCGCAATCTTGTCATTTTCCACGCTGTCCAGAACTTGACCTAGTTCTCCTAGCTGCACTGGTGCGCCGTTCTGATAAGCCACACTTAGAGAGCGATAGCTGGCGGCATCGTTGAGTTGACCGTTTGCTTGAATTGTAGAATTTTGCTGCTTACCGTAAAGTGTCCCCGTAGGCAGATTGACATTTCCGTTAGCGATCGCATCAGCGACTTCATCGATTCCTATGCCTTTGACACTCAGCGCTTCCGGGTCAAGCTGAATTCGTACCGCGTACTTTTGGGAACCAAACACCTGCACTTGTGCTACTCCATCCACCATTGACAGGCGTTGTGCCAGCAATGTTTCAGCGTACTTATCTACAGTTGAGAGGGGCAGAATAGACGAATTGAGGGAGATATAAAGGACTGGCTGATCCGCCGGATTTACCTTTCGGTAAGATGGCGGATTAGGCATATTTGTCGGTAACTGTTTTGCTCCCTTAGCGATCGCAGACTGGACATCTTGTGCCGCACCGTCAATATCCCGATTCAGGTCAAATTGCAGCGTCAGCTGTGTAGTACCCAAAGAACTGGTAGAGTTCATCGAACTCAATCCCGCGATGCTCGAAAACTGCTGCTCTAAAGGAGTTGCGACTGAGGCAGCCATCGTTTCTGGGCTAGCTCCGGGTAGATTAGCTGTTACCTGGAGTGTTGGATAATCTACATTGGGTAAGTCGCTAACAGGTAGCTGTTGGTAACTGATCAGTCCAAATATCAAAATGCCAACCATAACTAGAGTCGTCATGATTGGTCGCCGGATAAATAGCTCGGAAATGTTCATCTGAGTGCTAAGTAAGGAATAAAGATTGCTGTTAGCGGTAGATGGGCGTTGAGCCAGCGCTGATTGAAAAGTAATGAGTGCTGTTAGCAGTAGCCGAGCGTTTACCCGTGCTGAGTGAGGAGTTTACCTTTCTCCCCCTGCTCCTCCTCCCCCTGCCCCTCTGCCCCCTGCCCCCCTGCTTCCTACCTCCGGTTTCACTTGGACTGTGGCACCAGGCACTAGGTTGAATTGTCCATCAATAACTACTTGCTCACCTGGTTTCAACCCTTGTTTAATTACCGTTTCGTTCTCAACGGTGTCGCCGACGGTAATTGTCCGCATTTCTGCTGTTTTGTCGGGTTTGACCACATACACAAATTGTCCCTTTTGCCCACTCTGTACCGCCTGGGAAGGAACAGTAATGGCATTTGGTTCTTCGCTCAGTTTGAGGACTACATTAACAAACTGTCCCGGAAACAGGCGATCGTCATTGTTGGCAAAAGTACCCTTAAGTTGAATCGTACCTGTTTGGGTATTGACTCCACTATCGACAAAGGTAAGTTCGCCTCGTACTGGCCGCCCTGCGTCTTTAGGAGGTAAAGCATCGACTTCTAACTTGCCGTTATTAGCACTGTATTTTTTGATATCTGGCAGTAATCGCTGGGCAATGGAAAAGTTGACGTAAATCGGGTGAATTTGACTGATTGTAATTAGCGGATCGGTAGCATTCGCCTCTACCAAGTTGCCTTGATTTAGCTTCAGACTACCCGTGCGTCCAGCAATTGGTGAGTAGATGGAAGTATAAGAAAGCTGAACTTTAGCATTATCGATCGCAGCTTCATCTGCTAGTACCACCGCCTGAGCATTTTGTACATCTGCTTGAGCTGCTGCCACCGCAGCCTGAGCATTTGCCACTCCCTCTTGATCTGCCTTTACCGTTGCTTGTTGAGCAGCAGCAGTAGTCTGATACTGTTCCGACTGTTCTTTACTGATTGCCCCTTGCTTGAGCAAACTACTATAACGTTGAGCTTGCACATTTGCATTTGTTGCCTGGGACTTATCCTTCACGACATTCGCTTTTGCCTGGTTCACTTGAGCGATCGCTTTTAGCACATTAGCCTGTGCCTGTTTTACCTGAGCCAAATCTTTTGCCTTGGCAGCATTAGCTTGCATCAGCGCAGCTTGTAGAGGGCGAGAATCAATTTTAAATAACAAGTCTCCTTTCTTAACGTTCTGTCCTTGCTGAAAATAGACTCCAGTCAGTTGCCCACCAACTTGAGATTTGACAGATACTGTAGAATATGCTTCAACTGTCCCCGTAGCCGATAACTGTACTGGAATAGTTTTTTGAGCCGCAGTGGCAACCACCACTGGCACGGCTCGCTTTTTTCCTGCTTCTTTTCCACTTGATTGGGCTTCGGAAGCATTACAGGCAGCACATAAGTAAGTTAGACCTAATACAAGTAATGAAAACCGTCCTCTTTGAATAACGTTATGAAAGCTAAAAATAGTTTGAGCAGTCAAGGACGAAGACTTTATCGTCTGAATAGAAACTAAACGGCGCATATTAACAATTTGGGGAAAGGGGAAGCACATACACGTACTAGCTTGTCGTTAGACATCGCATTTTTTGCAAAATGGTTGGTTGCGATTAATTCTAATTAGATAAGCAGAATGTTAGTCAAGCTAAACATTAGTGTACTAATAATTGCTTTTTTCGCCTACCCCTTTTAGAAATAAATTGTTGTGACTTTATTTATATATATTTAGGGTTGTGTTGCAAAAATTATTTGAGAATAAGTGGAATAGTCTAAGCAACAATTTTATTTTACGAAGGCGTAGTTTACCGCCGTAGGCATCGCAGTTTGTCGTTCAGCCAAAATAAATATTTTGACTCAGACATTTAAGCAATCGCCCTCAACTGAAATTTAAGCAGCATAAAAAATTGGGGCAGGTGATAAACCCGCCCCGACATTTGATGATATATTGCGCCCAACGGCTTTTGCTACAGGCTTTAAACTATCAACTAAACGCACCATATCTTCTAAAGAGAGTGCTTGACGGGCATCAGAAACAGATTTTTCTGGTTGTGGGTGACATTCAATAATTAATCCATCAGCACCGCAAGCGATCGCAGCCCTAGCCACAGGTGCTACCAGTTCCCGTTTACCGACAGCATGGGAAGGATCTACAATCACAGGCAGGTGAGTTATTTGCTTGAGTGCTGCCACTGCTGCTAAATCTAGGACATTGCGGGTGTAATCATCGAAGCTGCGGATACCTCTTTCGCACAACACCACATCAGGATTCCCGTGGCTAAGAATATATTCAGCAGCCATGACAAATTCTTCAATAGTCGCTGCTAAACCACGTTTGAGTAATATTGGTTTACCAGCTTGTCCCAAAGCTTTGAGCAAGTCGAAGTTTTGCATATTACGACTGCCAACTTGAAGCATATCAGCATGGGCGGCGACTACTTCAATTTGAGAAATTGACATCACCTCAGTGACAACTGGCATATTGTAATGCGATCGCACCCTTGCCAAAATCCTCAATCCTTCCTCACCCATACCCTGGAAAGCGTAGGGAGATGTGCGAGGTTTGTAGACACCGCCACGCAACCCCTGTATCGATGCAGTAGATAGCTTTTGGGCGACAATCTCCATTTGTTCTAAGCTTTCAACGGTACAGGGGCCGCCGATAATTACCAGTTCTTCGCCTCCGAAAGCGACTTTTTCTGAGATTTTAACGATTGTCTGGTGATTCGGATGAGATTGTGCGGCAAGTTTAGCATTAATCATGGTTTCATTTTCCTAAAAAGTTATGGATTGAGTATTAGGTATTAAGGTAAGAGTTCTTTTCCAGTCGCCAGTGATAACAAAAAAGCCCGGAACCTTTGAAGAGTTCCGGGCGCGTTCTGATTCATCGACATGACGCTACTTACCCGGAATTTAATCTGGGCCAAAAGTAAAAGCCATAAAACCAGCTACTTAAATAAGTCATGACGATGAAATTCTCCTTAAAACAACAAAAACCGCAGAGTTTGCTCTGCGGTTCACCGGGCGGTTTCCATTAGGAAACTACATTCACTCCCGGTGAACCACCTTAAACCAAAAATAAAAGTAGGAACTTGTTTTAAGCATTTGCGGGGCTTTTGCTGGAAAATTTAATAAATATACCTATTTAAGCTAACATTAACAGGAAGAATAGGCAGTGTCAAGACCCCAATAAACCACAAAAAAGCGATAGACTCAGTACAACCGTAGGAGTAAAGACCCGCATTCTAGGGAAATAACCTGCCTTAAGCCGCTTTACATCTATATCAATTGCCCCTAAGACAGATGTAGTTTTTCAAATAATCTATATTTGGTCTTTCCTGTGAATGCGTAACTCCTAAAAACATATACACCAGTTTGCTTTTTAAATGGGGTACAAAATAAAGGGCTCAAAACCAGATACAAAGAGTTTCTATCTCCTGTCCCCTGCCCCCTGCCCTCTGCCCCCTGCCTCCAAACCCGTAGCTTTGTACTTCATGCAAAAGAAAACATCTGTAATTCTTCTGACTTATCATTTCACCTTGCGAAAGCTGATTGCAGACAATTGACGATCGCCATACATTATTCTGACCCAAGCCCTCATTGACCAGATTAACTTTTTAGGATCATCAGTTTCATTATGCCCAGTTCCAAAATCTTAGCCCAATCTTTCGACTATTATGGAGTTTACCCCTGCCCAGTCTGTCGAATAGGTAAGATTTCTCACATGCCATTGATGGAAGCTATGGCTTGTGACTTTTGTCAAGAGATTTTTACAGTCAACTTAGAAATACAGCAAATCAAGATGCCTTCTAGACAACCACCATTAACTTGGCGTTGGAATGGGTTTAGTTGGACAGAAGGCCAGTTAGAAGGTGTGGAGTTAGGTTGGGGTTATGGACTAGCGGCAGCAGTTTTTGTAATTCTTCCCACTACTTTAATTGGCATAGTAGCTTACTATTTTCCTGCTGACCTCAAGGAACCCATTACCTGGACACCATATATTTGGACAGTATTGACTTTTTTATCACATTTATCAATTATTGTTTGGATTGTTATTGAAATTTATCAGATTCCAGTTGCAGCATATTTAAGAGCGATCGCTCGATGGAGAAATCGGGGGATGGAGAGATGAGGAAGCAGCTGAGTGGCAAAAGATGCAGCGAATACATGGCTCCATCACTGATAATTAAGTTGATTGTCCACCAAAATATCGTATGAGCGATCTGGAGCGGTACTATAGAATTTTGGAATTAGAGCCTGGAGCAACACTTGAAGAAGTGAACCAGGCTTACAAAGATTTAGTCTTTGTTTGGCATCCCGATCGCATTCCCAAAGACAATCTCCGTTTACAGCAGAAAGCACAAGATAAGCTGAAAGCCATAAATGAAGCTCGTGAAAAATTGCGCTCTCTAAAAACCAAACATCAAACTATATCTAATTCACCTTCACCTTCATCTTCACCTTCACCGTCATATCAACAGCAAACACCATCTCAAAAAACCCAGCCACCACCGAAGCAAAACTCAGACTTGAGTGGCAAAGACTACAGTCGGGCAAATTTGAGCAACAAAGACTTATCTGGCAGAAATCTAAGTTATGCAAACTTGAGTGGTGCTAATCTCAGCGACACTTTTATGCACAAAGTCAACCTTAGAGGGGCGAATTTATCTGAAGCAAATTTATTTCGGGCAAACCTCCTTTTAGCGGATCTCAGGGAGGCGAATTTACGTGGTGCTAATTTAATTGGTGCGGATCTCAGTGGAACCGACTTACGAGGAGCCGACTTAACAGGAGCGCGGATTCGTTCTGGTGAGCGCCTCTTGGTTAAATTAATTGGTGCTAACTTAGCTGGGGCAATTATGCCTGATGGGGAAATTTATCAATAACCGATGTTGCACTACGACACAGAGTCAGGTAGCACAGGTGTGCTACCTAATTTTTTTGAGTACAAAAGACCAAAACACCTGTAGAGACGGCGATTTATCGCGTCTCAAAAACCCAAAATTTTTGCCAGTAGCCCTTACCTAAGCGTATGAGTAGAAGTACTTAAGTTGACACGCGTAAGTAATGCTGTGTCCTTGCTTTGCGGTTAAATCATTAATTGCGATCGCCTAGTCAATTTTACGGGAACACAATATAAAATCTTTAGTCATTAAGCAAGTACAGGTTAAATATCCAAGGTTTAACTAAGAAGTTAGAAGTCAAAAACTAGAATTAATTAGAGAAAAAATATCGCTAATTGTAGATTGCTAAATATTTTATTTAGTGAGGAAAGCTGTTGACTTTTATTCAGCAGTCATACATCAATTACATATTTCCTCTAAATAAAAATACTGAATTTAATTTAGATACTTCTACAAGTAATTCAGTTTAATTCTAGTTACTTAAATCTCAATATGCAGATGTAGCTTCGGTAAGTTAGATAGCTAACTTTTCGATAGTTTTGAGATGTCTATTATGGCTTAAATAGTCTATATTTTGGCTTTTTTGAGCAGATTCGTCTAGTTCGCGAATTTCTACTTGGCCTATTAATGTGTTGATTATTTCACCGGAAATAAGTTTGTTTTAGATTCTTTATATATCAAGAATCTATCAGTTTGCCATAAGTTATACATGGGTTTCTCCTCCCATTTAAATATGGTTGATACTGATTTTTTTAACGATCGGGTTTCCGGAATCAGCCGCAACGAATTTGGAGCTAACACTATCCAAATACTCAAAACAGGTGAGTTATGAATAATCAAAATTTCAAGACAACATCTATCAACTTTATCAAATCTTTTCTAGCTGCGGCTACACTGATAACAGCTTCCGTCGGCCCTGCTTTTGCTAACGACAAAGTAGAAATTGTAGGTGCAGAATATGGTGGTAATGGCTGCCCTGAAGGATCTGCTAGTGTAAGTGTCAGCCCCGATGGTCAAGAGCTAAGTATTCTATTTGATAAGTTTATAGCTGTAGGGAATAAAGCAGAAGAAAGACGCAAAAACTGTAACTTAAGTATTCCGATCAAAGTCCCCCAAGGCTTTCAAATTTCCCTCTACGATGCTGATTATCGGGGCTATGTTGCTCCTAGCACAATTGGCAGACTAAGAGCAGAGTACTTTTTTGCTGGTCAGCGTGGCCCTGTTTTTTCTCGGACATTTAACGGCGAAAGTGATTACAACGTTCGCGATCAATTAGTGACTGTAGCTGATGTTTGGTCACGCTGTGGCGACAGTGTAAATATGCGGGTAAATGCTGCGATGACCGCCAGTGGTCAAGGTATGGCAACTGTTGACTCTTTTGACCTCGCCCACCGAGGGTTGGTTTATCACGTCAAATATCGCCAGTGTCGTTAAGTCTTTTCAAAGCCGAGAGCCACAAACTTTTAGCTTTAAAAAAATCTAAGGCTTTGTTGGTTTGAGCAACACGGAACCTAACACTCTGTATCGATGTTAGGTTTTCTTACATCAACCCAACAAAGCCCTTTTTTGCACTTAAAGCTTACTGCTTTTGACTGTTTTAAGTAGGTAAGTGCGGATATTTATAACTATGTTCAGAACTTTAAATTGTAGGGTGCGTTAGCAGAGCGTAACGCACCTTGAATTATGGCTGATTTTTCACGTTATGTGGAAAAGTCCACCAAAAAACTAAACCCCTTACCGACGCGGGAAGGGGGAAAATTCAAAGTCTCTCTCCTTCTAGGCTACGGTGTACACACAAGTCACCAGTTTTATCCCAATACGCTTGGGATAAGCCAGAAAGCCCTCATGTAGAGACGCGATTTATCGCGTCTAAAAGACTGACACGATAAATCGCCGTCTCTACAAAGAATGTACTCGTCAATTATTCCTTGACAGACTACTATTTCCGACTTGTGTGTACACCGTAGCCTTGTAGGAGAGAAATTTAGAGAGAGGTTTTCCAGATGCCTTGAAAAGTCATGAATTTACAACCAACCTGTAAAATTGAATATGATACATCAAGGCTTTTAGGCGTTGTGAACTTTTTTATTGGTTGTGCTGTTTGGGCATATAAAGGTTGGGTGGGCGAACTTTACCCCCAAGGTACTCGCACCGCCGATTTTCTCCATCTCTACAGTCGTCGCTTCACCACTGTAGAAGGTAACACCACCTTTTATGCTGTGCCTAATCAAGAAACTGTAACCCGTTGGGCTGCCGAAACCCCAGCAGGTTTTGAATTTTGTCTAAAATTACCGCGAGATATTACCCATCAAGGGTTGCTACAACCTTATATTCCGGCGGCTTTAAAATTTCTGGAAGGGATGCGCCCTTTAGGTAAGCATCTTGGCCCAATATTTGCCCAGTTACCACCTAGTTATGCACCTGCATTGTTTGACGATTTGACCAACTTTCTGGAAGCTTGGCCGCGCACAGATGCACCCCTAGCCCTGGAAGTTCGTCATCCCGATTGGTTCAGAGAACCCCATGCTAGTAATTTGACAGCGCTTTTACAAAAGCTAGGTGTAGGACGGGTACTTTTAGACTCGCGCCCCATTTACACTGGAGATGATGACCCCCAGTTACAATCAGAACGACGTAAACCTAAATTACCGTTGCAATTGAGTGTGACAGCACCTTTTACTCTGATTCGGTTTATTTCCCATCCAAATTTATCAGTGAATCAGCCGTTTATGGAAGAGTGGGTAAGGCAGATTCAGCAATGGTTACAGGCGGGAGTGCGAATTTATTTCTTTGTTCATTGTCCAATAGAAGCGCGATCGCCTAACATAGCGCGTCATTTCCAACAGCTATTAGAACAGAGTGATACACCAGTTCCACCCTTACCTTGGAATAACCTTGAGCATCCACCCAATCAACTGAGTTTATGGTCTTGAAAGGCAAGGCGTAAGGATCAAAGGAAATAGTCCCACAGAATGAAATTTATAACTTTTATAATATATCTAATGTTTAGTGATAAAAAAAGAGCGATAATTAGTGTTTCAGTACTTTTCTGTTAATGCTTGATATTTCTTTATTCTTGACAAAAACGGCTATTAACGTTTTTGTTAAATGATTATGAGGCTTTAGGTGATACATAAATATATCTAAAAAGAAAAGTATTGATTTTTAGTATGTAATTTAAGCATTTTTTTGAAAGCAGTTACGCCAAAGGAGGTTAAGATGAGTCGTCTTCTTTATGAAAGTTCAGTCTCACACAAAGGATATCTCATCATTCCATTCGTTTTTGCGAAAGTTTATAATTACGAGATTTATTCTTATAAATTGCTTTGTGAAATTGGTCGCAGAAGCCAATTCCATAAAGCAGAAAACCCAGCAGGAATATATGGAAATGGCGTTAGTAACATCATTGACATTGCAAAAGAACATATCGATCAAAATTCAGACTTTGTTAACCAGAGAGATTATTTTAAGTCTCGCTATATTTACCGTAACCATTTGATTATTATCTTCCAAGAAGGAGACAAATGCTTTTATGACCATTATCCACCAGAGTTATTGAATAATATTGCCGCTCCAAAATTATTCAAATCCGAATACGAATGCCTGAGTTGGATTAAACAAGGACTTGATGGGCCACAGGTGCGACAAAGAGCTATTTGAAAAAGACAGAAGTTAGGAGTTAAGAGCAAAGCAAGCTTAATATAGGACTCATATTTGATTTTTGAAAAAATCAGTATAGCTCAAATAGGCTTTTTAACTGTTGCCTATTTCCTGTTGCCTTCCTATCGCGCTTGCACTGCGCGAACAGAAATCAATTAAACGAATTTTCTGGAATAGGCTAATGTAGTAATGTAGATTATTTACTGTAGTACATAAGGAGGACGAACTATGACTGAGTTGCTAGCAGTCCGGGTTAATGTGACCATCCCAACCCAACGGACACAAGGCGCAGAGATTCTTGTTCACTCCTCTTTACTACAGGAATGAAAACTAGAATTTACAGACATTATTGTGCTGGGGGCTTCCCTGCATAGAAATGTCCTCCTCTGTGGAACCTTGTGCAAAACAAGTAGTACACATCGAGGAAACATCAATGAATTTGGATTATTTAGGCTGGAGTGACTTTTTTGCTCGCAGCTTTAAACCCTATCGCTTACAAGGATTTAGTGTTGGTAGGGTTGCCATTGAATACAGAAATACTTACACCCTTTATAGTGAAGAGGGAGAACTTTCAGCAGAAGTTGCAGGCAAATTGCGGCATCGGGCTTCCCAACCACAAGATTTTCCAGCAGTGGGAGATTGGGTTGTTATTAGTGTAAGAGAATCTGAAAGACGAGCCACCATCAACGAGATTTTACCCAGGAAAAGCAAATTCTCCCGCAAGACGGTGGGTAGTAAAACAGAAGAACAAATTGTTGCAGCTAATATTGATACAATTTTCTTAGTCTCAGGGCTAGATGGCGATTTTAACCCTAGAAGAGTTGAACGTTATCTAATTCTGGCTTGGGAAAGTGGTGCAAATCCAGTAGTGGTGTTAAACAAAGCAGATTTGTGCAACTCTCTAGAAGAGTACTTAACACAAGTAGAAGCAGTTGCTTTGGGTGTACCAATTGTAGTTTTAAGTGCCACCAATCATCAAGGATTAGATGCTTTAAAACCTTACCTGCAACCAGGACAAACAGTTGCTTTGTTGGGGTCTTCTGGTGTTGGTAAATCCACCATCACTAACCAACTACAAGGCACATCTGTGCAAATGGTATAACCAGTACGGCGAGGTGATGACCGAGGTAGACACACAACAACTCATCGTGAATTAATTTTGCTCTCTACTGGTGGATTAATTATTGATACGCCAGGAATGCGGGAAATCCAAATTTGGGCAGGTGACGAAGGTTTGCAAGAAACTTTTACAGATATAGAAACCTTGGCGCAAAAATGCCATTTTCGCAATTGTCAGCATAATAACGAACCCGGTTGTGGAGTGCAGCAGGCTTTGGCTGAAGGAGAACTTGATTATTCCAGGTTTCTCAGCTACCAAAAGTTGCAAAAAGAACTCGATTACCTTACACGCAAACAAGACCAGAGGATGCAACTAGCCGAGAAAGAACGCTGGAAAAAGATTCATAAAGCCATGCGAAATCATCACAAGCGCTAATTACACAGGTATCAACTTCAGCTAAAACTCCCTTTAAAACCTCGTTTCCAGCCTCTACTGGAAACGAGATGCAAGAGCCAATCTTTAAAAGCTTATTAGCTTTTACCTTAATTGAATCTACTTTCATGACAAAATTTTGAAGTGAAAAATAACAAATTATTTTTTCGTTATAAAACATTAGTTTTAAATACTTTTATCAAATAAGCAAAAGTATCTAACTGTACATATTGACTATGAACAACAATTTCAATAATTGGCAATCTTTGAGCGTGTAACTTATGACTATTAAAGATTCTAAGGATAATCTTCTATCCAGTAAATAAATAATTTGAGATTCGGCAAATAAATTAGTGAGATGTATGTTATGGTTTTTATAGGAATCAAAACGAGTGAAAGTACAAAAAGACTTCAAGATAATTTTGAGGCAAGCTCAAGAAAGTTTTTTTGCTCTGGTAAGTCCACTTCAATTCGCTACATCTTTTTGTAACAAAAATCTAAAACTAGATTGAGTAGGATAGTAGCCTTTGTAACAACTTGAAGTCAATCAAAATTTATCTGGGTATGAGTCAATAAGAGTTGGCTAACCTAGCTAGAACATTACCCGCCACAGGCAATTACTCTTGGAGTCTGGGAAGAAAGACTCTTAGTACAGCCTGACAAATCCATAGAAATACAGAATATTTACAAACTTAGTTTTGTGGGAGCAAACATTTTCAACCGCGAACTAAGTTGAAGCAGTTGATGACTTTTGCAATGAAAACTCTAAGCAGAATGGTGCCATAACCATACTGTCAAAAGTCACTTAGATATTGTCTAAGCCAAAGTGTTAGAGATTGCATGTGCAAACATTATAGTATTGCACCTATAGCTACCACTTTTAGGCTGAAATTTATCTTGCTGCATCAATCACGAAATGATAAGCGCTATTGAAGTTTTTGGCGACTTGACATCAGCAAAATCAAAAAAGTTGCAGTGACCATTTAGAGTGGATTGCAATTTGGTTGGTTGTGTGGTTCAGGGAACAAATCTGCGTTCGTTTGAATTCCTGCTGCAACCACTCTTGAGGCTTGAGCAACCATTTGGAATTCTGTTACAACAACTGACAATGCTGAAGTCAAAGTTTTAAAGACTTCGTTATTAGGAGATAGAGATTTTCTATCACTTGAGCTATCGCTTTGTGGGTAAATATATTCTGATTTTGACTGTTTTTGTCGGGGTGCAATGTCTAGCGACAAGTTGCTACACGTTAACGCCAACAGGCTCTACTTCCCTACGTTCCAAGGGTGAATATCTCATATCGAGCTTCCGACCCATCAATTAAATCATTGTAGGAAAACACAACCATGACTGACGAAAAGATTAGACAAATAGCTTTCTATGGTAAAGGCGGTATTGGTAAATCTACCACCTCTCAAAACACCCTTGCAGCAATGGCTGAAATGGGTCAACGCATTCTAATTGTCGGTTGCGACCCTAAAGCTGACTCTACCCGTTTGATGCTACACAGTAAAGCTCAAACAAGTGTTCTTCAATTAGCTGCTGAAAGAGGCGCTGTAGAAGATATTGAACTCGAAGAAGTAATGCTGACTGGTTTCCGTGATGTACGTTGTGTGGAGTCTGGTGGCCCTGAACCCGGTGTAGGTTGCGCTGGTCGTGGTATTATCACTGCTATCAACTTCTTAGAAGAAAACGGTGCTTACAAAGACGTTGATTTTGTAAGTTACGACGTTTTGGGTGACGTTGTGTGCGGTGGTTTTGCTATGCCTATCCGTGAAGGCAAGGCACAAGAAATCTACATCGTTACCTCTGGTGAAATGATGGCGATGTATGCAGCTAACAACATCGCTCGTGGTGTTCTCAAATATGCTCACACTGGCGGCGTGCGCTTGGGTGGTTTGATTTGTAACAGCCGTAACGTTGACCGAGAAATCGACTTAATCGAAACCTTGGCAAAACGTTTGAACACCCAAATGATTCACTACGTACCTCGTGACAACATTGTACAACACGCAGAATTGCGTCGGATGACTGTTAACGAGTACGCACCAGATAGCAATCAAAGTAACGAATATCGGATACTGGCTAAAAAGATCATCGACAACGACAAGCTAGCTGTTCCCACCCCCATTGAGATGGAAGAGTTAGAAGAGTTGTTGATTGAATTCGGTATTCTCGAAAGCGATGAAAATACCGCAATGCTTGTTGGTAAGACTGCTACTGAAGCACCAGTCAAGTAGTACTAATTAAATAATGGTTTAGGGTGGGCTACTTGCCCACCCTTTTCTCATTCGTTTCAATTCCTAATAGGGATTTTGATAAATTGCAATTTGCAACCAGGGGCCATATCGGGAAAAAATACGGAGTTTCAATCCCTAATAGGGATTTTGATAAATTGCAATAATCCTAAAATTGTTTCTGAGGCAGTGGCGGCAGTAGTTTCAATCCCTAATAGGGATTTTGATAAATTGCAATAACCTAAGACAGATGGTGTATGGGTTCCCAATATGTTTCAATCCCTAATAGGGATTTTGATAAATTGCAATCTTTTAGATTTAGAAAGTCACTAAAAAGCCCTAGGTTTCAATCCCTAATAGGGATTTTGATAAATTGCAATTCTCGTAGTCCGGGCAGAAGTATACATAATAGAGTTTCAATCCCTAATAGGGATTTTGATAAATTGCAATATTGGCTTTGTATACCCAATCAAGTGCGGTAAGGTTTCAATCCCTAATAGGGATTTTGATAAATTGCAATATGTGGACGGTGTATCAACTAGGGTACATGTAAAGTTTCAATCCCTAATAGGGATTTTGATAAATTGCAATCATCTAATGATTTGATATAATCAGCAAAAAAGATTGTTTCAATCCCTAATAGGGATTTTGATAAATTGCAATCGCTGGCTTATGAAAGCTTTGCCCTATTTGGTTTTCAAGGTTCGGTTACGCGAATGCTGAAATGATAACACGATGAATTGTGAATTGGCTAGAGGCAAATGGCTGAAAACTACTCTCCATAAGGTGCGCGGATGGATTGAAATGCGTAGGCGTAGCCCACCGCAGGCATCGCTCCCCAGTTCTTGCACATAGCACAGTTCAGCCATTTTTCTAGTTACCCCCTCCCCAATACCTACCCATCCGCGCATTTAACAAAAAAACTAATCTGATTGGAAAGCTGCTTATTTATAAATACCCTACTTGATTAGTTAGAGTGTTGCCGGGGTGGGCTACACCTACAGAATACCAGCACCCTCATGATTGACTTTATTTGCCAACGTCTTCAAAGTCTGTTATTGCACAAGCAAACTCTCTAAAAGCTGTTTTAATCAAAACCTCTTTCGTTCCCCTTTCCAGCGAAGAATTACGTATCATGTCTGTTAATTCTATGAACAGTAGAGAAAACATAAAACGATCTTGCCGATCAACTTGTTTCAAGCAAGACGATATAAACTGATAAAGCTCTGTTTTTCGCGGTTTGGTTTGTTCTTCCCATATTTGTAACCCAAGCCGCAAGGTTCTTAAGCGGATCTCGTTGCTATTGAAGGACGCGTCTTTGTAGCGGACAGATACGCGTTGGGGTATTTCCATGAGTTTTAGCTATACATATTCAATGTAAAGTAGTTATTCACTTATATTTTGGCTTAACCGGAAAAATCTGGTATTTTGCACCAACCCCAACAGCTGCCATAGATTAGCAATGAATAATGTGTGTGGAATATAGACGGTTAGTAGGGGGTCGCAACTGTGCATTGATGTCAACTTAAAGTCAAAGCCAGTAAGCAGTAGCAGCCCATACAGGTTAAACCTGGAAATGAGGTTTTAAAAGGGTTTTGGTCTAAGTAAACACTAATGACAGCCGTGTACCCCTACTACGATCAATTTAGAGGATGCCCCAGAAATGGAGTAAACCTTGGCCTGAAAAAGCTTCAATCAAAATCGCAGATAAAAAACCAATCATTGCAAGGCGACCGTTCCAATTTTCACTCTGAGGAGTGAAGCCAAAACGCACAGCATTAGGATCTTCTGAAACAATAGGCGCAGGATTCTTAAAACCTGTCATGAGTAAAACTCCAAAGTTTAAGTTTTGTAGCAGTTGTAACTGTCTGTAAAGTAATGTAACAGATGTTTAAAAAAATGCAACATTGGGTGAATAAAGAAAAGCTAAAGAAAAATTTGCTCAATGAAGAGGTAGGGGGGAAAGGAGCAGGGTGAAGAGGGACAGGGGGCAAAGGGGAGATAAAAATTACCTCTTTCCCCTCTGCTCCCTTGCATCTTTATTTCCATTCGCCTTGTAGAGTGAAAGGTGCCCAGTAATAGGGTGCAGCATATTTTTTAGTGCGCCATATTTCTATTTGTGCTGTCCGCAAAGCTGCTGCTGGTTTTAATCCTTCTTGCAGCATTTTTTTGTAAAATACCTTCATAAGTTCGGATGTTGCCTGGTCATCTACACTCCACAGGCTGACTAAGACTCGCGGACTCCCTGCATACATAAACCCTCTGGTTAACCCTACTATCCTTCTCCCTTAACTTCTTCTCCCAATCCGGTTTTACAGGCGCTGAGTACTACCAGTTCTGCTTGCAGGTTGAGGTTGAAAATATCGTGCAAGCGCAAAAAGCCATTTTGTGGCATTCCCTTGTCGTCAAATAGCGATAATACCACTCCTGATAATTCTGGATGCTTGCTGTTAAGGATGCCATGCGTGGCAAAATGGATGATGCGATATTGACTCAGATTTTCGCTGCTAGCAGTGGTACGACTGGCGTTAAAATCAAAGGCTTGTTTGCGATCGCTAACAGGTACAAGAGAAAGAATTTGCTCGGCTTCTTGACGTGTAAAGCGCAGACGTTCAAAGCTAATGTCTGAGTCTTGGGCGGATCTAGTTAAAGCCAGGTTGTCTAAATTGCTCTCTGGCGCAGGTAGGCGAGATACTTGTGCTTTATTTTGGAGACGCTCATCATCACTGTTAAAAATCGGATCTGCCAATACAACTAGGGTTTTAGGAGCAGATTTATGTCCTTTGTGTTCGCTTCTGAGGATAGCTAAGGTAGACGCTGAAGGGAGAGTAATTATTTCGTGGTTGAGCAGTAATGGTTCATAATTGCGACTGCTACCTGTTGTGAGGGCAGCAAATGGCACATATTGCAAAGCACCATCGCTGGCGATCGCTAAACGCTTCTTTTGCAGTTGCTGGGCTACTGGTGCAAGTATTTGTTGAGATAGAGCATCTAGAGACGGACTATGCTTCAGATACGGGGTAGTGATTTCTTGACGGAACTTTTGCACTGTAGCTTCAATATCTGCACGCTTGGGTAGTTCGTAACTGGTAATACTCTTATTAGTAACTGCCCAAAGATAACTGCGCTTTTCCCCCAAAGAATATTCTAAAAGCAGAGTGTTTTCATCAAGTACTTGCTGTTGAATTTGCACGAGTGAGAGAGGCTGAGGTTGAGTCAGCGCTGCATAACGCGGACTAGTAGCACGGATTTGTACCTGGACTTGTTTATACTGTTCTAGAAGTACCTCGGTGTCTTCTTCTAAAGCTTGCACCTGTGCTTCAGTATGCTTACCACTTAATAGTTGTATCCGACGTTTTTCTACAACATCGAGTTGTTGCTGCAAGTTACGTTCTTGAGCAAGTAACTTTGGCTCTACACCTTGGCGAATATCTGCGTTGGCTTCTGCAAGTAGTTCCAAAAGACTGCGGGCGCGGGCGCGTTCGCTGGCTTGCAATGCCAAAGCATCATATCCTTGAGATGGTTGCTGTTTGTGTAACTGCATCAGCAAATCGACATAAAACTCATAATAATTCTGCACCGTGGCAAAATAGGAAGCGCGGAGTTCCTGAGAGTCAATTTTGATACGAAGACCTTCAACAATTTTGATGACTTTCTCTATCTGAGTCAGGGCAGACTGAAAATTGCCTGCGTCGTGTTGAACAAAAGCGATGTTATAGAGTGTACGTGCTTCCCTTGCCTTGTTCCCTGTCTGTTGATATAGCAGCAAAGATTGGCTGTAATAATCTAGCGCCTTTTGGTGTTCTCCTAAATTTGAGTAAGCTTTGCCAATATTGTTTAGAGCAGTTGCTATCCCTCCTTTGTCTCCCGCATACTGGTATAAAATCAGGGCTTGGCCAAAGTATGAGAGTGCTTTTTGCTGTTCTGCTAACTCTAAATAAACTGTGCCAATATTGCTCAGAGCAGTTGGTATGCCTTCTTTCTCTGCGTCTTTAGCCTCTTGGTATAAAGACAGGGCTTGGCTGAAGTAATCGAGTGCCTTTTGCTTCTCTCCTAAATCTAAGTAGACTTTGCCAATGTTGTTCAGAGTAGTCGCTATCCCTGCCTTGTTTCCCACCTGTCGTTTGAGAGACAGCGATTGGTTGTAGTAATCGAGTGCCTTTTGCTTTTCTCCCAGGAAATGGTAGACAGAGCCGATATTATTGAGGCTAATAGCTTCCCCATTTTTGTCTCCCACTTGTCGCCTTAAGGATATGGATTGGTTGTAGTAATCCAGCGCCTTTTGCTTTTCTGCTAACTCTGAGTAGATTTTGCCAATGTTATTTAGCGTAGTACCTTGGGCTTGTTTGTCACCTATTTTTTCAGATAGAGGTAGGGATTGCTTGTAATAATCAAGTGCCTTCTGCTTTTCTCCTAAATTTGAGTAGATTTTGCCAATATAAACGAGGGTGTCAGCTTCTAAGGAGAGTAGGTTTTGCCTATTGGAGCGATCGCTCGCTTGACGATATAGTAAAAGTGCTTGCTCAAATTTTGCGATCGCTTTTAACAGAGATTCTGCTGTTCCTTGCTGATATAGTTGCTTCCCTTCTTGATATGCAAGTTTAGCAACAGCCAGAGTTGCATCTGGCGAACTTGTCTGCGTCATCTGTGCAACATTTACCGGCTGCTGTCTAGCAATCGCCACATTTGATTCTGAAAATAACAAAATGCTGCTAAAAAGAATAATACTGCGACCTGTTACCAAGGGCAGAAATTGCCATTGTCTTGAGTCACATACCTTAAATTGAGTCATATACATCTGCGGTTTCTATAGCTGATTAGATTTAGAATTCCCAAAATCAAGCAAAAAACCGTAGATTAACTCATTGTATGGCGATCTGGCAGCGATTTTCGCAAGCAAAAGCTACCTCAACACACGATTCTATATCCTCTATGGAGCAGATTATATATGAGTTGAGCCAAGACCAGGAGACACAATAGAAGATGTTCTAACTCTCTACTCAACCCGCTTAACTTCAAATCCCCGCAACCCTTCCGGTACTTCATACTCAACCACAACATCTTTAACCACAGCAGCAGGTGGCCCAGAGTGACACCAGCGAACCATATCATCTACAACCTCTCGCGCCCCTTCAAAAACTGCTTCTACTCGATTATCAGGGAGATTTCGCACCCAACCGGTTAATCCCAACTGCCTAGCGGTATCAACAGTGGAATAGCGATAACCCACTCCTTGGACTCGGCCAGAAATGAATACATGGGCGCGAACGATCTTTGGCAGTGCTGTAGAATTCTGCATAAACTGGTCTAATCTTTACGATTCCAGTTTACCTAGTTTGTGTATACACAATCTGTTTTTACCTCCAAGCGTCATGCCCTGAAGGTGCGATCGCAATTATCCCTATATTTGGGAGTGTCGCAGAGTAATGATAAAGTATTTTTCACTACTCCGCTAATTAGACTTGTCGGGAAATAAGAGAGAATAGACAGCAGTGGTAGGGAAGAATGATGCTGAATATTGAAGGTGCGCTGAAGCAAGACCGACTGTTGAGGGCATTAACTGGGTTGAACCGGAAAGCATTTGATGCCCTTTTGCCCACGTTTACCACGATGTACCTAGATACTCAACAGGCCAAGCCTCGTCAACGTGGCCTGGGTGGAGGACGCAAAGCCCGCTTACTTACAGCCCAAGACAAATTGTTTTTCATCCTTTTCTATTTCAAATGTTATCCGACCTTCGATGTGGCGGGACTGCTCTTTGATATGCATCGCTCCCAGGCACATGAGTGGATGCATCGATTGCAGCCAATATTAGAAGCGGCTTTGGGACAGAAGATGGCGCTGCCGGAACGCCATCTCGAAAGCATTGAAGCATTTTTGTCACGCTTTCCAGGAGTGCAACGAGTGATGATTGATGGGACAGAACGCCCAATTGCGCGACCTCAAGAAAGAGAACAACAACAACAGAATTACTCCGGTAAAAAGAAACGTCATACGCGTAAACACTTGGCGGCAGTTGATGAAACCAAACGGGTCTTGATCTTAAGCAAAGCACGAGAAGGCAAACTGCATGACAAACGTTTTCATGACGAAGATGACATTGCAGGTAGTGTGCCTGATGAAATTCCGATTGAAGTAGACTCGGGCTTTCAGGGATTACAGAAGCAGTATGACAATCTCCATCTTCCTCACAAAAAGCCCAAAGGGGGCAAGTTAAGTGACCTTCAAAAAACGGAGAATCGTCAATTGAGTCAATCCCGTGTAGTTTGCGAAAATGCCTTTGCTGGTGTGAAGCGCTACAACGCCGCCAGTGTCATTTATCGTAATCGGATTGAAAACTTTGATGACCATTTGATGCTGACCGCAGCAGGATTATGGAACTTCTACTTGATGGCTGCTTAAGAGAATCCCAATTACAAGACCAGCATTGCCTCACTTATCTTTTATTTCCCGACAACTCTATTGTTGTGAATTAAATTAATTAGTAGTCCGTTTTTCAACCTGGAATTTTGAATTGCTTATGTCTAACCTGCCACCACTCAATACAGCAACAATTTGGGCAATTCTTGACGATAAAATTGATGATGCCACAGTCAACCAGTTGCTATGGCATTATTTAGGCTATCGCTATGACTCTTCAACTGCACAATGGGACATTAGCCAAGTTGCACCAGAATGGCAAGAGGAGTACCCACAACCACCAAATTTCATAGAATCTCGCCCTGCAACAGTTAAGTTAACTCGTTCCATCCCTGCTGAAAACAAACAAATGCTAAAAGAAAAGCTGGGTTTCAAAGGATACAAAATTGGTGAATTTGGGCCTCGGCAAACTCGTAGGGCAACTGCGGCAAATTGGTTTTTAAGTTATCTACAACAAACTAACGGCAAAATTGAATAATCTGATACAGCAGATATTTAACAAAAAACATCTTATTTTTACTGAATATCTGCTATTTAAGAAGTTAATAAAAAGTCATTAATTTATTAAAATTTTGCACTTTGATTCAATAGCATTTTAAGTTTAGTATTATAGACAAAAAATGTAGGTAAAAAATGCCTTACATCCAATCTGGATATTAGTTAAAAACAATAAATGTGATAAACAGTCAAAAAACGCTAAAAACAGTAATAATTTACAAAAATATTTATAAATTAATCCTGAAGATAGAAGCACTGGTTATATAATTCTTTCTCTAGACCGATTTTTAAATTCAATTAAGCATCAGAGAATACGTCTATCAACCCTTAATATTACAAACACTTCTATGGCAAAGCCAATTGAATTTAATTTATTTGCACCATACAACAAAGGAGCCGCATTAATTGGTTCTTTTTCTGATTGGCAAGAAATACCAATGGAAAAAGGTAATGATGGTTATTTTCGTACAAGTGTTGAACTAAAAGACGGTGTTTATAAATATAAATTTCGTGTCCAGTCAAATTCATGGTTTTTTGAGCCAGAACAATGGGTTGATGTTACAGACCCTTATGCAACTGATATAGATGAACTGAGTGGAAAAGATGATAGTGTTATCCATGTAAAAGATTGCGAAAGAATTACTGATACTTATGTCTGGCAAAATGATGATAAACCTTTACCTGCTGACCACGAATTAGTAATTTATGAATTGCACGTTGGTGACTTTTCTGGTGGTGAGGATGACCCTTATGCACGAGGCAAATATAAACACGTCATTGAAAAGTTAGATTATTTGAGTGAACTAGGAATCAATGCTATTGAGTTGATGCCACTTAAAGAATATCCTGGTGATTATAGTTGGGGTTATAATCCCCGCCACTTTTTTGCAACAGAATCAAGTTATGGTTCTACTGCTGAGTTGAAAAAATTGATTGATGAGTGTCATGGCAGAGGCATTCGTGTGATAATTGACGGTATTTATAACCACTCAGAAGCATCTGCTCCTCTAACACAAATTGACCACGATTATTGGTATCATCATGAACCTCGGGACCCTGATAATAACTGGGGACCTGAGTTTAATTACGAACATTATGATGAAAAATTAGAGATTCATCCAGCGCGGAAATTTATTGGTGAAACAATTCGTTTCTGGATTCAGGAATATCATCTTGATGGTATTCGTTATGATGCAGCACGGCAAATTGCTAATTACGACTTCATGCACTGGATTGTTCAGGAAGCCAAAAACACTGCTGGTGCAAAGCCTTTTTATAACGTTGCTGAACACATTCCTGAAACTACCAGCATTACCAATGTAGATGGGCCAATGGATGGTTGCTGGCATGACAGTTTCTATCACTGCATTCTAGAACATATCTGCGGTGATACATTTGATTTAGAGCGTCTCAAAGATGTCATTGACTGCAAACGCCAAGGCTTTTTAGGTGCTACGAATGTAGTAAATTACCTCACCAACCATGACCATAACCACATTATGGTTGAATTGGGGAACCGTGAGATTTTTGACGAAGAAGCCTTTAGACGGGCTAAATTAGGAGTTGCCATCCTAATGACTGCTGTTGGCGTACCTTTGATTTGGATGGGAGAGGAATTTGGCGAGTACAAACCCAAACAACCCGAATCATCAAAAATCGATTGGACTCTGTTAGGTAACGATCTCAATCGTAGTTTATTTGAATCATACAAAGGCTTAACCAACCTGCGTAAAAGTAATCACGCTCTCTACACAGAAAATATTGACTTTATCCACGAAAATCCAGAGGCAAAAGTATTAGCTTATACTCGTTGGAATGATGAAGGTTCTCGTGTAGTCGTAATCGCAAATTTCTCAGAAAATTTCCTAGCTGGCTATCATGTTCCTAATTTTCCTAGTGCTGGTACATGGCATGAATGGACAGGCAATTATGATGTCGAATCTGGTGATGATGGCATAATAACTGACTTGGGCCCATACGAAGCCAAAGTGTTTGTATGGCAGTAATTATATACACTAACACTGAGTCAGTAATCCAATAGCAAACAGAAAGGGGGAAAATATTCTCCCTTTTTAAGTTATTATCTTATTCGAATACAGTGTAATTAGAAATTTGTCAAGCAAGAAATAAGCTATTTTAAAATTTCATGGGTTTGTGTTACACTTTTGAGTTGAAGTGCGTATATAAAATTGCCCAAGCATCCCCATGCACAACAAATTATTTAATAGTAATATCGACAACGCTAACATTGAGAACGATCGCATTTTATTAACTCCCAATGAAATAAAATCAAAATTACCTTTAACACAATTAGCCGAACAAAGAGTTTTAGCATACAGGCAGGAAATAGAAGATATTCTCGATTTTCAGGATCGGAGAAAGTTTATAGTAGTTGGGCCATGCTCAATCCACGACCCAAAAGCAGCGCTCGAATATTCTGAAAGGTTGAAAGCGTTGTCTGAGGAAGTTAAGGATAAGCTACTACTAATAATGCGTGTATACTTTGAAAAGCCAAGAACAACCGTCGGTTGGAAAGGATTAATTAACGATCCAGATATGGATGATTCTTTCCATGTAGAGAATGGTTTATTAATTGCACGCGATTTGTTATTAAAAATTACAGAATTGGGATTACCTGCGGGTACAGAAGCACTAGATCCAATCATACCTCAATACATTAGTGAACTGATTACCTGGTCTGCTATTGGGGCACGCACGACCGAATCACAAACTCACCGTGAAATGGCAAGTGGGCTTTCGATGCCTGTGGGTTTTAAAAACGGTACTGATGGCAATATTCAAGTAGCTTTGAATGCCCTACAATCAGCTAGAAACCCGCATAATTTTCTGGGAATTAATCAAAACGGACAAGTCAGCGTCTTTCAAACTAAAGGGAATGGCTATGGTCACGTAATTTTAAGAGGTGGTAGTCAACCCAACTTTGATGCAGCTAATGTCAAATTAGTAGAAGATAAATTAAAACAGGCGAATTTACCACCAAGAATTGTGATCGACTGTAGCCACGGAAATACTAATAAAGATTACAAATTACAAGGTGCTGTTTTAGAAAATATTATTCAGCAAATAGTAGATGGTAATACATCAATAGTTGGCATGATGCTGGAATCACATTTGTATGAAGGTAGTCAACCAATTACCGATAAACAAGAAGAATTAAAATATGGGGTTTCTGTAACTGATAAATGTATTAGTTGGGAAGAAACCGAAAAAATTATTTTGGCTGCTTACGAAAAACTTAAGTAAATACCATAATTGGGATTTTCAGAGGCTTTGAATCTTAATCATCAACGCTAGTAGTGTTTGTCAATAATTTGTTTTTTGCAAGTCCCTTAAGGTTGATAGACATAATAACGTGTAAAAAAAGCAATTTTTTTAACGTAGACGCAAAGCGGTGAGCCAGTCCGGTGGACGGGTTCCCCGGCATAAAGGAACTGGCAAACCCGTAGCTACCACAGAGGCGCAGAAAACACAGAGAGAAAGAAGAAATGCTTAAATGAACTGTATTGAATTTAAACCCTCTTATGCTTCTGGATAGTTTAGTTTATTTACTACTTTCTTATTCTGGAAAGTGACAGAAGCTTTTTACGGACGCGCTGGCTTCCGTTATGGATGGAAGAAACAAGTCAAATCCTCTTCCCTTCTGCCTTCTGCCTCCTGCCTCCTGCCTTGTTTCTTAGGAGAGGGACACGGCATCTCTCTGTATTTGTGCCAGCGTTGCACTAATTTGGGTGCTGAAATTCCTGTGCAATCAAGGGTTTAAGAACAAATAAATTGATTTATGAGGTTCTCCCCCTTGCCTCTTTGGTTATCGTAACAATGGGTGATTAGGCGTTAACTCGCTCTCAAAACGGCTGTAAACAACTTGGGTTGGATACCAACAAGAAAACCAGTACAAATCTTGAATAACTTTGTCAGAATTACTCGCGTCTGCGAACTCAAAGTGAACTAGCCCTAAATTATTTAATCCAACTACTTCTCGCCCGTCCTGAAACCAACGAAATTTCCAAAACATCAGGGGTTGTAACCATTTCCATTTAGCATTTTCTGCTCGTTTCCAGGGAGCTATCAAAGATAATATATCTGCTGTGCAGGTAGAAGTCTGAACAGTGTTTCGAGGTATCCATTCCAGCACACAATGCCACTCTGAGTTAGCTAACATCTGGCGATTATGGTGTAATTGTTTCGCAGAAATTTCTACCATATTGGGTGGGTTACTCCACCCGATCCAATGTCGCACCTTTTCAGGTAATAGCCAATCTTTCAATCGTGTATGAATCAGCCGCGTCAGAATCTCTTCATTCTTCAATGCACTAGCGGTTAACTGCACTAAGACAGATTGCAATTTGGAATGGGTGCGTGCATAAGACAAGTGAGCAACAGAACTGTAGTGGATATCTCCAGATAGAATAACGACTTGTTGACGTTCTTCAAACAAGGTAGTTAGGAATTTCGCTAGTGCTTCCACATTAATGTTCCAAGCATCTCCAACATCGGTTGAAAAAACTTTCTCGCGTTGTAAGTGCCAATGATGAATCCAATCAATTACTTGTAGTCCAAATACATTAGTGGGTGCAATCACAAATGTATTTTGAATCTGAGTTTGTTCAGCTACTTGTTGTAAAGGTAATAATAGTTGTTGCTCAAAGGCTTTTGGACACAATAGCATCGGTGGTGCAATTGGTTTTTGATCGGCTGGATAACCCCGCCAAGTGCGTGTATCCAGCACAATTACTTCATGGCAGTTGCTCCTGACTATATAGTGCCAAGTCAGTGCTTCAGGATCTCGATCCAGAATGAATACGGAACCATCTCGGACTAAAATAGGTAAGCCTGTGGCAGGATCGTTGGCTGGCATACCGACATAACGAGCGATCGCATCATCAGCCTTTGCATCCTTCCCTTGGGAAGCTGACCAAGCTTGTGCAGCCGCCAACAGCTTTTCACCGGATTTATCTTCTGTAAATTGCCCTGGTGTATTGCCCCATCCTTGAAATACCGTGTAGGCTAACAAAGCATTTTGGACTATTCTTCGCCCCAAGGGACGACCCAGCACCCGCAAACACCAAGCTTGATTTAAGTTCCAGTCATCACTTACATCATGGTCATCAAAGATGGTGTATGTGGGGATATTAGCAAGGGCACGACGCACTTTCCAGAGGGTATAAATGAATTGGCGCAAATGCCAGACTGCTTGGTTCCAGTCTTTGATAGCATGGCGATCGCGCGTTACTTGATGTCCTTGAGGAAATGTGGTGGGCCAGCACACTGGCGACCAAGCTAGTAAATAAGTAGCGTAATATTCACCCAGGCTGAAAAGATGACTGTTAACTTTCTCCGATTTATTATGTAATCCTGCGGTCAAACCAGCTTGGTTTGTTGCAACATCAGCCCTCTGTCCAGGGGGTAGCTGCTGGGGAGTGCAGTAAACTCCATTCACAGGAAGTTTTTCTTCCCAACCCAAGAGGGCATCACCAAGAGTCGTGGCAACCCACAACGACGGGTCTGCTACATCATCTCCGTAAATTTGATCTCCGGTAAGGAATAGCTGGTGAGGGCGATGTTGGGGTTGATTTGCTGAAGCCTCAATTAAACTGTCAAGAATCGGTAGTGCATCAAACCCATGACCATGAGGTTTACGGCAGGAAGCATGGGAAATTTGCAAATCTTGAAGACGGTTTGGCGGCAAAACAAAGGTCGGTTTTTGATGAGCAAAGTAGCTGATGCTGACTGTAGGAGAAGAGTTTGAGCATAATGCTTGTTGCATTTGCCGGGTTTGGTCAGCAGCAGTAAGCTGGAGATCGTAAGCATAGAGGCGATCGCTAGTTAGGCGATATCCAACCGGCGATCGAGCCGTTATCGCAACTACATGAAGATACTTGCCTAGAGCAAAGCTAGAGCGTTCTCCCTCCAATAAGCAATTTCCTAGTGCTTCACCATTATTTGTAGTTTCATAAACCTTGAGTTCTACCTGACAAGACTGTTTCAGAGCCACCCATACTGTTACTGACTCTGGTTCAGTATGTTTTAGGATTGGCCCCGCCAAAATTAGCGGCAATTCTTGTAAAAACTCATCCCCAGCTTGATACTTCATTGCAAACAGTTGACAGGTGGTGTTTTAGATGATGTTGCTTTATTTATATAATCCAATCACCAAATGGGGACGAGTGTTTCGCCAGTCTTCGATCTGACATATCCATCAAGGCGATGTCTAATTCCCAACGAGTGACTTGCGTTTACCTGAACGAGTTAAGCTCAATTTCCACATCATCAATCGGGATTGAGACAGTCAAACTAATCATCGAACCAGAATCAACTGCAACAACGAAAGCTATAGAGATTGTCAACAGCGCCCGAAAATAAATTCTCAATGCCGCCCAACAGAGAGAAATTATACAATTGATAGAAACGATATTAATCTATAAATTGCCGCACTTGAGCCGGGAGGAGATGGGAAAAATGTTTGGATTAAGTGAGTTAAAGCAAACTAAATTTTACCAAGAAGTTTTTGAAGAGGGTAAAGAAGAAGGCAAGTTAGAAGGCAAGTTAGAAGGCAAACTAGAAACAATACCTTAGCTATGGGCATTAGGATTGAGTATTGAACAGATAGCCCAAGCGTTAGGTTTGGACGAACAAGTTGTTAGGCAAGCTGTACAACCGAAATCATAAAATGATCGAGAGTACCCAAAATGGTTTGCTAGTTTTGGCAATTTTCCTATAGTAAGGATGTGCTGGGGGACGGGCGAGACACCCATCCCATAAGAGTCATTAATTTAATTAATTCTGAGCGATACCTTCTTGACGCGCTGCTTGTTGTACAGCAGCAGCAACAGCATTGACGACTCGCTCATCAAAGACTGAAGGAATAATATGTTCGCGATCCAAATCTGAAGGCTTGACTAAAGAAGCGATCGCATTTGCGGCTTCTAAATACATTGTGGTCGTAATTGTCTTTGCTCGACAATCTAAAGCACCACGGAATACCCCAGGAAAAGCTAGGACGTTATTGATTTGATTAGGGTAATCACTGCGACCGGTAGCAATGACAGCAACATCTTTACTGATTAATTCTGGCTGAATCTCTGGAATGGGATTTGCCATTGCAAACACAATTGGGTCTTTCGCCATTGAATGCACCATTTCTGGTGTCAAAACTCCCGGTGCGCTGACACCAATAAAGACATCTGCCCCTTGCATCGCGCCCGCTAACGTACCTTGAGCTTTCACGGCAAATTCGAGTTTTTCTTCTGTCAAATCGGCACGACTTGTAGATATAATCCCTTTAGAGTCGCACATCCAGATTTTTTCTGCCCCAGCTTTACGGAGTAACCGCGCGATCGCTACTCCCGCCGCCCCAGCACCGTTAATCACGATGCGGATTTCTGCCATTGGCTTATGTACCAGTTTTAGAGAGTTAAATAATGCTGCCAAGGTGACAATCGCCGTACCATGCTGATCGTCATGAAAAACGGGGATATCTAACTCTTCGCGCAATCTCTTTTCAATTTCAAAGCAGCGAGGTGCAGCGATATCTTCTAAATTCACACCCCCAAAAACTGGCGCGATATTCTTAACTGTCTGGATAATCTCTTCTGTATCTTGGGTAGCCAGACAAATGGGAAAAGCATCTAGCCCAGCAAATTCCTTGAATAGCATTGCTTTGCCTTCCATGACTGGCAGAGCAGCAGCCGGGCCGAGATTTCCCAATCCCAAAACGGCACTACCATCGGTAACAATAGCAACAGTGTTTTGTTTGATGGTTAACTTGTAAACTTCCTCTGGATCTTGAGCGATCGCAGTACAAATTCGACCAACTCCTGGTGTGTAAGCCATTGCTAGATCGGACACACTCTTTAAAGGAATTCTGCTAGTAATGCTGATTTTGCCACCACGATGCAAATTAAAGGTGCGATCGTAGACACTGAGTAACTTGATATCTGGTAATGCTTTCACTGCTTGCACAATGGTTTCAGCATGTTCGGTACTAGCAGCATCAACGGTAATATCGCGGGTGGACTCTTTACGGGTTTGCTCTATTAAATCAATTTGACCGAGATTGCCGCCAGTAGTTGCGATCGCCTGGGTTACTGACGCTAACATTCCTACACGATTGGGAATCTGCAAGCGCAGTGTCAAACTAAAACTAGAATTCGGAGTTAGGTCTGCCATGTTTATTTTGGATTTTAAGTTTTAGATTTTATATTGAATTGAGACAAAAACTAAAATCTGAAATTTGGAGTCAGTACAAACATCATGAATGTAAACTCTTGGGATAACCGTCAGTAGTTAATTTACTCACTGTTGACAATTTTGATAATTATTTTTATTGATACCAATGCATTTACTAGTATCAATGATTCACAATTTAGTAATTGTACCCAAATACACCAGATATTTTTTTAAAATTTTATCTGTGTAAATATTTGTATAACTATAGCTTCATACAAAAAGCGCTCTCTATACAGAGAGCGCGGCGAATTTTAAATTACAACTAACCGTGTATTGCAGGTGCGTAGGCGTAGCCCGCACTTCTCTACGAGACGCTGCGCGAACGGCTGCGCTCAGTGACCATTGTAGATATCGTTGCCACAGGTACTGCCTCACCAGCCGCTAAATCCAAGGGGAAGTTGTGAGCATTGCGCTCGTGCATCACTTCTATACCCAAATTGGCCCGGTTCAGTACATCAGCCCATGTATTAACTACACGACCTTTGGAGTCAAGAATTGATTGGTTAAAGTTGAACCCGTTGAGATTGAACGCCATCGTGCTGATACCCAACGCTGTCAACCAGATACCAACTACAGGCCAAGCTGCCAAGAAAAAGTGCAAGGAACGCGAGTTGTTAAAGCTGGCATATTGCCAGATTAAGCGCCCGAAGTAACCGTGAGCCGCTATGATGCTATAGGTTTCTTGTTCTTGACCAAACTTATACCCATAGTTTATAGATTCAGCTTCAGTTGTCTCTCTGACTAGAGAGGAAGACACCAAAGAACCGTGCATCGCGCAGAAAAACGCACCACCGAACACCGCCGCTACGCCCAGTTGATGGAATGGGTGCATGAGGATGTTATGCTCGGCTTGGAACACGAACATGAAGTTAAATGTGCCGCTAATTCCCAGAGGCATCCCGTCAGAAAAGCTACCTTGACCAATTGGGTAAATTAAAAAGACAGAAGTTGCAGCAGCTACAGGAGCAGAGTAAGCTACGCAAATCCAGGGACGCATCCCCAAACGATAGCTTAACTCCCATTGCCGACCAAGCCAGCAGAAAATACCAATCAAAAAGTGCAAGACAATGAGTTGATAAGGCCCGCCGTTGTAGAGCCATTCATCCATTGAAGCAGCATCCCAAATGGGGTAGAAGTGCAAACCAATGGCATTAGATGTGGGTACAACAGCACCAGTGATGACGTTATTGCCGTATAATAAAGAACCAGAAACTGGCTCCCGGATGCCGTCAATATCAACGGGTGGTGCAGCAATAAAAGCAATAATGAAACAGATAGTAGCGGTCAATAGGGTAGGAATCATTAAAACGCCGAACCAGCCAATATAAAGCCGATTGTCGGTGCTAGTAATCCATTGACAGAAACGATCCCACAAGTTGCCGCTTTCGCTTCTTCCTAGAGTTGTGGTCATAACTGTGTTGTTTATAAATCGCTGACAACAAACTTTCCCAATTTTTAAGAATTGAGAATTAAGCTGTTTTCAAAGACTTTCGCCAAATACCTTCCCCCTAATCGCCGGGACTATCTGGAATTACCTCACACCAAAAATGCTATTAACTGATTTCCCAAGGGAGACTGTCTGAAAAAAGGGAAAACTTTCCCGGCTTCTAATATCACGTTTTACATTAATAATTTGTATTTTTCAAGACATTATTTTTAAGTTTTGCTAAGTTAAACCCTCAACAAACTCAGCGTGTTCTTTTGAATTCAATCCTTGTTGCAGCACTGCTAAAACTTTCGTCATATTCCCTGTGATTAGCGAGGTGATATCTAACCACAAACCCGGAAATACTCTACTTTTAATCACACCATCTGCATCTGCTACAAGTGACAAATATTCACCATTCTGCAAACAGAACCAGTCGAGTTTATTCTCTAAAGTCTGCCAGACGATATATTCCTGCACTCCATTGCGACGGTAGGCGCGTTTTTTGTCGTACAAATCAATAGATGCACTACTAGCTGCTACTTCTGCGACTAATTCTGGTGCGCCTTCTACGTAATCATCTTTACTGATCTGTGCCTGTCCCCTAGCTGGTTTATCTATCAACAGCAAAACATCAGGCTGTGGTTCATTGTCTAAATCCAAGCGCACGGTAGCATTGTCGCCTAGCGCTAACCCAGGAGTGCAAACTTGATAAACTCCCAACCAGGTAATTAACTGTCCATGAGGTTGGCCATGACTTCTAAAACGCAGTGGTGATGCCACGTAGACGACTCCTTCGATTAATTCTGCTTTTTTATTAGGCATTGCTGTATAACGACGCTCGAATTCGTGGCGGGTTAAGCGATCGCCACTTTCTAAGGGAGGGATGGAAGCGTTATTATTTAAGCCATGTTCTACAGAAGCCGCCATTACCTGATTCCTCATCCACAGGAGTTGTAGCTTGAATCTAACATAGTGGAGCGCCATGTCTTCGAGAAGTCGCCAAGAGTAGGTCTACGCAGACACGAAGTTTCTTAATGTAACTGTCTATACTAGAATTGGATAATTCTAGGGAATATATCCTGTTAAAACTTGTTTGGCAGGGTTAGACAGTGGGTTTTTCTAATGAAAAAATTTCTGAGATACCTGGGTTTAGGTTTGCTATCTACCTTTTTGACTTCTACTCCCGGATTGGCAGCTGAACGCATTAGCTTTTTTTATCCTCCCTTCGGCGAATTTTCGTTGTCGGTGGACTCGCTGGAAACTTTTGCGAAAGTTGGCAAAATCGATCGAGATTTTTCATTTTATGCTAGCCGTGCTACTCCTCAACAACTCGCTCAACTGCGGGATCTGCTCCAGCAACGCTTCAATCTCACTCCTACTTTGGTATCTCAGGTGACTTACTCACCGATCGGAGAGCAGCTAGTACAACAACTAGGAAAATTACTTCTGACTGAATCTCGACAGAACGGCTTCTATGCCATACGTGCCTCTTTAATTTTGGCTGCTGCCGATCGCGAGGGTTTAACGGTGGTGAATTTGCTGCGGAAATTTCCTAGCAATACTGTGCGGGTGAATTTCACAGAGGGGTTAAGGATAGTTGATGACTTGTCACAATTGCTCAAGAAAAAGGATGAAGTTGTAGCTTCTCTTCAAAAAGAAGCGATCGCTCAAGCAGCCAATTCAACTGTTGACTTCTCAAAACAACCAGATTTGCGATCGCCAGGAAAATTCCGTTGGCTGAAAAAAAGCCTGGAGTTAAATGACATTTCTCGCTCACGCCGTCTACCGGTAGATATCTATTTACCTACAACTCAAAACTCAGAACCCACAGATCAAAATTCTCCGTCTCCTCCCTTTCCCCTGATTGTCATTTCTCATGGTCTTGCTTCAGACCGCTCTACCTTTGTCTACCTGGCTGAACATCTAGCATCTTATGGTTTTGCTGTTGCTGTACTAGAACACCCTGGCAGTAATGCCAAACGTTTTCAGGAATACTTTGCGGGTTTGGCAAGTCCACCAGAACCAGAGGAATTTATCGACCGACCTTTGGATATCAAGTATCTCCTCGATGAACTCCAGCGTCTAGAAAAATCCGATCCCAGCCTCCACGGAAAACTCAATTTTCAGCAAGTTGGGGCGATTGGCCAGTCTTTTGGTGGTTATACCGTTTTGACTCTAGCAGGAGCAAAGATTAACTTTGAGCAACTGCGCCAAGATTGTAATCCCAATAATTCATCCTTTAATTTGTCGCTGTTATTGCAGTGTGAAGCAAGTAAGTTACCCCAAAAAAATTATGAACTTAAAGACGATCGCATCAAGGCAATCATGGCGATTAATCCAATTGACAGCTTAGTTTTGGGTGAGGGCGGAGTCAGTCAAATTAAAATGCCTGTAATGCTGGTAGCAGGTAGTCAAGATATTTTCGCTCCACCTGTATTTGAGCAAATTCGCCCCTTCACCTGGCTTTCCGATCCCAATAAGTACCTGGCTTTGATTGAAAACGCCACCCACTTTTCAGCGATCGCAGAACCTACTCCTGAAAATGATGTCTTACCTGTGCCACCTGCCTTACTGGGCCCCGATCGCGATGCTGTTTATTCCTATCTCAACGCCCTCAGTGTCGCTTTTATGGAAACCCATCTTCTCAACCGCCCTGAATACCGTTCCTATTTGCAGCCATCTTATGCAACATTTATCAGCAAAGAGCCGCTTAACCTCAGTATTTTACAGTCTTTATCGGTAGCTCAATTTAATCAAATCTGGAGTGCGTCAATTCCCCAGTCAGCCAAACTATCAAATCCTCAACCTACCCCGCGTTAGTTATGACCGGGAGCATCGTGAAAAGAGCAGGGGAGAAAAGAGGATTACGTAAATATACGTGAGTACGGTGGAAGGCAGAATATTAGAACTTACAGCAAGATCCCCACCTTCTGGCAGAAGTTGGGGATCTTGTTATTCAGGAATGATTTAGATTAGCAACACTACAAGTCTCAAAGATTAATTTGATAAACTCAAAGCTAAACCCAAATAAATTACTCTTTACATTAAAATTTCAGCAGATAAAACACTGTTGTAATTCCCATTAAAAATGATGCATTAGCCCTCTTGGATTATTTAAATAAATACAATCTCAAAAACCTTTGTTTTCAATAAATCAGTAAATATGCTGATAGAAATCTGCGCGTTAATCAGTAACTCTAACTATTGCAAGCATAAACTCAAATTCTATATGTCTTTTTTGTTCCTAACAGATGAATTAGATATAACAATTGCCCGAAAAAAGGCTATTTGTCAGGAAAGTGAGATATTTGTACTGAGGGATTTATAAAAACTTATTTAATAAAATATTTTATATATATATACTTGTCGTTAAGAAGTATTAAGAAATCCTTATTAAAGAATATTGCAATACCTTGATTTAATTGCTAATGTGTGTATGACAACGATGCTGATGAACGCTCTGATCTAGGAGAAATAAAATCTATGAGCTATACCCATTCAGCCAAGTGTGTTAGGCTTTGACGGGTTAAAAACGAGAAATTTCTGCCTCGTATAGACAATTATGAGGGATTGCAGATTAACCAAGAAATATTTCGTTGCCAAAGGCTTAGTTTCAGTTTGATTTCAATTGCAATAGATTATTTGTCTTACTTGATGCCAACAAGCAAGTAACTCTTGATTGTGTATATCGGCAATAACGAAGAAGTTGGTAAGACTTAGATTTTGGAGGATAAAACCAATGGAGATTCAAGGTAAAGTTGCTCTGATTACAGGGGCTTCGCGTGGGATTGGACGAGCGATCGCTCTCGAACTAGCGCAAGTCGGCATCAAGCGACTGATATTGGTAGCACGGGATCGCCAAAAGTTAGTCGAGGTAGCTAACGAAATAGAGGCGATGGGAACCGAAACTGCGATCGTGCCATTAGATTTGACTCAGACTATTGAAGTAAATATCGCTGTTGCCCAACTGTGGCGCAATTTCGGGCAGATTCACCTGCTGGTTAATTGTGCGGGAGTCGCATACCAAAGTTCGTTTTTGCAATCTAAGATGCCTCAAGTTCAAGAAGAACTCTCTGTGAACTTGTTAGGGATGTACAACCTCACGAGTCTGATAGCTCGACGTATGGTCAGCCAAAGGCAAGGGACAATCGTCAATGTCTCGAGTCTGATGGGGAAGGTGGCTGCACCGACAATGGCGACTTACTCAGCTACCAAGTTTGCCATCTTAGGATTTACCCAAGCCTTGCGCCGCGAACTAGCTGAACACAATATCCGAGTGATTGCATTACTGCCTTCCCTCACAGACACAGACATGGTGCGCGACTTAAAATTATTTCGCTGGGTGATCCCCATGACTCCGCAGCAAGTAGCCAAAGCACTCGTCGCCGGAATGCAGAATGATTCACCAGAAATTTTAGTCGGCTGGCAGAGTCATTTA
Organism: Nostoc punctiforme PCC 73102; assembly: GCF_000020025.1. Lineage (GTDB taxonomy): Bacteria > Cyanobacteriota > Cyanobacteriia > Cyanobacteriales > Nostocaceae > Nostoc > Nostoc punctiforme. Next base: position 1,208,510 of record NC_010628.1, on the reverse strand, counting down.
GCTGTATTGTGTCAACGCCTTGCCCCTTGGTTATTAGAGCTAATTTTACGAATCGCAACTCCACCAGTGCCAAGAAAACAACAACCTGCTGAAAGACTCAACAAGCTGATCCCGAAACTGAATTTTTTAAACAGAATCCATCGTTTCGGTGATTTGTTCTTGTCAAGAACATGATTTCTCGCGTGTCTGCACATAAGTCCTAAATTTTTTAGTGCATCGCTTATCCTACTGGGGTCAATTGCCTTTAGTTGAAAGGTAAAAACGGAAATACCCGATCGTATCAAACAGATTGACTGCAATTAGCAGTCCTTTACCCCAGTAGGTTCGTGTGGAAGGAAATAGATAAATAGTTGTCCCTAGAACTAAGAGGATTTCTACCAAAGCTGCAATCGCGCCATAATGATTTGAGTCCCAATAAGAAACAGGGCTGATAAAACGGTAATTACTAAAGGGAAAAAAGTGTCGGTGAGCGTCGTTGTTATGGACTGGTAAATCTAAAAGAGAATGTAGCACCATACTGACGAAGCCAACTTCAATCAATCGCCAACTCCAGATATGGGCAATCAATATTCCAAGCAGCGCTAGTGGAATTGAATGAAATGTGCTGACAATAGCTTGCCAAAAAGGTTGATAATAGCCTTCTGACCAAATCTGGCGTGTCGGCAGATGGTAAACAAACTTCATTAAAAAGTAGAACACAAAGATGGGAATATCTGGTAAGACTGCGCCGATGATAATTGCCGGACTTGCCTGAGTTCGCAATTGTTGATTGAAAATCAGCAAGTTGAGAATAGCGTGACTTGGAGTATTCATTGTATATACGCTGAGTTAAGTATTATTAAATACAAACGCAAGTTTTCTAGATATAACTCATATTGGAGCAACCAGAAATGCTTTCCTTCCCTACTACTCTCAGCAGTTTGCCCGAAATCATTGATGGCTTGCCGAATATTTCTGGTTGGGAAACAGAGGTTCTCTCTGTAGTTAACCACGATCAACCAGTATTTTTACCAACAACAAATATCCGGCTAGAAGACGTAAATGCTGTATTTGCGATCGCTTTACACATGCACCAGCCAACTATACCTGCTGGGAATGGCGGTACACTGATCAGCAATCTGCAATATATGTTTGAACATCCTCATGAAGGGGATAACCACAATGCAGATCCTTTTGCATATTGTTACAGCCGGATGGGAGACTTGATCCCCGAACTTGTAAGTCAAGGTTGCAATCCCCGTGTGATGTTAGATTACTCAGGTAATCTTTTGTGGGGATTGCGGCAAATGGGACGCGGTGATGTTCTCGATAACCTCAAACGGATCACTTGCGATCGCAACTATCAACCTTATGTAGAATGGCTGGGTACAATGTGGGGTCATGCAGTTATTCCTTCCACACCCATAGCAGATATTAAATTGCATATCATTGCATGGCAACATCACTTTGCGGCAATTTTTGGCTGGGAAGCACTAGCGCGAGTCAAAGGATTTTCGCCCCCAGAAATGCACCTACCAAATCACCCTGATGCTCTCTTTGAATTTGTGAAAGCGCTGAAAGAGTGTGGATATCGCTGGCTACTCGTTCAAGAACATTCTGTAGAAACTCTTACTGGTCAATCTCTCACCCACAGACATTTACCACATCGTCTGATTGCCCGCAATTCTCAAGGCGAAACAATTAGCATCACAGCCTTAATTAAAACCCAAGGTTCGGATACAAAATTAGTCGCACAAATGCAGCCTTATTATGAAGCCAAAACCTTATCCAAACAACAAATTGGCAGTGTTTTTGTGCCACCAATAGTTAGCCAAATTGGAGATGGTGAAAATGGCGGTGTGATGATGAATGAATTCCCTAGTGCTTTTAAACAAGCTTGGTGGGATATGGTCAATAACGGCGGAGGAAAATCTGGTGTTGTTGGAATGTGTGGTACAGAATATTTAGAATTAATCGAAGCTGCTGGATGTAAACCTGAAAACTATCCAGCTTGTCAGCCAGTGGGACAACATCAGATTTGGGAGCGAGTTTCACCAGATAATTGCCAACCTGAAGCTGTAGAAAATGCGATTCAAGAATTGAAGCAAATAAACTCTAATTTTCATCTGGATGGAGCCTCATGGACAAATCATATCAGTTGGGTCAAAGGATATGAAAATGTGTTGTCTCCTATGTATCAATTAAGTAGTTCATTCCATCAAAAGTTTGATCAATTACAGCAAACTGATTCAACAGAACCTATTACTAGACAATCTCACTATCGTAACCTTCTACTACACAACCTTCTGCTGCAAACCAGTTGCTTTCGTTATTGGGGACAAGGTGCTTGGACTGATCATGCACGTGAAATTTACAAACGTGGCGAAAATTTATTGCATATAAATTGAAATGTAGGGTGGAATGAATATAGATGAGGATTAAAACTCCAGAAATACTCTTGGGTTAAGGCTTGATCCTCACGAACCCTCCTTAAAAAGTAGAGAATTAAACAAGCTTTTTAAGTGGGGTTATATAATCAATACCAAGTGTAGTGGTTTATAAATAGGTAGGATAAATAAAACATATTTATGAGATTTTAGCAATGCTCTGACCGAGATTTATTTTGGATGAGTGGGAAGCCTAAAATACTATTTAACTCTTTGTATCTTAAACTTTAAAAGAGTAATTTAAACATGGTTTGCGCTAATTTAAAAACAAGCATTTGAGTAATCGTTTATTAAGAAAATTTGTTAATATGTATAACATTTTTCTAAATATAGATTGCTACAGCAGAGGTAATAGAATTTCAAATTTTGTACCTATACCAATCTGTGAATTGAAATTTAATTTACCTCCGTGCCTCACAGTTATGATTCGATAACTTACTGCTAAACTAGTATTTTTACTATTCTTTGTTTCCAGAGAAAAAGACTCTATAATTTGCTGTTGCAATTCTTGAGAAATTCCAGGACCATTGTCAGCAATGCGAATTAATACCCAACGGGAATCTGGTGCATTTGGGTTGCTTGCTTCTTGCGAAATTACTTTTGTAGTAATCTCAATTCGAGGTTTTTGAACAGCCTTTGTCTCTTCTAAATGCAACTGTTGCCTAACCGCTTCATTGAGTAAAATATCTACAACTTCGCTGAAAATATTCATCAAAACCTGGTTTAGCTGCCCTATAAAGCAATAAACTGGGGGTAGCTGACCGTAGTATTTGACTATTTCAATTTCTCCTTGAAGACGGCTATTAATTAATAAAATAATAGTATCTATACTAGCGTGTAAATCTACTGGTTTTGGATAAAGTTCATCGATATGACAAAAATTTTGTAAACTAGTAACAAGCTTTTTTAATCTTTCCGCGCCAGTACGGATACTAGCAAGCGATCGCGATAAATCTTGTTCTAAAAAATCAAATTCAATATCTTCTTTAAGAAGATTAATTGCCTGAGAAACTGATGGTAACTCTTGATCGTAAGCAGCTATTAGCTTGAGTAAATCTTGGCTGTAGGTGGAAACATAAGTTATATTTCCCCAAATAAAACCCACTGGGTCTAAAATTTCGTGCGCTACGCCGTCTACCAAACGTCCCAGATTTGCCATTTTATCATTTTGAATCATTTGAGCTTGGCTGCGCTCATAGCGCACCAGATTGTCGATTCCTCGAATTTGCCAAGAAATAATATTCAATTCTTGGACATCTAACAATCTATAAGCACCAGATTCTGTTTGTACTACAATTGGTTCTGCTAATAATTCTGGCGATCGCTTTAAGCTAAGTTGCATCGCTGTTAAAATCGACGTTGTATCAGCAAGCAGCAACATCGGTATCCGCGCATAGCTGTAGAGAACGGCTAATGGTTGCTGAACCAACAACTCTTGTCCATAAGGACGAATCAAAAATTCCAGCAGCCGCCGCCGCGAAATCATCCCAAAGAACCTTCCCTGTTCTACCAAAATTACTCCTGGTAGCAGGGGGTATTTTTCTAAAAAATTAGCCACTTCCATACCAGTGTGATTGATTTCTACTGGGAAGTTGTACATTGAAAGTTCTTGGAGGGTTGAATCTAAATCCAGATCGCGATCGCTACCAAGAGACAAAAATGGCGGTGAGATTTGGCAACTAAATTCTTCTGACACTAGACACCCTGATTTTTACAAAGATTGGGTAAACAATAAGTTAATATCTTACATTCTGCCACCCTCAAAATCCGGTTTTGGTTTAGGTATTTAATAAGACTAGTAGTATAGCAGGGTGAAAATTGTTCTCAGGTGACTAGAAGTAATTGGCGTGCGATTTATTAATGAAAGCAATTTAGAGAAAAACTGCCTCCTCCTTCTTCAAAATCTTGGTGGTGAATATTTAGAGAGCGATGTCTACGACGGGCTACGCCTACGCAAGCTAAACTAAAAACAACCTTTACAAAAAGTGCAAAGGTAGCATTATGACCTCTGCAACCAATCCATCCACTGCCCTCACCCCTTTCCCCTTCGCGGATCATACTCAACTTCCTGAGTCCGATGGTACGTTTGTAAGCCAGTCGCTTGCGGGGGTTCCCCCCGTTGTGCGAACTGGCGTGAAAAATTGGCAAGAGCACCCCCAAAGCATCCTACTAACTGACTCTATTACACCTATCCTTAAACAATTAAATCCTGAAGGTGAATACTGTATAGGGCAAGACTTAAGCATTTACTGGCGCTTAACCGATCCCCCGGAAAAAGGCGCAGAAGCACCAGATTGGTTTTATGTACCGAATGTACCATTTTTGCTCAATGGGCAAACGCGACGTTGTTATGTGTTGTGGCGAGAGTTTATTGCCCCGTTGATTGTTTTAGAATTTGTCTCTGGGGACGGTAGTGAAGAACGGGATAAAACTCCTTTGAAGGGTAAATTTTGGATTTATGAGCAAGTCATTCGTCCTCCCTTCTACGGCATTTATGAAGCGAGTAAAGCCAACCTAGAAGTTTATCATCTGATTGAAGGACAGTATCAGATTTTATCAGCAAATGAACGAGGACATTATCCCATCGTTCCTTTGGGTGTTGAATTAGGCTTATGGCAGGGAGTTTATCAGAATGTGGAATTACCCTGGCTGCGTTGGTGGGATTTACAAGGTAATTTGTTGTTGAATGGCGATGAAAGAGCCGAACAGGAATCTCAAAGAGCAGAACAGGAACGTCAAAGAGCCGATCGCCTAACTGCTCAATTGCGTAGACACGAAGTGGCTTGTCGCTAGACATCGCTCGGCATTGAACCAGAAGCCTGATATTTTACTACGAATCACGAATTAAAAAGGGCTGGTGTAAAAGAGTCATCTGTGGCTTAATTTGTTTAGACACAAATTTTACTGCTACCAGGGTAATCACGATGACAAATAGACCTCCTTCCGAACCGGAGTCATCCCCAAAAACTGCCCTTGGCTTTGATGAATTTATAGCCATTTTGGTTGCCTTCACCACTATCGGAGCAATTCTTTTTTGGTCATTGTCCCGCAGGGATTCTAGCTGGAACTTCAACGGGTTGCTGTCGGCTTCTTCCACTCCTTTGCCTAGTGTTCAACCAAATCAAGTATTGCCCTCGCTTAATCCCAAGGTAGAACCAAATGTAGTCCCTAAGACAGTTTTACCCTATCCTCCACCGGAGGCTGTTGTTGAACCCAAAACACCCTCATTGGTAACTAACAGCGCCGCTCCTTCCCGTGCAGTGTTACCATCTGCTCAGGTAATCCCAACTCAACCCCCACAACTACAAACACCTTTACCCTCTTCAGCAGTACTTGATTCATCAATTAAATCATCAGCGCTGCCTTTAATAACTCCAGCAAAGCAAAAATCTATTATTCCGCCGCCAATTGCATTTAACGATGTGCCCAATAACTTCTGGGGTCGGCGTTTTATAGATGTTCTTTCTTCTCGTAGTATTCTCAAAGGGTTTCCTGATTATTCTTTTAGACCAAATCAGCCTGTAAACCGCGCCGAATTTGCTGCGATTGTTCAAAAAGCCTTTGACCAAGAACTGTCTAAGACTGCGATCGCATTTGAAGATGTACCAACAAAATTCTGGGCAACTCCAGCAATTGACCAAGCCATCAGTGCCGGATTTCTCAAAGGCTACCCGAAAAAAACCTTCAAACCACAACAAAATATTTCACGAGTGCAAGTTTTGGTTGCCCTTGTTAGTGGATTGAATTTGAAAGCATCCACTTCGCCAAATCAGATTTTAAGTGTATATAAAGATGCTAAAGATATTCCACCTTATGCTATTAGCAAAATAGCTGCTGCTACAACCAATGGTCTGGTAGTTAACTATCCAAACCCACAAATTCTTGCTCCCAACAAAATAGCTAGTCGGGCTGAAGTGGCGGCGATGATTCATCAAGCTTTAGTAAAACGGGGCAAGTTGGAGGCAATTTCATCTCCGAGTATAGTACGATTGCCCAGTGCATCTCCAGAAACTTCGCGCACTCCCAAGGTTAAATTGTCTCCAGGAGGCTCGTCTCGGTGAGTTTGTTAGAGAAAGTGTTCAACAAAGAAGCAGAGGAGAAAGATTCTTAACGATCCTTTATTCCTCTGCTTCTTGGCCAACCTATTGCAGCAAATTCACAATTAGAAATTCAAAAATTTTTGATTTTGAGAAAAGTCTGATCTAAGGCTTCCTTAGATCAGACACAGAGGGTGATTTTGAATTAGAGTATTTGCGTAAACTCTTTGCAGGATAAGCGATATTTAGATATCAAGCTTCTGGAATTTTACCAACCACTTGTGATTTCAGAGTGGTGATTTCACTAGTTAACTCTTTCCTAGTTGAGGCTTTGAGTAAATAGCGGTAAACAAACCAGGCAGAGTAACCAATCCCTATCAACTCAAAAGTAGGCGCTACTAAAGGGATATCATTCAAAGCATCTAATATTGCCAAGAGTACTTTGACACCAACAATTGATCCCACAATTAAACCAACTGTTACCAGAGGTTGCTTATATTCATTAAAGAAGCCTCCCACATATTCTGGCAATGTTGCTAAAAATGTAGAAACTTGCTCCCCGTATTTTAGCCATTCATCTTGAGACTGTGCGGGAGGCTGGACTTTTGTGATGGTTCCCGTTTGGGTGTTGATCTCTGCCACTGTAGTCTCTTTAGATGCGGTTTCAGTAAAATCTTGTTCTGGCATTTTCACTCCCATTAATTTGACAGTTGAGTTTTTCTAATCTGGATAATTGCAACCAAAAGGTTGTTGGTTAGGTAATGCACAAGTGCATCAGTACAATTGGTTAAAGGACACAAAAGGGTTTTAGTGCCCTTTAACTATAATTGCCCCGTAATATCTACTGCATCAACTACAAGGTAGACAGTCAGTAGGAGGATAGAATTTAGAAGGGAGCAGGATGTATTATAATCGTCCTCCTGAGTTCTTTTCTAAATCAACTGGAATCCTCTGGTTGTGATTATCCCATTCCGTGTCATTTGTTCATAATCGTACTAAATCTAAGTACAAATCAGGCAAAATCAGCCCACCTCTCATTTATATAAGCCTAAAAGCCGATTTTAGCCAATATTAAAGCTATCTTAAGCCGGGTTCGTCAATTAATGCATTCGTATTGATATTAATACGTAATAAAAGTTTTTGTGTATTCACATCGACTAGACTTTCAACCTATTTTATGATAGGCGTGCTGGTAATTGGGGATGAGGCAGAAATAACCTAATGCCCCATGCCCCATAATCAAACCTTTTGTTTTTTTCCTGATTGTATTAATTTTATAAGGAAGCAGTAAGGTAGACTAGTGGCTTACCTGATGGCAAGAACTAATTGCTATCAGCTCAGCTGTATATTGAGGAAAGTATTGTGGTAAGGAGAAGACAGTTTCAGACAGGTCTTTAATTCGGGAAATTATTTGTTACTTTTGAAAAAAGTGAATTCGGTTAGTCCTCAGTAAGTGTACTTAGCAACATTGCTATCAAAGTAACTCATAGGATATGAGGTTATGCGAATTATCTACTAAGCAATGATTTGCTATTGCTATAAAAGAAGATAATGTAAATGTTAATAACCAATTAAACTGTTTGTACAAGCTAAACTGATTTGGTAATTTTTGCGGGAAGGCAAGGAGGTTTGAGAAATGCCAACTCAAAAGCCAACCCTTATCGATAGCAGTTCAGAAAGCAAAAAAGTGTCAGCCGAAGAGCCATCGACAGACGAACTACCGACCATAGAATTTCCCTCACGAGGGAAACTCAAAGCGAGTTCTTGGCGCATCCATCAAAAAATTGGCTATGGGTACTTTGTAGCTATCGGAATTGGCTTTTTTGGAGCGCTAACTGGGTTAGTGATTGCCAACTACTACCGGGGCAGGGAAGTAAGACAATTCAATCAAGCTTATGAACAAGGACAACTACTGAGTAATTATAGAGATGCAGTAGTAGGGGCGCAATTACATAGCTCTAATCTAGTTGCTGTATTAGAAAATTCACAGCAACTACAAACCAAAAAAGCTGATTTTTTGAAGAATGTTGAAAAAGCCAAGCAATTAGAGTCAAAAATTTCTGGATTTATTGACAGTAAGCCTAAAAGATTAGCGGCAACAAGTTCGACTTTACAGACGCTATTGCTAGATTACAAGAATAATTTAAAAGCTTACGTTGAGCAAATCGAGGTCGTCTTACAAAAAATTGACTCCCAACCAGCGCAGCCTCAGCAAATTTCTACTGCCCGATCGCAGTTATTGACAATAATGCGTGGTGAAACAGCCATGCGCCTAGATCAGCTTTCTGAAAGCTTGGCTAATATCCTGCAAACTGCTGAGGATCAAGAGCAAGAAAGGCAAAAAGCCGTTGAGCAGGCAAAAATAGTTGAGCGATTTATCGTAATTATCAGTATGCTCGTTTCGGTGGCGATCGCAGCCATTGTAGCTTGGCGTACCAGTCGAGCGATCGCTGAACCAGTGATCACCGTTACCCAAGTAGCTGAACAAGTAGCGAGGAAACATAATTTTGATTTGCGAGCGCCTGTCACCACTGAAGATGAAATTGGCCTACTTGCCAAATCTCTAAATCGTCTGATTGAGCGAGTCTCTGAGCGAACCAAAGAACTACAACAAGCTAAAGAGTTAGCCGAAGCTGCTAGCAAGGCAAAAAGCGTATTTTTAGCCAATGTCAGCCACGAATTACGCACACCATTAAATGCTGTCATTGGCTTGAGCCAACTTCTAGAAGACGACGCTACCGATCTTGGTTTATCGGCAGACTTTATCACCGACTTAGAAACAATTAACTCTGCTGGTAAACACCTACTGCACTTGATTAACGAAATCCTCGACTTGTCAAAAATTGAAGCGGGGAAAATGACTCTCTATCCAGAAACATTTGAGATTGCGACGCTAATTAATAACGTCGTCCTCACAGTCAAACCAGCTATAGAAAAAAATGCCAATGTTTTAGAAGTACATTTTGATGAGCAACTTGGCACCATGTACGCCGATCAAACTAGGATGCGGCAGGTGTTGTTAAATTTACTAAGCAACGCCAGTAAGTTCACTACAAATGGCAAGGTGACGCTGACAGTCAAGAGAGAAAAGGAGGAATTACGACTGGATGCTCCTTTGGGTATGATTACTTTTACCGTTACCGACACAGGTATAGGTATGTCTAACCGTCAACAGCAGCAGTTATTTCAACCTTTTACCCAAGGAGATACTTCGACTACGAAAAAGTATGGAGGTACAGGGCTGGGCTTGGCAATTAGCCGCCACTTTTGTCAGATGATGGGTGGTGAGATTATTGTTAAAAGTCAGCCAGGACTTGGCTCTACTTTCACTATTCGTCTACCAATGACTGTGCAGGATTGAAATTGGGAATTGGGCATTGGGCATTGGTTCTTCTTTCTCCCCCTGCTTCCCCTGCTCCCTGCCCCTGCTCCTCATCTCCCGAACTAGGTAATAATAGTTACTCTCCCTGTATCCAAGTCGTAACGACCGCCCACGATTTTCAGTTTACCTGACTGCACCTGCTCACTTAAAAGCTTTGATTTTTGCAACCGTTCAATTTGATATTGCACATTTGCCACCACAGCATTTTCAACCGCGTCACCTGGCTGATCCTTGACCTTTTTCAGGGCCGGCTTAATTGCCTTCACAAAAGTACTAATATCACCGGGTAACGATTCCTTTTGTACAGCTGCTGTTACAGCCCCACAACGTTCATGGCCCATCACCATCAACAGTGGAGAACCTAATAAAACAACGGCATATTCAATACTGCCGATCGCTTCATGTGTGGCAATATTGCCGGCAATCCGAACATCAAAGATATCCCCGATGCCCTGATCGAAAACAATTTCTGCCGGCACTCGTGAATCCGCACAACTAAGAATAGTTGCAAATGGATGTTGAGCTTGAGCAACTTCGTGCAGCCGCAGTTCAGATTGATCGGGGTATTGGGGATGATGATCGACAAATCGCTGATTTCCCTCTATCAGCTTTTGTAAAGCTGCATCGGGACTGAGAGATTCAGCAGAAGTTGAGGGGATGTCGGCAGCTTTGGCCTGTTCTACCCGCCAGAGCAAATCGCTGGCAGATAGGATCATCCCAAAGGCCCCGGTCATTCCCAACTTCAAAAAGTCACGACGTTCCATGAAATGCTTCATTGAATTTATAACTCTCTTACAAAGACGCGATACATCTGACAGAGCGAATTTCCATCACATCGGAAACGTAGCAAGTACCTCCGAACTTATTGAGGACTGGTCTGATATTTTCGACAACACGCTTGAGTTCTTCTGGCATACAAAATGCGAGGATGTAAACATTATCAAGCATGGTCATGTCTAAATCTTCTGTCGTTCCTCGTAATCCTTTACCAACAACATTGCGGATTACGGCATGGCTATGTACACCCGACTTGTCTAAACTCTCTAAAATTTTGGCAAGCTCAAAGGAGTTGGCAATAATTTCTATCTTTTTAACTACGTGCATATTATTACCTCCAAAATAGGTTAATTCCGTAGAGATATAGCGGAATTCCCACAATAATATTGAACGGAAATGTGACTGCTAGAGCGGTAGAAACATATAGGCTGGGATTTGCTTCGGGAACAGTCATCCGCATCGCCGCCGGGACAGCAATGTAAGAAGCACTGGCACACAATACAGCGAATAACAGCGAATTTCCCGGAGGCATACCGATGAATTTGGCGATCGCTAACCCAATGCCTGCATTGAGTATAGGAATTAGTATGGCAAATAAAATCAGGAAAACTCCGGTTTTTTGCAAGTCTTTAATTCTTCTGGCAGCCACCAGTCCCATATCCAGTAAAAAGAAGGTGAGAATGCCATAAAACAACCCTTGAGCAAAGGGTTCTAATACGTGCCAACCACGTTCTCCTGTCAAGACACCGATTAAGAGGCTACCAACTAGGAGAAAAACTGAACTATTAAGAAATGCTTCTTGCAAAACTTCTGACCAAGCAAATTCTCGCTTTTCATCGGCGGTGAATATACTCACCAAGATCAGACCAACAATGATCGCCGGAGATTCCATCAGGGCCAGAGCTGCTACCATGTAACCATCATACTGAATACCAAGCTCACTAAGAAAAGCGCCAGCAGTGATGAAAGTGACGGCACTGATAGAACCATAGGTTGCTGCGATCGCAGCCGCATCGTAAGTATCCAATTTCCACTTCAGAATAAAAAAGGTGTAAATTGGAACAACACAAGCCATCATCATTGCTGCTGCGAGTGTTAGAATCACTTCTTGATTAAGTCCGCTTTTGATTAGTTCTACCCCTCCTTTAAAACCAATGGCAAACAGCAGATACAACGAAAGGAGTTTAGGCACTGGTGGGGGAATTTCTAGATCGGACTTGACAAAAACCGCAGTCATGCCTAAAAAGAAAAACAAGATTGGCGGATTCAAAATGTTGGATACAATTAAGCTCAGATCCATATCCACCTATCCTTGTATTGGTTAAACCTGAAATTAAAGAAATTTTTCATCTTTAAAAACTTAACGGTTGAATCGTGATGTATTGTGTATCGCTACCCCATGTCAATTGGGTACTCAAGGAGTGAATTGTCCTATTCGTGACAATACTTATTGATTAGGTGTTAAACAGCGCTGAGAACAGAAAAAGTGAGAGCTTGCCCAACATTTTTTGATGTTGGATTCCCCGTCGCTGATCTTACGACAGAAAGTGTAGGGAGAACTCGCAATCAACGTATTTAGCGTAGAAAAAATTAACGTATTGTAGGGGCAATTCATGAATTGCTCTTACACAAACCTTGCTTAAATCCCAGTATTTTTTGATTTACAACAGTTTTGTAAATCCTGCTTGCTCAAAAGTCAAGGTTATGATTCTCGCTTTGGCATTCCATAGAGATAATGGTCATGCTGCTGTGCCAAATCGCTAATATCTGTATCAACTGCACAGTTTTTAATCAACTGCCTCAGTTTATCCCAATCTGAGTCTTCTGGCGTTGCTGGCTCAGGTGTGCGGTTTTCTTCGACAAACACAATTATCACTGACTGCCCTTCATGCCCTCCAATTGGTTCGTTAGGATAAACTACACCGTTTTGGAATGTGCCTTTGACTGACAGCATAGCTTTTTCTTGCTTCTACATAAATCATGATACAGTACCATTCTGGTTAAGAAGATTGCCACACAATCTTTATTGACCAAGTTTCGTTAGGATATTGTAACCTGGGCAATAGCGACTCTCTATTGATGTGACACCAGGCAATCGCTTTTTCACATCCATGACAACAACCATCGACTTTCTCAGTCACCTTAACCCTAGTCAACGTCAAGCTGTCGAACACTACTGCGGCCCGTTGCTAGTTGTAGCTGGCGCAGGTTCCGGTAAAACACGAGCGCTGACTTATCGTATTGCCAATCTGATTCTGAAACACCGTGTCGATCCAGAGAATATTCTGGCGGTTACTTTTACCAATAAAGCCGCACGGGAAATGAAAGAACGGATTCAACGGCTGTTTGCTGAACAACTGGCAATGAAACAACACGGTCAGCGATTGGATTTGTTGACAGAATACCAACAAACGCAGCTGCGATCGCAAGTTTACAAAAGCACTATTAAAGACTTATGGTGTGGCACTTTCCACAGTCTATTTTCTCGTATACTCCGCTTTGATATTGAAAAATACGTAGACGAAAAAGGACGCAAGTGGAATCGTAATTTTTCTATTTTTGATGAATCAGATGTGATGACTCTGATTAAAGAACTCGTTAATAAAGAGCTAAATTTAGACGATAAGAAGTTTGACGCTCGCTCTGTTCGTTACGCTATTAGTAACGCTAAAAACCAAGGTTTATCGCCCCAAGAATTTGAGCAAGACCAACCAAATTATCGCGGACGGGTAATTGCCCAAGTTTACAATTTATATCAAGATAAGCTAGCACAAAACAACGCTCTTGACTTTGACGATCTTATTCTTGTACCTACTAGATTATTTCAACAAAACGAGCAGGTATTGGGTTACTGGCATCGCAAATTTCGTCATATCCTTGTAGATGAATATCAGGATACTAACCGCACTCAGTATCAACTGATTAATTTATTAGTGACTAATGGCGAAACCAAAAAGACCGAATGGCAATGGGAAAATCGCTCAGTTTTCGTTGTCGGCGATGCAGATCAATCAATTTACAGCTTTCGGATGGCAGATTTCACCATCTTGCTAGGATTTCAGGAAGACTTTGGTGATGGTTTGGTAGATGATGACACCCGGACGATGGTTAAGCTGGAAGAAAACTATCGTTCTTGTGAAAACATTCTGCAAGCGGCTAATGAACTGATTGAAAATAACACCCAACGGATTGATAAAATTCTGAAACCGACGCGGGGGGCGGGTGAACAGATTACTTGTCACAAGGCCGATGAAGAACTTGCAGAAGCGGCATTTGTGATCGATCAAATTAACACTTTAAAAAACCAAAATCCAGAGTTAGACTGGGGTAGTTTTGCCATACTTTATCGGACAAACGCTCAATCTCGTCCCTTTGAAGAATTGTTGGTAAAATATCAAATTCCTTACACAGTTGTGGGGGGAATGAGATTTTATGATCGCAAAGAAATTAAAGATGTGATTGCGTATTTAAGAGCGATCGCTAACCCATCTGATACAGTAAGTTTATTACGAGTCATCAATACTCCCCGCCGGGGAGTTGGCAAAACTACTATTGATGCTTTGATGAATGCCTCCCAGCAACTAGGCACAACTTTGTGGGAAATACTCAGCGACGAAACATCAGTTAATACATTAGCTGGACGGGCGACAAAAGCTGTAAATAACTTTGCCGCAATGATTAGCCGTTGGCAAGGGCAAATTGCCACGCTTCCGGTAACTGAGGTTTTGCAAGGAATATTAGAAGATTCTGGTTACGTTCAAGACTTGATGAATCAAGGCACAGATGAAGCCACAGATCGGGTACAAAACGTCCAGGAACTTTATAACGCTGCGCTGCAATTTCAAGAAGAAAACGAAGAGATTTCCCTGCGAGATTTTTTAAGTAGTGCTGCCCTCAGTTCCGATTTGGATAACTTAAAAGAAGGACAGACAGCCGTTTCTTTGATGACTTTACACGCTTCCAAAGGTTTGGAATTTCCCGTAGTGTTTTTGGTGGGATTAGAACAGGGGCTATTTCCCGGCTACCGTTCCCTAAGCGATCCGGCATCTTTGGAAGAGGAACGCCGCTTGTGTTATGTGGGGATTACTCGCGCCCAAGAAAGGTTGTATTTATCACACGCGCGGGAACGCCGTTTGTATGGTTCTCGTGAACCTGCGATGCGATCGCAATTCCTCGACGAATTGCCAGAAGAGTTATTAGCTACGAAACGCGCAAGTCGTCAAAGTTATACCAAAAGTGCCTCTAGTTCTAATGGTAAACAAGACACATCACAGAATTGGCAAGTAGGCAATCGAGTATTACACAAAACTTTTGGTCTTGGTGAAATTACTCATGTTTTTGGAACAGGTAATAAAATGTCTGTAGCAATTAAATTTGCCAGCTTGGGACAAAAAATTGTTGACCCAAGAGTAGCACAGTTGCAAAAAGTCTGAAAACAAAGTCATAGATTCCCAACTTTTCAAATAAGTCGGGGATCTTGTTTTTCATATTTCAATCTCTTCAAAGTGTTCAACAGTAGAAAATGGCTCATAAAAATGATGCAGAAGTTTTTTCTACTCTTGAAACTCAGGAGAATTTCTAAATCCGACAGTATGAGATTCTAAAGTTTCCCATCTGACAAATAATAAATATTTCCCTTGGACTTCTATACATTTATGTAATTCATGGGATAAATATCCGTCCATTGAGGAAATAATTTTAGAAGCTTTTTTGAAAGCAGCTTCAAAATCGGATTCTAGACCAGGTTTAACAGGAAGCATCACTGCCTCAAGAATCATAAAATTTCGTAGTGATAATTAAGTTAATATTATTTAGTATAATGTGCATTCGGCGTTTGTTTCCAAAAGTGCCTCTTCTACAAACACTCGTTCTTCACTAACCCTGTGCGAACATACCCCAACAGCAGAACCGCCGCCACGACAGGCTACACCTATGCACACACTTGATTAGATTAAAAACTAGTTTTTGGGTAAATAGATAATTGCCGTACAAAACTCTTCGTAATTTCCTTTGCAATCAGTTTGACTGAAGCCAAGAATTAAGTTTTGTCTGTCTTCCTCTGTGATTGTATTGATGATTTACAGATTTAAAATATCGGCTCAAGAGCTTTTGCACATAAATATTTTAGCTTTTCAATATTGAGTCTCAGTTTATTAATTTTTGTTTCATCTGCTCGTGATGGTATTAACTTCATATTTGAAATCTAGCTGATTTATTTAGTAAACTTTTCAATAAACTATGTATTTTAAAAAGTAGGAAAAGTGGGAAAAGTAGGTTGTTTTATTCTAGCTGTTAAGTATTTGTGAGATTAGTGATACAATTTTGAACAATTAAATGTATTTTCAAGGCAATCGTTTTGAATACAAGCACTGTTGGAGTGCAACATTTAAGAAAAATGTGTGTTTATTGTTTCAGGCATTATTATTCACAATGGTAATAAAGTAGACGAAAAAATAAAGATTTTTTCAGAAATTTACTATGGAATAAAGTCAGTATTGTAAAGCTTATATGACATTCCATATTAATTTTTACAAGCATAAATGTGCTTAGATTTCCTAGGTTACATCTTTGTAGCCAATTTTTTTGTGTGAAGTAACAAAACCGATCTAGCATCAAATTTAAGAGAGGAGCTTTGAAGATGAAAATAAAAAACCTATTCCCAAAGGTTTTCTGGTTGACATTAGTTTGTATCACAATCATGGTTGTGACTATTTTCAAGTTAAGCCCTAGTTTGGCTCGTTCCACATCAACACCGCCAGTTGAACTATCAGCAGCGAGAGTAACCATAGCCCATAATTCAGCAGGAAGTTCTCTTTATAAGAGATTAGGAGGCTACAACGCAATTGCCGCCGTCATTGACGATTCCGCAAAAAACATATTTGCTGACCCATTGATTGGTAAATACTTTATTGGCTTGAGTACTAACTCAAAACAACGGCTGCGTGAGTTGCTGATAGCTCAATTCTGCCAAGCAGCAGGTGGCCCTTGTATATATACTGGCCGGACTATGAAGCTTTCTCATAGTGGAATTGGTAGAGGTCTAACTAACGGTGAATTTTATGCTTTTGTTAATGATATAGCGCTAGCCCTTGATAAAAATGGGGTCAAGCAACCAGAGAAAAACCAAGTGCTGGGATTTGCCAATAGTCTTAGAGACCAGATTGTTGAAAAGCCTTAAAGAGCAGATTTTTGAAAAGTTATAGAGGGGCATAATGAAAGATAGAGATGAGGGAGTATTATTATTCTCCCCATCTCTTCTTAAATAAACTATGTATAGGAGCTACACACACACCGTTACTTAATTTGGAGCTTGCAAAATATAAAAATGCTGAAATAATCTAATATAGCTAAGAAATCTTTGAAAAAAACAGCTAATCAAAAGCAGACTTGACATAAGAAACTGTTAAAGGCGTGATTTTTTCGACAAGATTATTAATCACTCCTCGCTCATATTCAGTCCAAATTCTGGGATGACCAAAAATACATGGTTGTAAAATTCCCCAAAGTTGACCATTCTCGCGGATATGGGCATGAATCAGGGCGCGATGTCCAAAATTCTTCTTTTCAAATTCCCGATTTAAAATTTGAGAATCAGCAGTTTCTACATCTTCGACAAAGATTGAAGGTTTGGCACGTAACGCAGCCGCAAACATCGGATCTTCATCTGCTAAAGATGTGGGCAGCGCTTCCCAGTCTTCATTGTAGACGATAGGTATATCTGGAGTGCGAATCCAACAAAAGGCAACTTTAGTAAGGTTATTGTGTGGATTATGTAGGCATAGAAAACATCTATCAGATTGTAAAAAATCGCCTAGTGCTGCCAACAGTTCATCAAATAGAGTATCTGGTGTTTGAGATGATTCTACAATATTTTTGAGTGCAGGAGGAAGTTCTTGCTGAGTCATATAACTAAGCTGATTTTAATTGAATAATACCTTTATCAAAAACACGATTATCAGTAGCGATCGCACTTATTTCTATTCTATCTTTATATACTTCATAAGAGGCAAAGCTTAAGTCACTCGTAGAATACTTTGTCCACTCAGAACGCCCTACAGGACGATTACCAGCACCTGCACCACAAATTAAATAAGTTGTCCCATCAATAGCACGAGTGCGTTCATAATTGTGTTCGTGACCATTGATATAAAGTTGAACACCGTATTTTTGAAATAGAGGAGTGAAAGTTTTAATAAAATCTGCATTACTCCCATACTGACCCGATGAATAAATCGGATGATGTCCAAACACTACTTTCCAAGGAGCATTACTAATACTTAATTCTTTTTCTAACCAAGGTAGCTGGTTTTTCCAATCAGCATTACTGTTAGTATCTAAAGCAAAAAATTGTACCTGATTACGTTTAAATGTATAATAACGTCCCTTCATATTAAAACCGATATACTTGACTTGTGGATCGCCATTATCAGTACGAATATCGTGATTACCTAAACAAGCCTGAAATTTCACGCCTTGTTTCAGCAAAGGTTGATAAGGACGCTCAAAAACTGCACTAATTTTTTCAATTTCACCGTTATTGTAAATATTGTCTCCAGCTAAAACGACTAAATCATAAGGATTTTGTTTGTGATAGGCATTCATTGCTCCAGCCACAGCATACTGTCCTCTAGCCCCAGTCCCCGTATCAGCCACAGATACAAAACGTAATAACAAGTCTTTTTTGACTGGGTTGGCGGCTATAGCTGTAGTTGAATCGGTAATATCAGCACTTTGATGATTTTTATCAGCTAACATCCAGGCTAAAAATCCTGTACCAATGGCGCTAAAGCTACTTAAAAATAAAAATTGACGGCGTTTTAAGTTCATAATTCACCAAATTTGATAAATAGTCCGTTTAGCGGAAACAATGAGCAATGAAGTGATACATTAAGGCAAAAGAAGGCAGCACCAGTAATAATGTACGTTGTTTGTCTTTGATTCGCTGCTTTTGGTGAAAGTTCCATGTCACAAGACAATCAGTCAAAACCGACGGATGAGCAGGTAAATCAACCTCCCCAAAAACCTTACCAGAGAGTTCAGCCATTTTGGAAGGCTAAAATTATCCAACTTCTGAGAGGGACGATTGGGGTTTTAGAAACAACGGTGGAGAAACTGGAGACAGCACCCCCACCGGGTACTGAGGAAACACCCGGCTTTTTCCAGCAGCTTCAGTTGCGATGGGGCGGACTGTTAAGGACAATCCGCTTGTTTTTACCATCAAATTTGTCAACAAAGTTATCAGATACAGCTTTGACGGGAATTGTGGCTGGAATTGCTGTAATTCTCGTTTGGACAACTGCAACTGTCTTTACTGGTAAACCTACTGAAATAGCAACAGTTCCCCCAGTTGAAGAGGTTCCTGCACCGACACCAACGATAACTACTCCACCGGAGTCAGTTGTACCAGAACCGCAGCCGCCACAGCCACCAGAGGAAATTACGCCGGTGCCAGAACCGGAACCGGAACCAACTCCCACCCCAACCCCAACGCCGACACCAGCTATAGAATTAACACCAGAACAAGCTTTGATTGCAGCTATTGAAAATCAGGTAGCTGAAATTAGCGATCGCATTGCCTCTGGTCTGATAAAGTCAATTCAAGCCAACTTCCGCACGAGTAACTTGACTGTCAAAATTAGTGACGATTGGTACACTCTCAAAGAATCTCAGCAGGACAAACTAGCTGCGGAGATATTACAACGTTCTCAAGAACTTGATTTTACCCATTTAGAAATTATTGATTCCCAAGATAAGCTGATAGCGCGTAACCCAGTTGTCGGTACTGAAATGGTGATTTTTAAACGGCAAACACAAGCTAAAATAATTCGTAATTTTGACGTTTAACTTCAATTATTTATGTTAGATAACCTTTCCCTATTGCTTAAAGCTTGTGAAAATTTAAATATCAGTTATAAAATTATTCATCCGACTGAAAACTTAGTAAAAATAAAACTGAATAATAAACAACATTATTTTTGTAATTATAGTACTCCGATAATAAATCAAGCAGTAGCACAAATTATTAAAGACAAAGAATATACTTACCATATTTTAAAGAACAAAGTTAAACTTCCTCGAACAGTAGGTTTTCTTTCCCCTTTTTGTGACCTGCAATATAAGATTTACTTAAAATTTCCAAGTTTTGAAGATATTATATTAGAAATAAAAAAAACTTTTGAAACGCCTGTAATTGTTAAACGTAATTCTGGCTCAAGTGGACATAACGTTTTTTTATGTCAGAATACAGATGAAGTTGAAACTGCTTTAAAAGAGATTTTTAATATCAATAATAAAAAGTATGATTACGTTGCGATCGCTCAAGAGTTCATTCACATAAAATCTGAGTATAGAGCCGTTTTTCTAAATAAAGAGTTAGTTCTGCTCTATGAAAAAGATATAACTAATGCAAAATTTGCAGGCAACCTCAGCCCTCTTCACTGGGATGGTGCGAAAGCAAAGTATATCAAAGATCCACAAATATTGTCAGAGATTGCTAATTTTGCTAAACCAATTTTTGAAGAATTAGACATTGATTATGGTGGTTTAGATATAGTCTTAGATCGAGATAACCAATATTGGTTAATTGAAATAAATTCTCACCCAAATTATACTATTTTCACTAGAGACAATGGAGAGGAACCTGTGTTGAGAATTTTTGAAAAAATGCTCCTTAGCCTAGCCTCAAATTGAAGAAATAAATCATCACAAAGACGCGATGAATCGCCATCTCTACAAAAGACTGATTATTGTAAAGACGGCGATTCATCGCGTCTCTTGCTTAACTCCTAACTCAGCACTCTCATTGCCTGAGTTGGTATCCATACAGTAAAAATGGAGCCAATACTGATGGTTGATTCTACTTCAATTCGACCCCGATGGAGTTCTACAAGTTGTTTAGTTAAAGCTAATCCAAGTCCAGTGCCTTCATAGCGGCGGCGATAGGGTGTATCGAGTTGCTGAAATTTCTCAAAAAGTAATGGTAACTGTTCTTCGCGTATACCAATACCGGTATCTTCAACTTGAAAAATAGCGGTATCATCCTCCACCCAAAGGCGCAAGGTAACGTTACCACTTTCGGGAGTGAATTTAATGGCATTAGTTAACAGATTCGAGAGAATTTGTGCTACTCGTTCGGCATCGGCGGTAAAGCGATCGCGACTGGGATCGATTTGCAAATCAAGGTTGAGATTGATTTGTTCGCTTGTTGCTTTGTTTCGCAGTGACTCTAAAGCCTTTTCTGCAACATTCACCAAAGAAAATTCCGAAATATTTAAAGCTGTCTTACCAGCCTCGATTTGCGATAAATCGAGGATGTCATTAATCATTTCTAATAAATGTTCTCCACTATCGTGGATTGTTTGCAGATAATCGCGTTGTCGTTGACTCAATTCACCCAAAGGCCAGCGTAACAAGGTAGAAGACATCCCAATCACATAAGTTAAAGGCGTGAGTAATTCGTGACTGATAGTAGCGAGAAATTCACTTCTGAGGCGGTTAGCAGCTTCGGCGGCGAGGAGAGCATCACGTAGTCCGATTGTGCGTTCAATAACTCGTTGTTCGAGAGTTTGTTTTTCTTGGGTGAGGGTTTGCATTAACTCAGCTTGGTAAATGGCGATCGCTAATTGTTCGGCGATCGCAATCAGCAAGTTTTTTTCGCTATCAATCCATTGGCGTGGTTCATTGCACTGATGAGCAATCAGCAGCCCCCACAGCTTGTTCTCAAGTATAATCGGTGCTGCCAACTTAGCCCGCACTTGGCTTTCCCTTAAAAAATTCAACAAACACTCTTCTAGAGCATAAGTTTTTTCGACATCATCCACAGCTAAGGTAAAGCCTTGGCGATACTTCTCCCAACATTGAGAGGTTCGCATAAAGCAATTTTTTTCTGTGTAATTCAACACGCAGGTAATCGCATCTGTAGCACGGGCTTCATAGACAATGTAACCCCTATGCTGTTGGTAGTCTTCTAGTAAGGATTGATTATTTACTGAGATAGAAGTTGAGCCTTTCCCGTTATCCTCATCTGTAGAAGACTGGTATTCTTGAGTCTTGACTTTAGAAGCTTCAAATTTATAGATTACTAATCGGTCTAATTCTAGAAACTCACGCACCTGTGTAATTGCCGTTGCCATAATGACAGGCAAATCCAAGCTTTTGCGGATCTGCGTTGTTACCTGATTCAACAACCGTTCTTGGGAAATCTGTTTTTTTAAGGCATCTTCCACTGGCTGACAGATATAAACTGCCGGCGCAGTTGGGCTTGGAGGTGCTATTATTTCTTGGTTTGGCTGAGTTAGGAGATATTCTAATAGCAACAGCGAGAACTTACTTTGGAGGGTAGCATCATTGGGCCCAATAATTTGGCAAAAGCGTTCGAGATTTTGGTGAGTATAGGAATCGCACTCAAACAAGTCTCTCAATTCATGCAGAAAAGAAGCGATCGCCTCTAAATTAAATGTCAATCTAGCATTGAGTGCTGAGTTCTGAGTGCTGAGTAGAGAGTGAATTTCCTGCCCCCCTGCTCCTTGGTCACTGAGCGTAGTCGTTCGCGCAGCGTCTCGTAGAGAAGTGCTGCCCCCCTGCTCCCCTGCCCCTCTGCTCCCCTGCCCTTCCTCAAAATTTCCTAACAAAAGCGCACTAAACTGCCCAGAAACCACCAACGTAAACCTTTGCCTTTGCCACTCCACAGGTATGGAAATCCGCGCCAAAACAGCTTCTGTCAGTACCAGAGTGGCACTTCCCACTGTTTGAGCCATTTGTTCCAACAATTCCCCAAGCTGATTAAATACAACAATAGGCAAGGTTCGAGAAAAGCTCAAATCAGGAGAACTAAGCATTTTTAATCATTACTGGTAAGAGGGGGCTAAATGCAGGGAAAAAGTTTGTTTTGATTGTGTAATAACCAATAGTTTAAGACGGTAATACAGCATTATGCATCGTATAAGTAGCACATCGGGTGGATGGAATCAATCAGAGGGTTTAATTTTTCTAGAACAAACTCCAGCGCCTTTCGTGTTGATTACGGCTGCTGATACCGACATTCAAACTTTGGCAGTTGCGGTTACGAAATTACCTCCACAATTTCCTGCCTTAAGAGTCGCTAATCTGTTGCAATTGCAGCAACAGTTGAGCATAGATACTTATGGAGAGCAAGTTTTGGAGCTTGCCCAGGTAATTATTTTGCGCCTATTAGGAGGACGTTCTTATTGGGGTTATGGCTTAGAAGTAGTGCAAGAAATTGTGCAACGTAATGGTAGAACCCTCATTGTAATGCCAGGGGACGACGCTTTTGATCCCGACTTAATTTCTCAGTCTACCGTGCCTTTAGGTGTTGCTAACCAGGTATGGCAGTATTTTAGTGAAGGCGGAGTAGAAAATTTTGTTAATGCTCTGCAATTTATCTCTGATACTTGCCTGTTAACTGCATACAATCCCCTGCCACCCCGACCGATTCCGCGCGTGGGATTGTATGAATGGGGAGCAGGGGGGCAGGGGAGCAGGGGGGCAGCACTTCTCTACGAGACGCTGCGCGAACGGCTACGCTCAGTGACCAAGGAGCAGGGGGGCAGCAGAGAGTTAGAACTTCGTTCATCCACCTTTGAACCGGATGAATCCACCTCGGAACTCCGTTCATCCACCTCGGAACTGGATGAATCCACCTCAGAACCTCAAGGCTTCCAATGCCCAATGCCCCATGCCCCATGCCTCATGCCCAAAGTCGGCATCCTCTTCTACCGCGCTCATTATTTAGCTGGAAACACCAAGGTAATTGATGCTTTATGCCAAGCCTTGGTACAGAAAAATTTACAACCAGTGCCAGTGTTTGTTTCCTCATTGCGTGAACCCGATGTTCAAGCGGAGTTGAGTGAATTTTTCCAACCCAAAGAAGCCGAATCAATAGCTGTGCTGCTGAATACTACCAGTTTTTCACTAGCACGCTTGGAAAGCGAAACACCCCAAACCGAACTGTGGGAAAAATTAGATGTGCCTGTGTTGCAGGTAATCCTCAGTGGCGGATCAATTGAGCAGTGGGAGTCACAGTTTCAAGGGCTTTCTCCCCGCGATATTGGGATGAATGTGGCGCTACCAGAAGTAGATGGGCGGATTATTACGCGTGCTGTGTCTTTTAAAGCCGTGCAAACTCGTAATCCCCATTTAGAGACAGATGTGGTAATTTATGAACCAGTCAGCGATCGCATTGAGTTCGTTGCTCAACTAGCAGCAAATTGGGCGCGTCTACGTTCCAAACCACCCCAAGAACGGCGAATTGCCCTAATTTTGGCAAATTACCCCAACCGCAATGGACGGCTTGCTAATGGTGTGGGACTCGATACCCCAGCTAGTTGTGTAGAAATCCTGCAAGCTTTACATCAGGCTGGGTATGAAGTAGAAAATCCACCTGCTCAAGGAGATGAGTTGATTCAACGGCTGACAAATGGCGTAACCAACGATGCGGAAGGTAGAGAATGGCTTCCGGTACACCAAAGTGTCTCTTGGGAAGAATATCAAGAATATTTCGCTTCATTACCGCCAGCAGTTCAGCAAGGTATTACTGAAAGGTGGAAAATGGGGCAAAGTGCGGGAGGCAAAGGTGAAAGCTCTTCTCCCCTGCTCCCTGCTCCCTGCCCCCCTGCCTCTATCCCCGTTCCCGGAATCCAAATCGGCAACATCTTCGTGGGAATTCAGCCAGCAAGAGGTTATGATAATGACCCCAGTTTGAATTATCATGCGCCAGATTTAGAACCAACCCATGATTATTTAGCTTTCTACTATTGGGTTAGAGAAACTTTTGGTGCTGATGCTGTAGTTCATGTAGGGAAACACGGAAATCTAGAATGGCTACCTGGTAAAAGCGTGGCTTTATCTAATAATTGTTATCCAGAAGTGGCTTTCGGCTCACTTCCCCACCTGTACCCGTTTATTGTCAACGATCCTGGTGAAGGTTCCCAAGCCAAACGTCGCGCTCAAGCGGTGATTATAGATCACTTAACGCCGCCGATGACTCGTGCGGAACTCTACGGTTCTTTGCAACAGTTAGAAAATTTAATTGATGAGTATTATGAAGCGGATAGTTTAGATCCTTCACGTTTGCCAGTAATTCGCGATCGCATCCACGAACTGGTGATCAAAGAAAATCTCCATCTAGATTTGGGAATCCAAAATGAAACAGAAATTTTTAAGTCTGAATCTCTAGTTTTGAATTCCATCGGTGGTTATCTTTGTGAATTGAAAGAAGCCCAAATCCGCGACGGGTTGCACATTTTTGGGCAATGTCCCCAAGGAAAGCAGCTGCGAGATTTAATAGTAGCGATCGCTCGCATACCCAATCGCCATTCTTCAGGTATTACCCGCGCCATAGCTCAAGATTGGGGTTTAGACTTCGACCCCCTCACAGCAGATTTGTCAATGCCTAGCGGTGAATACTCAATAGTCAATGGCACAGAGTGCCGCACCATTGGCGATATAGTTGAAGTCCTAGAAGAACACGCCGCCCTTTTAGTAGAACAACTAATAAATCAGGATTCAGAATTCAGAATTCAGGAATCTTGTAGAGACGCGATTCATCGCGTCTCTACCTGGATACGCGATCGCCTGCTTCCAGCTTTACAACAAACCGATCGAGAAATCACCCATTTATTACATGGGCTTGATGGCGGTTACGTCCCCAGTGCCCCATCTGGCGCACCCACGCGCGGCCGCCCAGAAGTTCTACCAACAGGGAGAAACTTTTATTCTGTCGATATTCGCGCCATTCCCACAGAGACAGCTTGGGATATCGGCAGAAAAGCCGCCGAAACCCTCGTAGAATATTACACTCAAGAGAATGGTGAGTATCCCAGAACACTAGGCTTATCATTGTGGGGAACAGCCACCATGAGAACAGGCGGTGATGACATAGCCGAAGCGTTAGCTTTGCTGGGAGTCAAACCTGTATGGGATGGTGCAGCGCGGCGAGTAGTAGATTTTGAAATTTTGCCCCTAGCGATTTTGGGACGGCCCCGTGTAGATGTCACCTTGCGAATTTCAGGATTCTTCCGCGATGCTTTTCCCAACTTAATTGACTTATTCGATCAAGCAGTATCAGCAGTAGCAGATTTGGATGAACCACCAGAACAAAATCCCCTTGCAGATGCAGTTCGCCAAGAAACTGAATTGTGGACAAGCCAAGGATTAACTTTAGAAGAAGCCGTGGTGCGATCGCACTATCGCATCTTTGGTTCTCGCCCAGGTGCTTACGGCGCAGGACTCCAAGGTTTAATCGAATCGCAAAACTGGACAGACGATGAAGATTTAGCCCGTGCTTACATTAACTGGAGTTCTTACGCCTATTCTTCGGGAAATTTGGTAGGGGAGCAGGGAGCAGGGGGAGCAGGGGAGGATAAAATTGCCAATCCCCAATCCTCAGTCCCCAGTCCCCAGTCCCCAGTCCCCAATACCGAAGCCTTCAAGCAACGCTTATCCCAGATGCAAGTTGTCCTGCACAATCAAGATAACCGCGAACACGACCTACTCGATTCTGATGATTATTACCAATTTCAGGGTGGTTTAACAGCAGCCGTGCGTTCTCTACAGGGAAAAAACCCCAAAACATATTTTGGTGATAATTCCATACCTGCCCAACCACGAGTCCGCCAACTCAAAGAAGAAATTTCACGGGTGTATCGTTCTCGTGTAGTTAATCCTAAGTGGATTGCAGGAGTTATGCGCCACGGTTACAAAGGTGCTTTTGAAATGGCGGCGACAGTAGATTTTTTATTCGCCTACGACGCTACAGCTAAATGTGTAGAAGATTATATGTATCAAGGCATAGTAGAGGCTTACTTGCTCGATCCAGTTGTGTCAGAATTTATTCAGGAAAAGAACCCTTATGCTCTGCGTGATATTGCTGAAAAATTATTAGAAGCACATAAGCGCAATTTGTGGGAGGATGTAAATATAGGAACATTAGAAGCTTTGAGGAACCTAGTACATCAAGCTGAAGCAGTTATCGAAGAAAAATCAATGGTGTAGGAAACAAATATGGAAAATCTTGCGTATTTGCACCTAGCTTTCGCCTACGAAGACAGCACACCCAGTGAATTGGTATCCCTCAGTTCTTTGTTTAACAAAGCAGCTGCACCAGACTGGAAAAGGCTTTCTGGTAGGGCTTGGAAGTATATGTTGCCCCTTGCTCTGTCATTGTCCATTATTGGCGCTGTCAGCAGCGTTATGGCACTGGAAAAAGGCGATCAAGGTCCCTCTGTTAGAAATCTCCAACAAAAGTTGAAAACAGCAGGTTTTTACCAAGCTTCTGTTACCCAAGTATATGATGTATCCACACAAGAGGCTGTGCGGCGCTTCCAAAAAGCCGTCGGTTTACCAGTGGACGGCATTGTTGGAGCAAGCACCCTGCAAAAGTTAGAAAACTGGCAAGCTAAAAAGTCCAGTACTACGACAACACAAGCAAAAAAAGCCACTGTTGTCAGTACACAAGCTAAAAAGCCCAGTACTACTAGTTCGGTTCGTTCAGCCACCAACCAACGCCGTAATCCTAACTACCTTGCTAAGGGTGATGAAGGTGAAGATGTCAGAGCCTTGCAAGAACGCTTAAGAATCGCAGGCTTTTATTATGGGAACGCCACAGGAATATTTGGCCCAATTACCGAAGAATCTGTGAAGCGGTTCCAAGATTCTTACAAATTAAGCGTTGATGGAATTGCTGGCCCCGCAACATTGCGTAAATTGCCAGGAATTGGCATTGGCGATGGAGAAGAGGCTCCTAAAAAGGTTGTCAATCGAGATAAACTCCGTGTAGGCGATCGCGGTGAGTCAGTTAGAATCATCCAAGAACAATTGATCCAGGCAGGATATTTAGAGGGAGAGCCAAATGGCTACTATGGCCCCTACACTGCCGATGCTGTACGAAGATTCCAGGCAGCTAATTTCTTAGCAGCAAGTGGCGTTGCTGGCCCAACTACACGAGCTAAGTTATATAGCTCAGTTAATACTGCTAAAAAAAGCGAATTTAATACCCTGGAAATCCAAACGCGACTACGGGAGCGGGGTTTTTATAAAGGCAAGCTGAACGGTGTAATGGCAGATGACACCAAAAAAGCGATTAAACAAGCCCAAGAATTCTACGGCATCAGCCTCAAGGATCTTAAGAGCGGACGCTTTTAACATCCGCTTTGGTGTTATTAGTATCAGTTCCCAACTCGTTGCTAGCCTCTAGTAACAGCAAATTACGAACTGCTCAAAATTCCCCTTATTTGGCTAATTTGAGTAGTTTCGTCTGATTATCCACCCAAGTGCTAAAGCGGCATCAGCGCCCGTTGGCACTTGGGACACACTGCATGGATTGTCATTTGACAATCAAGCAGGTGAAAACCTTCTTTTTGAGCGGTTTTCGAGCCAATTTTTAAAATTGAATCATTTTTAAACTCAATAGTTGAGTTGCATCTAACACAAATCAAGTGATGGTGATGATGAGGATAGGGCTGGTTGATCTCATAATGCTTATGTCCTTCACCCAGTTCTAATTCCCGTAAAATTCCCATCCTCGCCATCAACTTCAAAGTCCGATAAATAGTTGACAGACTGATCCCTTCACCATCAGTTTCTAGCCGATGATAAAGATCTTCCGCACTTAAATGTTCACCTTGCGGAAGTTCTTGAAAAATGTGTAAAATTGTTTCGCGCTGGGGAGTTAATCGCCAGCCTCGTTCGTTCAGTTCTGCCTTGAGTGAAGTAGTTGTGTAGACAGTCATACTAATATTTCTCAACAAAGCTTGTTAGTTGAGAATATAACAAATCTTGGGAGCAATTTGCAACAATCATTGCCTATTGAGAATTTATGCTAAATATTTAAGAACAATTCATTAAATCTCGATCAAAATTCAAATAATAAACTGTATTGCATTTAATTTGCATACAGTTAATAGTTAGGATACTTGTAACGATTGCATCCCTTGACTTTAAATTTTTTTTGAATTGTTTAACCTATCCCCACCTTCAAGATATCTGAGCAAAGCTCTGGGGGAACTCTTATACAATTAAATGCAAATTACTTGCTATAAGCCTCTAAAAGGCTTTCAATCTGAGATCAAATCAGTCCTTTGTCCCTAGTCATTTGTCAAGTGTAGTTTTCTAATGACAAATGACTAATGACAAATGACTCTCGATCATTGATTAACTAAGAGATTCCAAATAATCGCGGATCAGGTTGCGACGCTTAGGTTGGCGTAGCTTTTGCAAAGCCTTGGATTCTATTTGCCGAACTCGTTCGCGGGATAAGTCGAGAGCGCGGCCAATTTCTGCTAAGGAATAAGGATGACCATCTGCCAAACCAAACCGCATCAAAATTACATCGCGTTCCCGGCTAGTTAAATCTGAGAGAAGATGATGCAAGTCTCTTTGTAAAGATTCTCGCATTAACATTTCTTCTGGGGTCACACAGTCAGTTTCTAGTAATTCGCCTAACTCAGTGTCTTTATCTTTGCCTACTTTGGTTTCCAAAGAAACAGAGCGAGGAACCCGTAACAAAACTTCTCGAACTTGGGTCGGTGTCATCTCTAACTCAGTTGCTAAATCTTCTAGAGTTGGGGTGCGACCTTTTTCTTGAGCAATTTTGCGTTGAGCCTTTTTGATTTTATTTAACTTTTCGGTAATATGGACAGGGAGGCGGATAGTGCGACTAGAAGTTGCGATCGCCCGTGTAATTCCCTGACGAATCCACCAGTAAGCATAAGTACTGAAGCGATAACCCTTAGTGGGGTCAAATTTTTCTACAGCCCGCTCCAAACCTAGTGTGCCTTCTTGGACTAAATCCAACAATTCCAAACCACGATTTTGATATTTCTTAGCAACAGACACAACTAAGCGAAGATTCGCCTTAATCATGTGTTCTTTTGCTTGGAGTCCTTGGGACTGAACTTGCTCCAACTCTTCTACTGTCAACTTAGCAATTTCTGCCCAGCGACGTTTGCCATTTGCCAAAGTTGGCCTAAGATCGGATAAAACTATATCAGCAGTAGCAGCCCATCTTTCCAAAGATGGGCGATGTCCTAGTTCCGAGGTTAGACGTTCTTGAACTTCAACTAACCTTAGATAGGGTATAATCACTTCATCTCCAAGCTTTGCGGCGTTAGCAAGTACTATCCGCATCCGCAAGTAACGCTGGACTTTTTGAGCTTCTGAAACCTCTTCATCGCGCCCCAACAAGCGAACCCGACCAATTTCTTGGAGGTATAGGCGTACCAGGTCTGTACTCCGGCGGTTAGTGCTAGCAGCAAAGTTAGCATTGTCAACAGAAGCGATCTCTAGCTCCTGCAAATCATCTACCGATAACTCGCTTTCATCAACCGTGAGATCCGAGTCCAAAGCCTGGCGGGACTTTTTGGTGTTGTAGGGGGCATCTGCATAAAAAGATGTTGCTGGCATAAGATCGTCTCAATGGCTCCAGGTAACAATAGATTTCGGTCAGCTTAGATTACGGTCAGCTATTCAACTGTTGCTATTGTTCCCGCGATTAACGATGAACTAACATAGTTGAAGATTCCATTACAATTTTTTTAGAAATTAACTGTAATGGTTTTATTGGATACAGTATTACTGGACTTAATCGGCTGCTAAATTTTTGATTTAACCAATAGCTATTTAAATCGGCAGCTAGGCTTTCAATATTTCAACTACTTAGTTAACATTTCAACCTTAGTGGGTTGTGATAGTAACTTTTGTAACACAGTATAAATATCCTTCAGTGAATGTCATCTTTATAATTGGCATAGTCACATTTACATGGCTACAAAAGTAATATCCTGACGATTTAGCAATTTTTTCTCAGGATTATTCAGGTATAAGTAGGACTAATAGATATCGGGGAAGTGATTAGTATTAACGGCAAAAATTCTATCGATACGGAGATAGAAAACGTAGGAAAGTTATTAAATACTCTCTCCGTGTCTTGCTAACCCGTCAATTTCAACTTGAATATGATTTACGCAAAACCATACTCATGCTGTAGGGGCAATTCATACCTGCTACAGCATGGGTATGCTCTAGTAGTTGTACTCTGGCTTTATATCTCGCAGCATCAGTTCATCAAGCGCTTGTCGGGGTGTGACTTCTCCTTGAAGTAATCGATAAACTTGCTCAGTAATTGGAACTGGAATGTTTTGTTGCTTGGCTCGTTGCATCAAAACCTGGCAAGTGTTCACTCCTTCGGCTGTTCCTTGTAAATTTGCAAGAGTTTCTTTAAGTGTCTTACCACCAGCTAGCTGGTAGCCGACTTGGTAATTGCGGCTTAAGGGACTATTGCAGGTTGCTAACAAGTCTCCAAGACCCGATAATCCATAAAATGTTTCCGTCTTTGCACCCCAGTCGTTACCGATGCGAACCATTTCTGTAAGTCCACGGGTGACTAAAGCAGCTTTGGCATTGGTTCCTAGATGTAAACCATCGCACACACCAGCTGCGATCGCAATCACATTTTTTAGCGTTCCCCCTAGTTCCACCCCCAAGGGGTCGGGATTGGTATATACCCGGAAACGATGAGAAGAAAATACTAACTGCACTACTTCCGCAGCTGTGGGAATATTACTGGCTACCACTGTTGCTGCTGGTAACTCTAGTTGAATTTCTTTAGATAAATTAGGCCCAGACAAAACAACCACTGCATGGTTAGCGAATACTGTTTGCCAAATTTGCGACGGCGTGCAAGTGGTTTGGGGATCCAAGCCTTTGGTCGCCGTCACAAAAATCGTCTCTGGAGAAAGGGAGAAAGACTGGATTTGGGAAGCAACATCTCTCACACCAATCATTGAGATAGCGGATAGGATTATTTGGGCATCTTCTAACACTGTTTGGAGAGTTTGGGAACCTTGACGCGACCACACGCGCACCTGATGACCATTCGCTGCGGCGAGATTTGCCAGAGATGCACCCCAAGCACCCGCACCAAGAATTGCTACAGATTTTGAATTAGTCATTAATCACCATTCTCCCCATCACCCAATCACCCTATTCTCTTAGCAATCTAAAATCTAAAATCTAAAATTAGCTCCGGGGATAACGTTCCATTAATTCCCTGACTTGTTCCGCATGATATGAACTTCTTGTCAATGCAGAAGAAACAATTTGTAAAAATCCGATTTCTTCGCCGAATGTCTTCCAAGCAACAAATTGTTCTGGATTGATAAATTCATTTACTTGTAAATGTTTTTGACTGGGTTGGAGATATTGCCCAATTGTCAAAATGTCGCAATCTACGGTTCGTAAGTCTTGCATGACTTGACGAATTTCGGCATCTGTTTCACCGAGTCCAACCATAATCCCGGATTTGGTGTATGTGCTAGGAGAGAGTTGGCGAGTTCGCTGTAATAATTCTAATGTGCGATCGTAGTTTCCTTGGGGACGCACCCGGCGATACAGGCGTGGAACAGTTTCGGTATTGTGGTTTAATACCTCTGGCGCTGCTTGTAGAATCAACTCTAAAGCATTCCAATTACCGCACAAGTCAGGAATTAGCACCTCTATTGTGGTGTTAGGTGAAACAGAGTGAACCGCATCAATACACGCAACAAACTGAGATGCACCACCATCAAACAAGTCATCTCGATTTACAGAAGTGATTACTACATGATTAAGGTTCATGCGGCGAACAGCTTCCGCTAGCCGTGCAGGTTCCGTGGGATCTAGTGGTTTCGGTTTTTTCTCAAAATCAATATCGCAGTAGGGACAAGCGCGTGTACAAGCCGGGCCCATAATCAAAAACGTAGCAGTACCGGCATTGAAGCATTCGCCAATATTCGGACAGGATGCTTCCTCACAAACTGTATTGAGGGATAAATCCCGCAAAATGTCTTTAACGTTACCGATGCGCTCACGCCCAGGTGCTTTTACCCGCAACCAGTCTGGTTTTACAGTCACAATCCGCTTTTACCACTAGAGTTATACAAATTTAATCGTAGCAAGCAAAGCCTTGAGTGAAGCGATCATATATATAGATGTAATTCTGTCATTTGGCACGGGTTGTGATATTCTTAATTTACAATGCCATTTTTATGGCGGGATGTGGCGCAGCTTGGTAGCGCACTTCGTTCGGGACGAAGGGGCCGCTGGTTCGAATCCAGTCATCCCGATGTAGTGTACATGTATATGTAGAGCGACAAATTATTTGTCAACTGCTTTCCTATGGACTTAATGTAACTGACTTTGTTTTAGTACACAAGGCACGCGATCGCTTCTAAACTCATGAAGTTTTAGAGAATCGGTAACCCAGGTAGCAACAGAACTTGTTACCTACCACTATGTGAAATAAGTCTCAAGATAGTGTGTGCCTCACCACAGAAGGACTTAAGCTTGGCGTATAAGTTTTAGGAAATAGTGATGAATAAGGAAACAGTTCCTAGTCAAGCTGAAAAATCGAATCCAGAAGGTGAACCGTCGCAACTAAGTCCAGAACTACTGGACAAAATCAAACACCCTGCGAGAATCGACGATGTTATTCGGGAGCAATCGCCAGAAGAACGCAAGAGTAACCCAGCTTTAGTACCAGAAATGATTGATGATTCAAGCGAGCAATGATCGGGTTGGCGATGGAGTAATCTAAAAGCTCAGGTTCCTAAATTTTTAGATAAGCCGATAATCTTGTTAGTAATTATTGCTGTCTAATACTAAGCAGTTTTTCTTGATATAGTTCCGGCGTGTTGATGTGTAGTAGCACCGCCGGAATCTCAATTTTTACTTGATGAATTAGTGGATAAAATTATCTGGGTTTTTGTAACTGCGTTCATGTAGTTTGTCGTAGACATTCGCATCCCATTAATGAATAAAAATGGATGCCTCATTTTACCTTTATATCTGGGTGCATTAATCAACCATAAGTTGTCTTTTTTAAATAAAAATAAGCTAAATTTTTCTAATTATTTAAACCACCATGATTAAGCTATAATCCATAATTTTTCTAAATAGATTCAGCCTAATTCATCACTATACACAAAATTAGTATTAATTGAGTAAAATTGCTGCCCAAATTCCCGATTTCTTCAAGAACGGAGAATCTAAATCTAGCTTCAGGAATTTCATTCAACTCTAGATTACTCTTAAATTTAAAATTACTTTCTGTCATCTATATTAAGTTAGATTATACAGAGTTTTAATTTTCTATCCAGGGTTGTATATAGAGGAATTATCACAAAATATATTCAGGAATTATGCAAGATTATGGAATAATATAAAACATTTATAAAGCGTCTCATTGGGGCAGCTTCTCCTGGAGAATAAAAGTAGCTTGCCGCAAAGTTCTTGCGAAAGTCTTCATATTATGAAACCATAGTTTGTAACTTACTGATACAACTGAGGCTAGTACAGCACGGTGTAAATAAACCACCCTTTCCAAATCAACGAAATGCCTATTTTTAATTTTTAATTCTGCCTTGCGGTACTAGCCTGTCTCTCGGCTCACTCCAGAAAAAAGTACTGGTACTAGTAACGATAATGACGCGCTCTCCAAATTCAAAAAATAATCAGGAACCATCTAATCCTCGTTTATGGCTCCTCCTTTTAGGACGTACCAGTTTGGCTCTCGGTGTCATTTTGCTGGTTGGAATTGCAGTCGGTGCTTGGTGGGCTAGAAGCTATGTATATAAGGATTTAGCGCCATTAGTGCAGCAAAATCTCGAACAATTACTTGGGCGACCAGTAAAAGTAGGTAAAGTTGAACGTTTTTCGCTCTCTAGTTTGAGATTTAGCTCTTTATCCATACCAGCAACTACCACCGATGTAGACCAGGTGGTAGCAAAAGCTTTGGATGTGCAGTTTTCGCCCTTGCAAGTTCTCCTAAATCGAAAACTAGTATTAAATGTAACCTTAGTTCAACCCAGTGTCTACATCCAACAGGATCGAGATGGCCGTTGGGTTACAGCCCAAGTTAAGGCTGGAGAAGGAAAAGGTGCTATTCAAACCGAATTGCAAACACTTCAGATTCAAGATGGAAATGTGGAGTTGATGCCGTTCGCCGCACCAACTAGACCGAAAGGTTCAGTAATATTAAATCAAGTTGGTGGTGTTGCCCGATTTTTCGATCAAAATCAAAGAATTGGTTATGACATCAATGGTCAACTCAACAGGGGAGGCGGAGTAAAAATCACTGGGGAAACCCAACTAAAAGCTCAAACAACTAGCCTCAACCTTTCAACACAAAATTTACAAGCATCTGATATAAGTCGATTAATTGAGTTACCAATTGCCTTGCAAGCAGGGTATTTAAATACTGACTTAGCAGTTCAGATTCCACCCAAACTGTCAGACATAGCAATTACAGGCACGGCTACTGCTAATCAAATCACTGCCAAAATTAAAAATATTCCTCAGCAAATTTCTAATTTTAATGGAAGATTTTCATTTCAAGGTCAGACAGTTGCTTTAGAAAATTTGAATACGAACTTTGGTAAAGTTCCGATTCTAGCTAATGGAACAATTAATACTCAAACTGGTTTTAATGTCTCTGCTCAGATAAAACCAGTTAGTGCTAAAAATATCTTAGATACATTGAATGTAAATTCGTCAGTTCCAGCTAGTGGCGAAGTTCAAGCAAATATTAAGGTGTTAGGCGCACTTCAAAAACCAATCGTTAGCGGTACGGTAAGCAACACAAAACCTATTCAAGTTGACCGCATTCTCTTCAACACTTTCAATACTGATTTCCGCTTGAATGCTTCTCAAACGGCATCTCAACTTGCTGTCTCCAATTTGAAAATAGTCCCCGCAGCTGGTGGTCAAATTACAGGAGGCGGTGAAGCTAATTTAGGAGGCAAAAAAGACGTAATATTTAATGCTCAAGTTGATGGTGTATCCGGGGATATATTAGCACGTGGCTATGATGTTAATTTACCGATCGCAGTTGGAAATGTCTCGGCAAAAGCAGAAGTCTCTGGCTCACTTGGTAAACAGCCGTTGAACCTTGATATTTCTAGTGTTCAGGTAACGCCGCCAACAGGGGGGCAAATTACAGCCAGTGGTCAAATTCAACTAGCTCCCCAAGGTCAAGTAGATATAGGTATTCAAGCTCAAGGTTTACCAGGAAACGCGATCGCTCAAGGTTACAATATTTCAACTCCGCTGAATCTTGGTGGTATATCTGCGAATGCTAAAGTTTCTGGTTCTCTGGATAAACCCTTAAACGTCAATGTTGCTCGCGTTCAAGCAAATCCAGAGGTGGGAGGGCAAGTAATAGCTAGCGGTCAACTTCAGCTTGCACCTCAAGGTAGGGTGGCGTTGAATGTCCAAGCCCAAAATTTACCAGGAGATGCGATCGCAAAAGCATACAAATCATCACCTGGCATTACCATTGGGAATGTATCGGCAAATGCCAATATCTCCGGCACTCTGAGCAACCTGCAAGCAGTAGCACAGGTGCAAGCGCCTACAGCGACCTATCCCACTAACGCAAGGGTTGTTGTTGCTAAACAGGGAGAGAATATCCTTTTACCAGGTGCGGTGTTGAACGTGGCAGGTGGGACAATTGTGGCTCAAGGTCAACTTGCACAACAACGCTGGCAAGGAGTTGTCAAAACTTCTCAAATTCAACTCAACCGTTTCTCACCACAACTGCGAGGACGGCTCAATAGCAATATTCAGTTAGCAGGCACAACAAAATCTTTCCAGCTTGCAGATATTCGCGCTGCCGGGCAAATCCGCCTTTCCCAGGGGGTAGCACTGCTGGCAAAACCGCTCACCGCTCAATTTCAGTGGAATGGACAGCAGATTATAGTTGAAAACGCAAGTACCCCAGGATTGAGTGCTAATGGTGCGATCGCAATTCAGTCTCCACCAACAGGCGCACCTAAAATTGCGGGATTTGATTTAAACGTACTGGCACAGAACTTCAACTTAAAAAATACTGGTTTTCAAGTTCCTGGAGACGTAGCGTTAGCGGGGGTACTTGATTTTAATGGAAAAGTTACAGGTACTCCAGATGTTCCGCAAGCTAATGGCAACATCCGACTGCGGAATTTCCAGGTTAGTAATTTAGCCTTTGACCCACTTTTAACTGGAAACGTGAATTTTCAGGGAGGACAAGGAGCAAGTCTGCGATTAGCCGGGAAGCAAGACAGGATTGCGCTTAACCTGGGTGCAGATTATCGTCCAACTTCATTTTTAGTCAAGCGGGATGAGACAGTTACTACAGGTAGAACTGAGGGAGATAACTTGCTCATCAACGCTCAACAGTTTCCCATAGCTTTGATTGGGGGCTTTTTACCTAACAATCAATTGAAACCTCTGGCGGGGCAATTATCAGGAAATTTAGTTGTCAATCTTAATAATTATGCAGTTGTGGGAGACGTTGCGATCGCAGGGCCTCGTGTTGCCAGAGTTGCAGCAGATGAATTTCGCGGCAGCATTAATTATGCTGATGGCACTGCTAGCTTGGCTAATGGTCTATTGCGGATTGGAGATAGCAACATCGCTTTAAGTGGAAATGTGAAAACAGGGAATGACCCGCAATTTCAACTCCAAGCTAACTTAGACCAAGCCAGAATTGAGAGAATTTTACAAGCATTTAATATCTTCGACTTTCAAGACTTTGGTAGCGGGTTGCAGCCTCCAACCTTAGCTGGAGCAGAGGTACTTGATACCAAGCCTATCAGTTTGCCCAATGCAGATTTGCTCACCCAGCTTGCATATTTTTCAAAAATTGCAACATCGATAACACAACAACAGCAAGTAGAGGCAAAAAGAGACTTATCTTTGCCCACCCTTGCAGAATTAACGGGTGCTTTGAGTGGAGGAATTATAGCTAATGGCTCATTAAAATCTGGGTTGAATGTCGGCTTTAATTTCCAAGGTGCTAACTGGAAATGGGGGGAATACTCCATTAATCAAGTCGTTGTTCAAGGCAATTTTGCCGATGGAATAGTCACACTTTCGCCCTTGAGTATTGGAATCAATCAAGGACTGGTGGCATTTTTGGGACAGTTAGGAACTGAGCAACTATCTGGAAAGTTGAATGTAGCAAGCTTACCTTTATCACTTTTACAACCTTTTATCGAAAGATATCCCATAGATATCACTGGTAATGTAAATGCTGATGCCACATTAGGAGGTAGTTTACAAGATCCCAGAGCGCAAGGGAATGTGACACTGGCGAATGCGACTCTCAACCAGCAACCTGTACAAAGCGGACAGGTGAACTTTGACTACAACAATGCTCGTTTGAATTTCGACAGTACCTTACTAGTAACAGGAACACAACCAATTACGATTACAGGTAGCGTACCTGCGCCGTTACCATTTGCCGAGGTGCAACCAGATAGCAATCAAATCAGCATCAACGCCGATGTGAACAATGAAGGATTGGCACTATTAAATCTGTTTACTAATAATCAAGTTACTTGGGTAGATGGTCAAGGAAAAGTAGACTTAAATGTTCAGGGTACTTTAAACGAACCAACTATTAATGGAAACGCCACAGTTAACAATGCAACTATTAGCGCTCAAGCTTTATCTAAACCCCTAACGAATGTGACAGGGACAGCACAATTTAATGGTAGTACGGTGAGTGTTAAGAACATTCAAGCTCTTTACAATGAAGGGCAAATAACTGCATCAGGCATCCTGCCAATTCTCAATCCTCAGCCAAGCGCAGCGAATCCTTTGACAATATCAATAGCAGACAAACTCAACTTTAAGCTTGCAGGACTGTATGAAGGCGGTGTTGGCGGCGATGTTGTAATTCGCGGAACAGCCCTAAAACCTGTAATTGGTGGAGATATTAAGCTGAGTGATGGTCAGGTAATTATTGGAAACTCTACTGCTAAAGCAAAATCAGCAGCTACAACAGAAGCTAACACTAACGTCATAAATCTAAATAGAGAACAGGTTAACGCTAATGCTATACCTACAGCCCAAAGTAGCGCTAGCGCACTGACAACACCAGAGAATAACGCTAGCCCAGTAACTGCAACAAGAGATACTAGCACTAGTGCAGCAACTCCACCTAATTTACCTGTACAGTTTGCAGATTTAAAGTTGAGTTTAGACAAGAATATTCATGTTACCACTGAGCCCCTACTAAGCTTTGTACCAGGAGGAGCCGCATTAAGTCAGCCCATACTGAACTTTGAGGCAAAAGGCGACTTGACCATCAATGGTACATTAGCCAAGCCACTTCCTGAAGGATTGATTCGTTTGACAGGAGGACGACTGAGCTTATTTTCTACTGAGTTTGCTTTGGCGCGAGGCTACGAACAAACTGCGCGGTTTACCCCAAGTCAAGGACTTGACCCTACTTTGGATGTCCGGCTTACTGCGATTGTACCGGAAGCATCAGCAACGAACAGCCGAATTTTGGAATCACCATTGTCTGCTGAAATCAGCGATGTTTCTGCGACTAACTTCGGTACTTTACGTACCGTTCGCGTTCAAGCAAGAGTGGACGGGCCAGCTAGTGAACTAGGCGACAATCTGGAACTGACAAGTGAACCTAGCCGTAGTCGTGGAGAAATAGTTGCTTTGCTAGGTGGCTCGATTCTTGGTTCTTTCGGTCAAGCAGATGCAGGACAAGGGCTGACTAACTTCGCTAGTTCTACCATTTTAGGTGGTTTACAAGGAACTATTACTGCGATCGGTCAAGCTGTTGGTTTCAGCGAATTTCGGATATTCCCTACCCCTACTACTAGTAATGAAACAAAGACAGCTTCAGTTCTGAATTTATCAGCAGAAGGTGTGTTTAATATTAATAGAAATTTCTCTGCTTCTTTATCACGTCCTCTTTCTAGCGATGAGTCTTTCCGTTATAACGTCCTTTATCGACTCAATGATGAAATTTTGATGCGAGGCTCAACTAATTTAGGGGATGAAAATCTATTCCAAGTTCAGTATGAAACTCGATTTTAGATTGCTGCAATGTTAATGCAGACCGATACAATGGCATTGTCAATCGATGCAATAGCATTGCTAGCTGATACAATAGCATTGTCAGTCGATGCAACGTTAATGCAGACCGATGCAATAGCATTGTCAGTCGATGCAACGTTAATGCAGACCGATGCAATAGCATTGTCAGTCGAAACAATGGCATTGTTGCCCAATAGTTTAGTTTGTCACTGATGATTAAGCTAATGGTCTGGATTTTCATGATTTGTGATTACAGGTGATACTGCCGTTACTGCACTTTCTTCTTGAGCTTGCATTTCCAGCAATTGGGGAATTGTCACAAATCGATAGCCTTGAGCCTTCAAACCTGCGATCATTTCTGGTAAAGCTTTGACAGATTTGGAACGATTACCGCCCCCATCGTGCAACAGTACAATTGCACCTGATTTTGCATATTTCAGCACATTTTTGACTAGCATTGGCACTTGAGGCGAACGACGTTCAGCGTCTCCCGACTGTTCTGACCACATCATGACAGCGTACTTCTCGTTTCTGGCATATTGGGCTAGTCCATTATTCAGAAAGCCTCCAGGGGGACGAAACAGAGTAGTTTTCTCTCCAGTCGTCTTGTAAATAATATCTGCTGTGCGATCAATTTCACTAGCCGCAGTCGCTCCATCCATTTGAAAATACCAATGATGCCATGTATGATTACCAATTACATGACCATCAGCAGCCACTTGCTTGGCAATCTGGGGAAAATATTTCACCATTTCTCCAACCATGAAGAATGTTGCCTTAATATTATTTTTCTTCAAAATTTCTAAAACCTGCGCCGTATTTTTTGGGCCAGGGCCATCATCAAAAGTTAAGGCGATGACTTTCTCATTTGCTTTTAGTTTTGCTTGATAAACAATTGTTCCCTGAAAAGTCTTTGGTACTTCATTCATCTGGTCTGTAGCTGGGGTAATAGACTGTGTATCTGCACTCATTGCCCTACCTAAACTCGTTTTAGCACTCTCACCTTTTGGCTTTTGAATTCCCAACAGACGGTCAAGTTTAGTTGTGCCTGCAAGCAGACTGATACCCACACTACTTACACCAGCAATCAATGCAATAGTTATTATCTTTAGGAACGGCGCTAATTTATAATTAGACACATTAAATCTCCTTAAATATTTAGTTATTGGGCATTGGGCATTGGGCATGAAGAAGAGACAAGGGAGCCTGCTCCTCTGCTCCCCTACTCACCACTTATATCACTCTTACTCGGTTGTAAATTAATATATCTGCTGCTAAAAGAAAAAGAATAAAATACCTTGAAACATCCTAGCTAAAGCTAAAGGAAGTCTTAATTTAATCTGCACTAATTTGCTGGCTATTTACAAAAGTGCCATAAAAAGACTGCATAAAATAATACCTGATGGGTTTAACCGACCAATACAATCAGCAATGATGGCAGTATAACCGTGACCAGGAGAAACGCTAGGGCCGAGACTTCGCACACACCAGCTAAATCTGAATAATCCACTGCTAATTAAGAAAGTTAGCCAAATATATCGGCTCAATAAGTAGGGGTAGCAGAGGAAATTAAGGTCAGCGAGGGACACACAGTGTGTCATAAAATATGACACATGACGCAAAAGCTTCTTTCGAGTGACAAGTCAGTATCGGATTTGCTACACCAAAAAGCGAGGGGGTCAACCAGGTCATAAAGGTAACAACCGGGATTTATACCCAATAGAAAAATGTAGCGAAGTCATAGACCATCATTGTTTTAAGTCCGGTCTATGGTCTTTTGAGTAATCGTAGGTTATCTTGATTGGCTGTTCACCTTCGTTCATTATGCCCCAGCAGAAAAACCAAAACTGTGGCGCGAAACTTTCATACTGTTAATCAGCAACGCTGAATTTTTACTATTCCTGTAAAACGGTCTTTGATACAATCCTAGTTTTCTTGAGGTCTGCTTCGGAAAGTTCTTCTCCAGCTTGCAAGCGAGTGGCGGAAGTTTGCAATACTGTCGCCGCACCTTTATCTCCGATTTGCAAAGCGGTTTTAGCTGCTGTTTGTAGCATTGTGGCTGCACCAGTGCGATCGCCTTGTAGCAATTTCGCCTCGGCTAACTGGGTTTGGCGATACTTCGCTAATGCTAAAATAGATTGTTGAACTTGGGGATTAGATGCTGGTTGATACGCCCGCACTACATCTGCATATATCGGCATCAGGGGCGAAAGTAAGTCTTCTTGGTTAACCATTGGGTCATCATAACGAATTTGCAGATGCCCGATCGCTTGTTTCCCCTCTGGCAATTGTCCCAAATAAATGTTCGCCAAAACTACCCGTTCTACATCCTGCATCAAATCTCCCAAACGTACAGCAAAGCTACCATCAGTTTCTCGTTCCACTGGTAACTCGATTGTGTCTGGGGCAACTTGGGCAATGGGTTTCAATTCTGCTAATCGGACATTCGGCACTAGAGATAACAGCAAGTAGGCATTTGTTAGCCCAATTGACTGAATCCGGCCAAATAGTCGGCTAAATTGCTCCACAGCTTGTTCAGGATGTTCAATATGAGCTAGAGTACCACCACCGACATCGGCAATTTTTTCTAGCAAATCTTGATTCCAGCTATTACCAAATCCGAAAGTGTTGATAGTTAGGTTCAGTTTGGCAGCTTTTTGCGCCAGTTTGAGACAGCGCTTATTGTCATCTCGCCCAATATCCCACTTCCAAATCCGCAAACTGCTTTCACCATGCCCATCCGTCAGCAGAAACGCCTGGGAAACAGCTCCTCTTGTGCCCTTCATCAGTTCTGTAATTCCCAGTTCCAAACCCTCAGCGATCGCAGTGCCGCCACTAGCGCTAAGTTTGCTTTTAATTTGAGATTTGATGCTTTCGGGGTCTTCAATAACTTGGTTGGGGATAATGACTTCCACAGAACCGGAAAAAGCCACAACTGAGATGCGATCGCCAACTTTCAACCGATCTATTAATCCTTCCACTGCCTGAATCACCGTTTTAATCGGTTGTCCATGCATAGAACCACTTCTATCCAGAATCAGGCAGAGGTTAAGGGGCAGATTTTGGTCAAACTCGCCAGCGATTGCAAAAATCGTCATTGCTAGTTGACGTTGGCTATTTGTTTGAGCCATATCAACATTATTGTCATTTAACGCCGAGAGCAATTTAACTTTCATTGAGGAGGGGTATCTTGCAAAACTGTTTTGGAGACAATTCTGGTTTTCTTGCGATCGCTTTCAGATAAATCTCCACCAGATTGTAGCTGAGTGGCAGAAGTTTGCAACACCGTCGCCGCCCCAGTATCTCCCATTTGCAGAGCAGTTTTAGCAGCCGTTTGTAGCATTGTTGCTGCACCAGAGCGATCGCCCTGTTGCAATTTCGTTTCGGCTAGCTGGGTTTGGCGATATTTAGCTAATGCCAAAATTGACTGTTGCACTTGGGGATTCGGATCTGCTTGGTAGTTTCTCACTACATGGGCATAAACTGGGATATTTGGTGTAACTAAACCTACCTTGTTGGCGGCTGGATCGTCGTAGCGGACTTGTACATTAGCGATCGCTTGTTCACCTGCTGGCAATTGTCCCAAATAAATATTAGCTAAGATTATCCGTTCTGCATCTTTCATTAAATCTCCCAACCGCACAGCGAAACGTCCATCAGCTTCTTGTTGCAGTGGTAACTCAATTGTGTCTGGGGAAACTTGGGCAATAGGTTTAAGTTCCGCTAACCGGACATGGGGCATCAGAGACAATAACAGATAAGCGTTAGTTAATCCC
The DNA here is from genome assembly GCF_000020025.1 of Nostoc punctiforme PCC 73102. Classification (GTDB taxonomy): domain Bacteria; phylum Cyanobacteriota; class Cyanobacteriia; order Cyanobacteriales; family Nostocaceae; genus Nostoc; species Nostoc punctiforme. The sequence goes on along the minus strand of NC_010628.1, from coordinate 1,165,237 downwards.
ACTGTTTGAATGCGGCTAAACAGGCGATTAAACTCATCCACTGCCTCTTCCGGCTTTTGAATGTAAGATAAAGTCCCTAAACCAGCATCAGCAATTTTTTCTAAAACATCTTGGTTCCAGTTGTCACCAAAGCCCAGAGTGTTCAAAGTCAAATTATAGCTAGCAGCTAATTGGGCAAATTTCAAACAGCGATTATTATCACCATGTTCATTTTCCCCATCGGTTAATAAGAAGGCTTGGGAAACAGTATCTTTCTTTCCCTTCGCCAACTCCTCAATCCCTAAGCGCAATCCTTCATCAATTGCAGTTCCACCATCGGCGGCTAGGCGGTTGATTTGATTTTTGATTTTTTCTGGATCTTCGACACTTTGACTAGGTACTAAGACTTTGGCACGGTGATCGAAAACTACAACACTGAGGCGATCGCTAGGATTAAGTCTATCTACCAGACGATTCGCTGCTTTTTTCACCGTTTCTAGCGATCGCCCATTCATAGAACCACTGTGATCCAGAATTAAACATAAATTCAGGGGCACATGGCGGTCTTGAGTCTCTGCGATCGCCGAAATCGAAATTCCCAACTGACGTTGACTATTCAGTTGATTCGCGTCTAAATTACCATCATTCAAGGCAGGCTGCAAGCTAACCTTCATAACTTAAAGTCCTTATTCAGGATATACATATTAATAAATAACTTCAAAGCACCACTTTAGCTTTACGGAAAACCTATCCAACACAAATACATGAATATAATCAGAATATCTTAGAAGCCAAACATTGGCAGATGCAAAGCCACCTGAAGCATTAGGGAGAAATCCGCACCTTGAGGGAAGCGTGCATCGCGCTAGGATGTATTACAGTTAACGGCATAGTTTCAGGCGATCAGTTGCTATGGACATTTCCCCAATCAAAGCTGTTCAAGCCCCATATTACGGCGATAGCTCTTACCGGACACCACCGCCAGATTTACCTTCCCTCTTATTGAAGGAGCGAATTGTCTATATTGGGATGCCACTGGTGCCTGCTGTCACGGAATTAATCGTGGCTGAGTTGCTGTTTTTGCAATCCGATGACCCAGAAAAGCCCATTAAAATCTATATCAACTCCACCGGTACATCTGGTTACAGTGGCGAACCCATTGGCTTTGAAACCGAAGCCTTCGCCATCTATGACACCATGAGATATATCAAGCCTCCTATCCATACCATCTGCGTCGGTTCCGCGATGGGTATGTCAGCCATGCTTCTCAGTGCTGGGACAAAAGGTTGCCGCGCTAGTTTGCCTCACTCTTCGATTATCCTGCATCAGCCTAAGAGCTACGCCCAAGGTCAAGCAACGGATATTCAAATTCGGGCAAGGGAAGTTTTGGTAAACAAAGGCGCGTTAGTTGATATTTTACATCAGACTACCGGGCAGCCCCGAGAAAAAATTACTAAAGACATGGATCGGCTGTTATATCTGACACCTTATGAAGCGAAGGAATACGGTCTAATCGATCGAGTTTTTGAGAAAGAAGAACTCGCAAATCCCCCCCTCCCAGCCAGTGTCCTTTAATTTGTCCTTTGTCATTCGTCCTTTGTTAATAACCAAAAATTATTAATGACCAATGACCAATGACTAATGGCTAATGACTAATGACTAATTAAAAACGGAGTAAATTATGCCTATAGGCGTTCCTAAAGTCCCTTACCGGATGCCCGGTGGACAATATACAGATTGGATTAGCATCTACGATCGCCTTTACCGAGAACGGATTATATTCTTGGGGCGAGATATTGATGATGAAATTGCCAATCAAATAATTGCTGTAATGCTGTATCTGGACTCTGACGATCCGGGTAAAGATATTTATTTATACATCAATTCTCCCGGTGGAATGGTTACATCTGGCATGGCGATTTTTGACACCATGCAACATATAAAATCAGATGTAGTAACTATTTGCGTTGGTTTAGCTGCTTCAATGGGGTCTTTCCTGTTAGCTGCTGGTACCAAAGGTAAGCGCCTAGCATTGCCTCATTCACGGATTATGATTCACCAGCCTTCAGGTGGAACCCGTGGACAAGCAACCGACATCGAAATTGAAGCTAGAGAGATTCTGCGGATTCGTCACCAGCTTAATGGCATTTATGCCGATAAAACCGGTCAGACCATAGCAAAAATTGAAAAAGATATGGATCGTGACTTTTTCATGTCTGCTGAAGAGGCTAAAGAATACGGTTTAATTGACCGTGTGATTGAAGAACGAACCTCTATAGTAGCAGGCGAGTAAGGGAAGCAAGGGGCAGGGGGCAAGGGAGCAGGGAGAAGAGGGCAGGGGGCAGAATTAATAACCCAATTCCCAATCCTCAGTGCCCAATGCCCAATGCCCAATGCCCATTCCCAAACAAACTGTCAACATTGAACTTTAAAATAGAAAATTAGCCTTTATCATTAATAGTCCAGGCTTAAAGCTGAATACTGACAGATAATAGCCGATAGCTAAATATTCGATAGCTCATAGCTCAAGATGGATCTTGGAGATTGCTACCGTTTGCTAGGTTTAAGATCGGGAGCTTCTTTTGCTGATATCAAAGCGTCTTATCGACGATTGGCGCAGCAATATCATCCCGATATCAACCCAGATGACAACAAAGCCAAAGATAAGTTTATTGCCTTGACAGAGGCTTACAAACTCCTGCTGACGGTAGTACTGCCAGAGGAAACTGCTGCACATTCAACTCAGGTGTCAACTGGGCGTGATGCTGCTAAGACAACGCAGCGACAGAAAACACCAGTCACAACGGTGGTAAACCAGCAACCAGGGAAACCAAAGCCGCCTAATCTGTTGGAAATAGAAGAACGGCTGAAGTGGAAGACTTATGAACAATTGCAGCGATTCTTGCAAGAGAAACGATTTCCGCAAGCGATCGCACTGGTGGAAGCTTTAGCAGATCGTTTGTCAACAGATGCAGAAGTTCGCCAATGGCAAGCGATCACTTATCAAATTTGGGGACGGGCGCTAATTTCTGAAAACCAATTGCTCAAAGCCAGAATTTATCTCAAAAAAGCTTTGAAAACAGACCCCCATAATAAAAGTCTCTGGTATGAAGTGCAACGCGATTTCCAACGCTTAGAACAAATTTTTTAAAGATTTACAAAATTTATCTAGAAAGGCAGAGGGCAGAAGGCACGAGGCAGAAGGAATACTGTTTTCTGGCTCCTGCCTTCTTCAATGAAAATCAAAATCTCGTTACCAAATTCTAACAACAGGGGCAATTCATAAATTGCCCTTATCTGTAATTAAAATCTTTCGGCTATTGTCTGCATAATTCCTAAATTACTCAACGCGGAAAAAGCAGCAACCCGTCCGGTTAAACTGATAAGGAAGAAAATAGCAGATTAGGCAGTGAATAACATAGTGCGGTTAGTTTTGACAGCAATATTGCTGATGCTAGTTACAGCTTGTGGCAGTATTGGATTGCTACCGACTAGCGAGTTAGTGCAAAAAGCGATCGCACTTGGGCTAGAGCAAACTCAACAAAAACTTAGCCAACAGTTGGATCTAGATTTTCAAGGATTTGAAATCAAGCGGCTATCAATTACCCAAGAACAACCCCTAACGATTGAAAATTTACCGGCTTTCCACGTTCGGGGAACCTACGACTTGATTCTTAAGCTACCAAAACGGCGCTTGACGCAACCAAAACAACCCTTTGATGTTTACTTGCAAATTCAGCAAGAAGGTAAAACTTGGCGATCGCTAATTCCAGAAAAGGGTAGTAAAGACACTCCATCAATTTGGCGTAGTTATCTCATTCAATAGAGACGGGGAAAGGTTTGAATTTTCTCACTCTTTTCCCAAACTACAGGTTAAATTTTGTGTATCCTGTACCGTCGTCTTCTGCAAGAATTATAAAATCGAAGGATTCAACTAACGCCTGTATTGCACCAGTTCCGCCATAGGGATAGTTAAAGGGTTCAAACTCAAGTTTAGCTCTGTTGGCAGAAACCATTCTACAAGCAATTAATTGATATTCACCATTTTGAAAAGCATCAAACATAGAATAAAAGTCCCAAGGAGTTTCGAGGCTAGGATCTGTCCACCTCTGTTCCACAGGTGTTGCAAACCAGCGACGGAAATATTCAGTCTCTTCCTCTTCGCTAGTCCACCAAAAATGTGATAATGCTTTGCGGTCAAAAAAAATTAGCCAATCTTCTTCATTACGCCAAAAATTATTGTCTTTATCTTTTTTAATTTCGTTGAAAACTTTACAAAGATCATTGAATCTTTTGGAATCATCTACTTGAAACTCTACAAAGCAGTATTTCATTATTTCTCACTTCTTTGTTTCTAAGCAGTGGTTTATTTTATTTATATATGTGCAACTAGAAAAACCATCACAATCATGTCTGTTGCTACTTTACACAAAAAGGTAGCAAAGATACTCAACCTAATTGGCGTAGCTATCTCATCGAAAAGTTGGTGTGTGCAAACAGAAAAACCATCACAATATTTTACGTATAACTCTGGGTTAGAGTCACGATCGAGGTATAGTTTCACCGGAGACAGGGCAAGATGTATATTAACTTTTTCATCAGCTCCATTGCAGGAATTGTGGTTGTGGTGCTAACAGCTTTTGGCTTACTGCAATGGTTGCACATCCCTGCTGGTAATTTTCTTGATTGGGTGATTGGTGGTGCAAGTTTTTGGTGGCTGTTAGTAATTGTTACGGTACCGTGGAATGTGCATTTTCAAGCCAAAGAAGTCTTAGCAGAAGCAGCACAATCAACTGAGAAAGGAATTCCAGTCGATGAGAAACAAGTGAAGTATGTCACATCGTTGGCAAAGCGATCGCTCTGGGTTGCCATTGCTTTACACTTATTTTCAGCCGTTGGTCTTTATACCCTTGCTGCCACTGGTATTAGTACGGTGGGATATATAAGCTCTGGTGCAGCTTTGTTATTAACGATTCTGCGTCCAGCTATTCGAGCTTATGAGTATTTATATGCACGGTTAGCCATGATTCGCCAAGAATGGAAGTATCCACGCGAAGATATTTTTGAATTGCGCGATCGCTTCTCGATATTGGAGCAAAAAATCCAGTCGTTGGAAGATCAACTCAACCCAGAACAACCCTATTCATTACCCGCAACTCAACAACGCTTTGCCGAAGAGACTCGCAGAGATTTAGCCCGGATTGCAGCTAATTTTGAGGAATTACGGGCGACAAATCAAACTGAACATGAACGTTTGGCAAGAGAAGCACGAACTGCGATCGCGCAACTTTCCACCGATGGTCAATTTCTCGATCATGTCCGCGAAATTATTCGATTTTTTAAGACTGCTTAATTATTACTCTCATAGCTAACCAAATTTTAAATTTTGGAGCGTGCTATATAAATATTCATCATCCAAAATTTAAAAAGTTTCTTCAAAGAGGGTTGATGAGGCTCTACAAACAGCAAGAGAAATTTGACATAACAAGAATGTTACTTATTTAGTATATAAGGATACTATGGTTTTCCAGAGCGAGGAAGAAAACCAAATATGTTATAACTTTGTACGGTTGATGTTTAGTGAAGCTCACATAACTTCAGGAGTACTTAAGGTGAATCAGATACAACTGACTTTAACTATTGGTTATCTGTTAATGACATGTTATTTTTTAATCAATTGGTTAATATTTTCTCTACGTCATCCTGCTTCAACTCCAGAAGATAAGTTTTTATCAGTTGTGATGTTTTTGGTAACAACTATCTTTTGGCCCCTAATGATTCCGATGTCTTGTTTAGAAATAGTTCAAGAAAAGCAAATAGATTTTAATAAAATGATTCCTGTTCTTTTAGCATTATTTATATTTAGTATTTCCTATTATTTGACCGAATAATTCATAATTTCTGAGCGCGAATTGCATAGATATAAAGAGAAGCCGGAGGATTGACCTATGACCCTCCGGCTTCTTTATGCAACACATTACTTTAACTTCTTAGGCAGTCTACTTAATTAAATCGAAAATTTTCTAACGTCGTCTGCTGCCAAAACCACTTGAGCGGCGGGGTGCTGTACTACGTCCACTACCAAAACCACTGCCAGAATTGCGTCTGGTAGTGCTGGAATTACCAGAGGGTCGCAACGTACTACCACCAAAGCCAGAACCAGAAGGACGGTTATTACCTGTAGTGCTACGCGGTGTATTGCGTATATTTGTATTTCCAGGATATGACCTTCTAATCGTCCCTGTATTGCGGAACGCAGTCCGATTTGTCACTGCTGCGGGTGGCGCATTATAACGACTTTGGTAACTTTGGACTGCTTGGCCATAGCTTCCACCATATCCACCGAAGCCACTTAATCCTTGTCCTGGATAATAGGCAGGGGGTACATAATACTGGGGTCTAAACAACATACTACCAATTGCCTGTCCCGCCAAGCTACCAGCCACAGACCCAGCAAATGGAGACCAAAAGCTATTTTCTCGACGGACTACAACCGTCTCTTGTTGTCCTGTTTGGGGATTGGTTTTATTCTCGGTAACGTTGTGGACGTAATCTATTTTAAAGTCTTCCGTTAGATATAAAATCGGTTGTCCTTTTTCTACCTTCAGATAGGTCTTCTTACCTTGCTTGATTTCATCATCAGTTAACCGTGCCATTTGCAAATTTTCGGTTGCAAAGGTTGGGGGATTATTGTTAAGTAAAAACAAGCTGTATTCACCAGTTGCATCGTCATAAGTAGCTTGTTGTATTTTATACTCTCCATCACTCAGCTTTGTGTTAGTAGAGCTTTGGCTAACGTTCTTAGCGGGAGGAGTAGTTTCGTTTCCCCCACCACAAGCGACAGTTGTGACACACAAACTCAGAGCTAAAAAAACGGCTGTAAATTTACGTACTATGGTCATGATCATTGGATTATTGTCCTATCTCTGAGCTTAACAATTTCTCGATGTGAGTAGTAAGTACGGACTACCCAACATATTATAAAGGAATCAATTCTGGGTAATATTGCAACAGTTGATCGCTAGTGAGTTCATCGCCTAACTGTGCTGGGGAAAAATGCACTTGGATTGCCTTTAATCTATGTTTATAATGCAAATTTATCAATGCTTTCAATCCTTCCTTGAGCGCCTGAACGTTAGAAAGATCGGTTTCTAACTCTGGTACTTCTCCCTCATAAGCTACTGTAATCATTACAATGACATTGCGAGTTACAGGTATAGATAAAGGTTCATTCAATCCAGAGTCAGAACTATAATCTGGTTCACTGAGATATCTTTCGGCAGAGTCAGTAAATAATTCATTAACATAATCTCCCGCCTCGCCTTCATTCCAAAGTACGTCGCCTTCGTTGGCAGCAGAAAGCCAATATTCATCGTATTGTAGAAGAGTTTGGCTAATTTCTACCAAGCCTTCTCCCAAAACTTCTAAGTCGCCATCGGCATCGATCGCATCTCGCCCAGCACTATTTAATACTCCCAAAATTGGCGCTACCTCACCTCCCCCCAAGTGCAGAAATAGGCGAAAGACTACATAGCGAGTTCGACCGATCATTTTATTAAAGAGATTGCTCATTTTTCCTCCAAAATTTTGTCATTAGTCATTAGTAATTAGTCATTTGTCTAATAATTAATTCCCATTCCCCATTTCCCATTCCCCATATTTAATGACTAATATAGTGAAAACCTTTTACAAAATCTATTACCATACTTAACGAAGGTAATATGTATTTTGTTGCTTCATTAGATATATCATCATAAGTTGAAGCATTAAGAGCAGAGCGATTAATAAATCTTTTCCCAAAGTTGGGATGGTCATGGACAATCAATGTGTGGGCGCTAGAATTCGTTAAAACTATTTGAGTTGGGGCTTTACAAAAATTTAACTTTGTGGCTACTTCAATATTTTTTTTCGTCTGTTTAATTGTTGCCGCCTGACTTATGGCTTGCTCTAGAAGAATATTTAATTGTTTCACAATCAGGGGCGATTTTGGCAATTTTAAATCTTGATTTGCAACAATTTCATTGTTAATGATTTCCACGACACTGGAAATATTATTGTGAGTAGATGCCGCATCTAGAAAGGGAAGAATCACAATGTAAGCAGTGGAAAATAATGCTTCGTCGCTATCTACATAAAATGTGAAAACAGTTCGACGACGACCACTTTCGATGCTTGGGGGTTGTCTTAGTACCCGATATTCCTGAGCTATTTGATAGTAAGCGCCTGCGATCGCAAAATTGGCTTCGTGTTCTAAGGCTGCATCAACAATAATGCGGATTGTCGGCGGTGTTTCGTTAAAAAAGTCTCGTGAGTCTTCGGAATGGAACTTTTGGATAATGGAGCGATCGCCGGCTGGACTAAGATCGACCCATTCACAAATCATACCTTCGGTTTTTAAACCAAACCTGGAGGTGGCGTAAAGCTTGGCCCCAGTTAATGTTGCTCCAGTTAAGTCAGCACCAATCCATTCCGCCCTAATTAATTTTGCCTGAGTTAAATCGGCGTGGATAAAAATTGTATTCGTTAAATTCGCATTGGTTAAATCTGCGCCAATTAAAGTAGCCCCGCTCAATTTTGCGCCGCTCAAATCTGCCCAACGGAGGTTCGCCCCACTCAAATCTGCCCAACGGAGGTTTGCTCCACTCAAATCTGCTCCGCTCAAGTTGGCATGGCTAAGATTCGCTTGTCTGAGTTCAGTATCTCGCAAATTTGCACCACTCAGATCGCAACGACTGAGATCGCTGGCATTTAAGTTAGCCATCTCTAAATTTGCTCCCGTCATGGAAGCGCCTCTCAAGACACTCTCACTCAAGTTAGCGTGGCGGAGATTCGCTTGGCGGAGTGTCGCCTCTCGTAAATCAGCACTGGTGAGGTCAGCCTCCGACAGGTCAGCGCGACTGAGGTCAGCGCGAATTAACTCAGCGCGAATCAATAAGGCTCCTTTAAGTTGAGCGCGGCTGAGATCGGCTCGAATCAAATTAGCGACGTTGAGACTAGCGTTATTTAAGATGGCGTTGGATAGATTCACGCCACTGAGTCTGGCTACATTCAGCTTGGCATTGCTCAAGTTAGCTTCGCTCAGATTCGCGCCACTGAGGTTAACTATACTCAAATTAGCATCGCTAAGATTCACGCCACTGAGTTTGACCCCACTCAGATTAGCTTCCGCAAGGTCAATACCACTAAAATTTAAGACTCCTGCTGCGTACTTTTCTAGTAATTCCTCTACAGTCATCGATGCTACCCCTTGGATGCCAACTTTAATAGTTGGTAAAGTCATAAAAACGGAATGTCAAAATTAAAAATGAATATTGGGATTTTAGGGTTGGGATTGATCGGCGGATCTTTGGGTTTTGATTTGCGATCGCAAGGACATCATATCTTAGGAGTCAGCCGCCGTGAATCTACCTGTCAAAAGGCAGTTGCTATCGGCAGTGTTGATGAAGCATCAGTTGATCTGAGTCTGTTAGCAGCCGCAGAGGTTGTATTTATTTGTACACCTCTAGCGCTTATTGTGCCCCAATTGGAGCAAATGATCGCTCATTTGTCTACAGCTACCATCGTGACTGACGTGGGTTCGGCGAAAGCACAGATAGTCAAGGCAATTTCTCCCCTTTGGGATAATTTTATCGGCGGTCATCCAATGGCGGGAAGAACAGATAGTGGCATAGAAGCTGCACAACGGAATTTATTTGTTGATAAACCTTATGTATTAACACCGATAGCTACAACGCCAACTAGTGCAATTGCGGTTGTAGAAGAAATTGTGCGATCGCTAGGAGCTAATATCTACTATTGTCAACCAGAGCAACATGACCGCGCTGTTAGTTGGATTTCCCATTTACCTGTAATGGTCAGTTCCTCATTGATTGCTGCTTGTTTGAGTGAAACTGACCCCGATGTTTTGGAATTAGCTCAAAAGTTAGCTAGTTCGGGTTTTCGGGATACCAGCCGTGTGGGTGGTGGGAATCCAGAGTTGGGCGTGATGATGGCGCGGTATAATCGTCAAGCATTGCTGCGATCGCTGCAACAGTATCGTCACAATCTCGATGAGTTAACTAACTTAATTGAACAAGAAAATTGGACAGTTTTAGAGCAAAAGTTGAAATCAACAGGTAAGGCACGACCTGATTTTGTTGATTAGAATTTAGGGATCAGGAGTCAGAATGGGCTAAATGCCCTGCTACCGCTAACAGAATTAATTCTGAGCGAAGAAGCAGATAAATAAATTAGTTTAAGACCCCCTACTAAATATATATATTTAGTTAGTGGTCATAGAAAACCTGGAAAGTTTCTTCTTGATTCTGGCTTCTGAATTCTTCTGCAAGAATGTTTTTTGATGTAGTTGATAAAGTTAGATAGCTACTTTTTTTCTAAATCAATAAACATAGCTATTTAATAATTTTAACAATAAAATCTTTAAAAAAATGCTACTTAACAGTTTAACAGTCACCAAACCGATGTACTATACAGATAAATTTACAAAAATCAACAATGGTAGAACGTCCAATCAAAAAATCGGAACGTCAGTCCCAAGCAAATACTGACAACAATTCCGAAAATAAGGATTCTATAACTCCTATTGAATCCAACCCCAAAAGCTCAAAACCGAGCCGTAACCGCTCGTCTGACAAAGGGAAAAAAGCATCTTACGGAGATGACAACAGGCAGCAGGGGAATCCTGCCCTAGCGCGTGGTCCAAAACCCGTTAAACCTCCAGTTAAAGTCCAAACAGAAGAACTTGAAACCGAATCGGAAACTATCTCTGAGGAGTCTCAAGACTAACATTACTGCTGCGTGTGATGTGGGAGGCTTTAACTCGTCGTTATAAGTATATGAAGACAGGATTTCTGCCTCCGCAGGCAGTAATTATGCCCCCCATCACCATTGGGTTATTTTTATATTGAATGCTTTTACTAATCAATCTCTGTAGCTAGCCATTGCCACTCAGTGGCTCAGTTTTGGATATGTTGAGAGCCAATTGCTGTTCACTAGAGAGAGGCACATAGAGTTTGAGCGCATCAGTTGTAGGCAATTTCGCTAAGATATCGGCTACACCTAGCACTGTAAATCTATGCTATGGTTCTAGCCCTTGTTGTCGATACTTGTCGAGTAGAAGTTGCTGATAATTACTGACTGATTCAGGTGGAGATACCTATAGGGAATCCACAGCCTCAAACCATTGTGACCATTTTCCCACAAGCGTTTCATCAGGCTGACTCTCAGCAATTTTAACTTGATGTTTGTGCATAAAAAAATCAATGAAGTCGGTCACTTCTTGCAGGAGTGGTTCGGAAAGTTGCTGCAATTTTGCGTTAGCGAAGCTCGCCGAAGGCATCGCAGTTTCACGAATAGTCATGAGAATAATCCTTTTTCAGTCCTCTTCATTGTTACTCAAAGATTTGACTACGGGCGATCGCAATTGAACTATTTTTGAGTAACTTCACTGAGGGCTTCATGGATAACCTCATCGCTAACACCATGACGCTTCAAGCTAGCAATCAGTGCTGAGATAGTATCATCCTCTAGTCGTTCCAGATCAACTCTTAGCCCTTGTCCAATATAGGCACGCATTAACGGCTGATAGCCAGAAAATCCCAGTAATGGCGCTATTCTTTTCAAATCTTCAATGACATCTTCGGGAATACGAATTGTGATTGTAGTCATTGGACGATTTTTATCGAGTCGCTTTTTCAGTGCTTCAGCTTTCATAATATTCTCGCTCCTTGCGTGTTGCTTTACGAGCTGAAATGATCCGAATTATGTCGTTTTCACGTTCAATGTAGACGACATACAGAAGATTCCACCGTCTGTCTAAGCCAATAACAGCATCTCTTTGTTCATCATTGCGACTTGCATCAACAACTACTAAAAACGGATCGAAAAATGCCTCTGTGGCTTGCTGAAATGTCACGCCATCATGATTGCTGGGATTTATCCAAGCTTTTTCTTCGTTCCAAACGAAAGTGACACCATTAAGCACGAAATACACATCCATACCTTACATAGTAGACATTGTGTATTTACGTTGTCAATACGTTTTAAGAAACAGAGATGTCTATGACGGGCTATGCCTACGCAGTTTCACGAATAGTCATGATAATTGCCTTTTTCAGTCTTCTTAATTTTTACTCAAAAATTTGACTAAATGTACGGTAATGGCGATCGCTTCCCACGCGTTCACACCAAGCCTTCACGCTCAAGAACCATACGAACATCCTCAAAACAAGCTTTAATGTTCCCGCGTGGAAAGTTAATATAACCAATTCCATCAACATTGGAAAAGTTTTCACAGCCTTCTTCTAAAAGGAGAATTGCGCGTCTGAAACCCAAGCGTCCTTGAAAAAGACCTGCTTCATGTATGACATTCATTCTTGCACGGAGCTTCAGATCACTTTGTTCATCTTCACCAGTCATTATCAAAAATGCGATCGCTGCACTATCCAGCATCTGGGATAAGCGCACAGTATTATTGATTCCAGCAATTGGAAGCCGATTGAATTCATCCCAAGGTAGTTTTAATCGCTCACTGATAAAGTCTTTGAGATCCCTCCATAACGGTGAGTGTCCGTGTCCAATAAAGACATGTGTACCTGGCTGAGATGAATACATATAAGTACGAGATTTATTGGTTAAGTGTAATGCTAGCCGATTTGCTATTTTCTTTAAACTTTTTGCGACTGTGGAAGGTGATTGAACAGCCAACAACTGTGCTTGAAGATAAATATGTGGCGGGGTTTGAGAGCCAGACAGTACAGCAACCCTGTCACGCGAAAAAAATTGTCCACCGCCTCGAAGATAATCAACAAACTCTCCTACAGAGGATGTTTTACATAGTTCAGCTTCTTGTTTGAGCCGATCTAGGTATGTGTCTTCTCCACTAGCCAAGCAAGAAAAAATTATCGATATTAATTCTTCTCGTAAATCAGGAATCTCTTCATTTGCATAATTGGCAAGTTCGTTTAGTTGCTCTAACGAAAAATTGATTGCCTTCGATTTTAGAATGTTATAGATAGAATCGAAGTCATATTCACACCAATCACCCCTAGTTTCGTTAGATAATCCATCTGAAAGCCCCCATTCTTGACTAAATCGTGCACCGGGTGGAACTGGTTGAAGTTGGTTGTAATAGACACGGGAATGATATCCAAGCCATGAGCCAGACCAAGATTTTGCTGCTTCGTTAACTGCTTTTTGCAATGCTTTTAGTGACTCAGCTACATCAGAAGATTCAAATTGTACAACGATTTCAGAACAAATAGATTTGATGCGGTCAAGAGAATCACGCAAGTCATCCATCGAAATATATACTCAATCTATGTTTGCGATTTTAAATGTAGTTTAACATTTGAAAAATGTTGTAGCGAACCAACTAAAAAGCCCGCCAATGCGGGCTTTCTAAATCAATTAAGAATTCTTACTTACCGTTTCGCCAACTTCTTCGACATCTTCCGCAAACGAATCGATTGGGGTGTAACTTCCACCAATTCATCGGCGGCGATGTATTCCAAAGCACGCTCTAGGCTCATATCTATCGGTGCTTGCAGTTGCACCAATTCATCGCCACCAGCAGCCCGGTGGTTGGTCAACTGCTTGGTCTTACAGATATTTAGTTCCAAATCTTGAGAACGAGTGTGTTCTCCCACGATCATGCCTCTGTAAACCTTTGTGCCGGGAGTAATAAAGAATGCTCCTCTATCTTCGGCATTTCTCATGGCGTAGAAGGTAGAAACGCCTTCTTCAAAGGAGATTAAAACGCCTTTGTTACGGGCTTCAATATCACCACTGAGTTGACGGTAGTCTAGGAAACTGTGGTTCATGATGCCTTCACCACGGGTCATCCGCATGAATTCACCCCGGAAACCAATCAATCCACGAGCAGGAATGACAAACTCTAACTGGGTGCGATCGCCACTACCTGGTTGCATATCTTGCATTTCGCCTTTGCGTTGTCCCAGGCGTTCAATACAGCTACCCACACTATCAGCAGGAATGTCTAACACCAGGAGTTCGTAAGGTTCGCAAGGTTGACCGTTGATTTCGCGGTAAATTACCTGTGGCTGAGATACCTGAAATTCGAAGCCTTCCCGACGCATGGTTTCAATTAAGATACCCAAGTGGAGTTCTCCCCGACCGGAAACAAGGAATTTATCGGGAGAATCGGTTTCTTCGACACGCAAAGCAACGTTGGTTTCGAGTTCGCGGAATAGGCGATCGCGTATTTGTCTTGATGTTACCAACTTACCTTCTTGACCAGCAAAGGGCGAATCATTTACCCAGAAGGCCATTTGCAAGGTTGGTTCATCTACTTTAATGAGTGGTAAAGCTTGCGGTTCATTGGGGTCAGTAATTGTTTCCCCAATATAAGCATCCGCGAAACCAGCCACCGCGACAATATAACCTGCGGTTGCTTCTTCCATCTCTACGCGCTTCAGTCCATCAAAGCCCATCAACTTGGTAATTTTACCCTTGACAATGGTGCCATCTTCTGTAACTAAAGCCGCTTGCTGTCCTGAGCGGATAGTACCGTTGTGAATTCTGCCAATGACAATCCGTCCCAGATATTCAGAATAATCTAGGGTTGTAACTTGCAATTGCAGAGGCTTATTGCTGTCGCCTACTGGTGGTGGAACGTGTTGCAGAATCGCGTTAAACAGGGGTTGCATATCTACCGATTCTGCTTCCAAGCTTTCCTTGGCGAAACCTGCCATACCGGAGGCAAACAGATAGGTAAAATCACACTGGTCTTCGTCTGCCCCTAATTCCAAGAACAGATCCAAAACTTTATCGACAGCAACGTGAGGGTCAGTTTTACCACGGTCGATTTTGTTGATAATAACAATGGGGCGCAGCCCTTTTTCTAAAGCTTTTTTGAGAACAAAGCGTGTTTGGGGCATGGGGCCTTCATTGGCATCGACAATCAGAAGACATCCGTCAACCATGCCGAGTACGCGTTCAACTTCGCCACCAAAGTCAGCGTGTCCAGGAGTATCAACAATATTGATTAGTGTTTCTTTGTAGCGAACTGCCGTATTTTTGGACAGGATAGTAATACCCCGTTCCCGTTCTAGGGCGTTGGAGTCCATAACGCAATCCGGAACGTCTTCGCCTTCGCGGAAAATGCCGGATTGTTTGAGGAGTGCGTCAACCAGCGTAGTTTTGCCGTGGTCAACGTGGGCGATAATGGCGACGTTGCGAATTGGGAGCGTCATAGAAGCTTTTGGTGAACTCTAGAGGGGGTTTTTAGATTTACATTTGAATGCTAGGCTGTTTTAACAGAATTGGGGATGATCAGCAAATTCTGTAAAGAACCTTTAACAATTCTAGCGTAATCGTCACAATTGCGGTGAGGTTTGTCAAGGTTGTATAGACCGAAATTTTGGCAGGGTGAATATTTACTTAGCGTTGAATTATTTACCCGATTTTATTAGAAGATTTAACCGAATGTAGTTTAACAGTGGGTAAATGTCTGTTTAAAACTTCTAAGTACAGATTTGCATTAATTCGTAGCGGTTTTAAACGCAGATGCACTTTGCTTTCGCATAGGCTAGGGACGCTGAAGAAAGGTACGCAGAGTTTTTTCAAGAGGATTCGCTATGAACTTATGAAATTATGTACATTAAGATATATTTTTTCTGTAAATTAGTCTATCCTGTGCGACAGTCTGCACCAGCATTTTGGGCTTTTGAATAATAGCTTGGTTATTAGGACAGCAATTACAGAGTGATAAATATACAATTAAAAATAATCACGTGAAGGTGGCTTTAGTATTACATATCTTGCAAGAGATAATTATGGGCATTACCTTGTCATAAAAAGTTGAATGATAAAGTCCAATGCCACCCCGATTTTGCTAATCAACAAGATTTTTTGAATGAGGCGATAAAACTAGCCAACATTTTACACCAATTACAACAAATGTCCATGTAGAAACGTTGCATTACAGAGTTTATACTGAATCCAAAGTATAATTTAAAAATTAATAAACTGACAGCAATAAAATAATTATTATGATCTGCTGCCTAAACCCCAATTGCGAGAATCCCCAAAATCCTGATGGGACAAATTACTGCCTCAGTTGCGGGACACAGTTGCGATCGCTACTCAGAAATCGTTACCGTATAATCGCACCATTAGGGAGAGGAGGGTTTGCACGCACATACGTAGCAGAGGATATAGACAAGCTAAACGAACGATGTGTTGTTAAGCAACTGGTTCTCAGTCAATTTTATGGCAGTCAAGGTACTCATGCACATCAAAAAGCAACTCAATTATTTGAACGAGAGGCCAAACGTCTACAAGAATTAGGGGAACATCTACAAATTCCCAATTTGTATGGTTATTTTAAGGAAGGTGAATATCTATATTTAGTGCAGCAGTTTATCGAAGGTCAAAATCTGTTGCAGGAGTTAAAACAATACGGTTTTTTTGATGAAGGTAAGATTCGATCTTTTTTGAATGATTTATTATCTGTGCTGGTTGCCATACATCAACAGCAAATAATTCATCGAGATATTAAGCCAGAAAATATTATTCGCCGTAAGAGTGATAATAAGTTAGTACTAATTGATTTTGGGGTTTCAAAGCAAAAGGCGGAAACTACAACCACTGCAATTGGGACAATTATTGGTTCATTAGGTTATGCACCAATTGAGCAAATGCAATTTGGTAAAGTTTTTCCTTCCAGTGATATGTATAGTTTAGGCATAACTTGCTTTCATCTACTAACAAATATTTCTCCCTCGAATTTCTGGCTCAAACAAGGCTATGGTTGGACTTCTAGTTGGCGAAAGCATTTAACACAACCCATAAGTCAAGAATTAGAATTGATTCTGGATAAATTACTCCAAGAAAATCATGAGCAGCGTTATCAATCTGCACAGGCTGTCTTACAAGACTTGAATAATCTACCACCACTAAGGCATACATTACCTCCTACAGTCATTTCACCTTCTAAACTATTAGAGTCACAATCACAAACTCAACAAAAAACAACTGGGTATCTACCACAATTCTCTAATAGCAAATTATTCTCTGGAGCCATAATTACAGGTTCAGGTAGTTCATTGTTAACGATCGCACTTATTAGTTTTTTAGGCACTACTTGGATTAGCTCTGGATTGTGGTTGCTAATTTTAGGTGGGGTAATCTTAATTCAATCTCGTTCGCTTTTGGAAAAGAGTTATTTAATTGTGATTGCTATAATAGCAAATTCACTAATTGTATTGACTTTCAAAAGTTTGCTCACAAACAATCTTCTCCAATCTGGAATTAATGGACTTTTGCTTGTAGTATTGCTAGTTTTACTTGCAGGTTTTTTGACGCTTATTATTGTGAGTATGTCAGAAATAATAAACAAACTTATTTCTAAATATTTTTAAAATTTAAGTATAGGTTAATTTTCGACTGCATCTTGATTTTTAATAAGCTTTGTATAACTTGGAGTATTATTCATGACTAATAAAAAAGAGAACCTGAAGTTGCTTATTTCTCTGGGGCTGGCTGGAGTAATGGTAGCAGCTATTTTGTGGTTAATTAGACAACTTTCTTCTAATATCGTAATAACATCATTAAACAACCCTACATCTAGTTCAAGTGAAGTTAAGAATAAGCCTCCCTTAATGAATTTGGGTACAAGAATTTTGTTGAAAGTGCAAACATATCCTGATAAAACAGATGGAGTGAAAGCTTTTGAACAAAAAGATTTTACCACTGCTGTTCAAAAGTTTAGCGCTTCATTAAAAAATAATCCTAATGACCCAGAAACTCTAATTTACTTAAATAACGCTAAAATTTTACGGGATAATTCTAGCGCTCTAAAAGTTGCTGTTATAGCATCAATTAACTTTGATACTAATTTATCAGAAGAAATTTTGCGTGGTGTAGCTCAAGCTCAAAATGAAATTAATAATCAAGGAGGAATTGATGGTAAAAAGCTGCAACTTGTGATTGCAAGTGCTGAGAATAGAGAAGACTTTGCCCAATTAGATAATGAATTGTTTAAAGACAAAAGTATTGTGGCAGCAGTGGGAGTTAGACGTAATGCTGCAATTTATAATGAAAAGCACTTGGTGTTAGTCTTTCCTGTCGAGCGCCCAACTCAAGCCGAAAATCAAGAAAAGCTAGATAATAATGCAGTAAGTAGTCAGCCAAATAGTTCCACAACAAACTACTTATTTCATGTAAATCCGCTATATGATAATTTAGTAGATACTCATGCTCGCTACATTGCTCGACAGGGAAGAAATGTTGCTATTTGTGGCGATGTTCGTAGCTCAAGAGATAATTCAGGCTTTTCATCTAATCAGATACTTGTAGAACAGTACACTCAAGCTCTCCAAAAATATGGAAGTAAGGTTATTAGCACACCTTGCAATTTGGCAGACAAAGATTTGGATTATAGAGCTTTTGTAGATAAAGCTATAGAAACAGAAAACGCCAGTGGCTTTTTACTATTACCTTCAGTCAGAAATATATATTTTGCCACCAAAGTAGCACAAGAGGTTAAAGGCAGAAAACCTCTCTTTGCTTCCGAAACTATGTACAGTTCAACAACTTTGCAAAATGGCACCGATCTAGAAGGAATGGTACTACCTGTATATTGGCATCGTGATGCTAATAAAAATAATCCATTTGCAGAAAATGCCTTTAAGCTTTGGAATGCACGGGTAAATCAGAGAACAGCCGGAGCTTATGATGCACTCCAAGTAATTATCACTGGCTTGAAACAAGATAATACTCGCGAAGGGTTGCAAAAGGTATTGTCTAATCGTGATTTTTCAACTTCTGGAGCCACAGGAATGATTAAGTTTTCGCCTTCGGGTGAGCGTCAAGGAGAAGCTTTGCTAGTCAAAATAGAGCGTTGTGAGCGTTGTTCTTCTGGAACTACTTATGATTTTGACCTCTTGAATAAGAAGTAATTTTTTGAGATTAATTTTCATTCTAGAGATATAGATTGCTTCAAAATTAGGTAATCTGTTTATCTGTTCAATTTGGATGTAATCCTAAATAACTGTCCTTAATTTAGAACTATAAATCGAGGAGATCGCTTCAATTTGTATTTCTGTTCTGTAACGCTAAACTTTTGTCTACCCAGAGTCATGAGAGCTATCACTCAAAAGAAAGATGAAATCTCCCTATCCTCCATGTCAATCTTAAATCAGTAATAATTATGAACACTTTGCCGAGGAGAACTACGGATGGTAGCTACTTTAGATGATACGAAACGCAATGCTATTGCTGTGAAATTGGCTAGTATCAAAGCACTTCAACAGTTGGTTATCGAAAATGAACAATCGCTTTTGAGAGAAGGACTCGATGCCGAAATTGCCGATCGCATCCGAAATTTCCTCAAAGATGATGAAAAAAATCTTGGCGTTCTGGAAACTGTAATTGGTCAGTATGGCATTCAGGCTGAACCCAAAAAAAATGTTACACAATTCATTGAAAAAGCTCGCGAATTGTTCAAAGGTTCTGAGTTGAGCCTGTATGAAAAAGTATCTCAGCATGAATTGCTGAAACATCAACTAGTAATGAGTGGCTTGATAGTTCACAAGGCTGCTCAAAAAGTTGGTGCTGATGTGTTGTTAGCGATCGGGCCTTTGAATACCATTAACTTTGAGAACCGCGCTCACCAAGAACAACTCAAAGGCATTCTGGAAATTCTGGGTGTCCGTGAATTCACTGGACAAGATGCAGATCAAGGAATTTGGGCGCGCGTTCAAGACGCGATGGCTGCGGTAAGTGGTGTAGTAGGTAGTGCTGTTACCCAAACCAGTGACAAAAGCGATCTGAATATCCAGGATGTTATCCGCCTCGATCACAACAAGGTAAATACCCTATTTACCGAACTTCTGCAAAGCGACAATCCACAAAAGATCCAAGAATACTTCGGTCAGATTTACAAGGATCTAACCGCTCATGCCGAAGCTGAAGAGGAAGTAGTCTATCCAAGAGTACGTCCTTTCTACGGTCAAGATAACACCCAAGAATTGTTTGACGAGCAAGCTGAGATGAAGCGGGTGTTAGAGCAAATTAAGGCTATCAGCCCTTCTTCATCTGAATTCAAAGATCGAGTTAGACAGCTGATGGAAGCTGTTGGCGACCATATTCGTCAAGAAGAAAGCACAATGTTTGCTGCCATTCGTAACAACTTGAGCAGCGATCAAAGTGAGCAACTGGCGACTGAATTCAAAGCCGCTAAGACCCGAATTCAAGAGAAATTGGGCGTTGTTAGCGAATCGAATGCGTAGGATGCTTTTGAGCTTTCTATATCCGCTAAAACAAGTTAGTTAAACAAAAGCTCCCAGTCCTGATGTGCTGGAAGCTTTTGTTTAAAAATTTTGCTGACAATATTTATAAGCGGCATAAGCCATAGTTACAACCCCAGTGAGAATGGCAGATTCATCGACTTCAAATTGGGGATGGTGTAATGGGTGGTTAATCATTCTTTCTTTGTAGCCCACACCCAAGCGAAACATGGAGCCAGGGACGTGTTCCAAATACATAGAAAAATCTTCAGCACCAAGAGAAGGTTCGGGTAAAACTTGAACGCGATCGCTACTCCAGGCTTCTTCTGCGGCTGATTGTAACAATTGCGTCAAAGCATAATCATTTTGAACACTGGGTACACCCTGGCGATAATTGACTTGATACTTTGCCCCGTAGGTCTGGCAGACACTAGATACAATGTTTTCAATCCAGTTTGGGAGATGGGCACGGGTTTCGGGATGGAGCGATCGCACGGTTCCCAATAACTGCACTTTATCAGCAATTATATTCGGCGCTCTGCCACCATTAATCTTTCCGATACTCAATACTACAGGACGCAAGGGGTTCTGCGTTCGGCTGATCGCTTGTTGCAATGCAGTAATAACTTGGCAAGCAATCCAAATTGCATCAATGGCCTCATGAGGACGCGCACCGTGCCCAGATTCTCCCATAATTAGAATTTCTAAATCATCTGCGGCGGCTGTTAAAGCCCCGTAACGCACGCCAATAGATCCTGCGGGTATAGAAGGGAAAACATGAATCCCTAATACAGCTGAGACGTTTTCCATCGCCCCATCTTTCACCATCCAGCTTGCTCCTTGAGCAATTTCCTCGGCTGGTTGAAATAAAAACCGCACTTTCCCACCTAATTCCTCTGCCATCTGGGAAAGAACCATCGCTGTTCCTAACCCCACGGTAGTATGGACATCGTGACCACAAGCGTGCATAACACCCTCTGCACGAGAGGCGTATTCCAAATTTGTGCCCTCTTGAATTGGCAAGGCATCCATATCGGTGCGAATTGCCAATAAACGGTCATTTTGGCCAGTGCCTTGGAGTTCTCCAACTACGCCCGTTTTGCCAACTCCCTCTTGTACATGCAGACCACTGGAAGACAAAACACCAGCTACGAAGGCTGCTGTTTGGTACTCTTGACCACTGAGTTCTGGGTGAGAGTGGATGTGGCGGCGAATTTCAATCAAGCGAGGCGCTAGTTTTGCTGCTAAGTCTTTAATATGGGTAAGCATCAATTCAATTAACTACAAGCTTTTTTCCCATGATAAAGAACCATTAACAAACAAAATGCTTTTGCTATACCAGCATAGTTGAATGAGGCAGGGGGAAGGGGACGAGGGGGACAAGGGGAAATTATTGGACAAGTCTCTTCCTTGTCTCCTCCCTCTTCCTTGTCTCCCTTGTCTCTTCTTCATGCCCCATTCCCCATTCCCCATTCCCCGTTTATTTTGAATAACAGGTTGTGCCTGGAGTATTTTCGGGTTTGAAATCGTTACATTCTCTGGTCTTTTGACGCTCTGACGACCAGCTATAAGGCATATCTGAGGTGACGACACCATTAGCCATAGTTGTTAGTCGGAAGTTAGCCCCCCGAAAATTAGTAAACTGCAATTTAGCATCTTTTAAGTTTGCTGCTTCCAAATTGGCACTGATGAAACCGGCATAAGATAAATCAGCGTATTCTAGAGATGCTGATTTCAAATTTGCTCCGGTTAAGGAAGCACCCATGAGATTGACAGAATTCAGAATCGCACCTTCTAAATTTGCACCTGTGAGATCGGCATTGGTAAGATTAGCTTTAGATAATGTTGCACCACTCAAGTCAGCCCCTCGCAAATTTGCTCCAGTTAGATTTAGTTTAGTGAGGTCAGCACCACTCAAATTACATCGGGGACAGGCACTTGTTGCCTTCAACTGATCTAAATCTAGCTGGTTTAATGCCAGGGCCTGCTCTGCAAACCCAAAACAAGCTAACAAAACGACGGTAGCAACAATCTTAAATTTCATATTTTTTACAGATACTCACAAAAATGACAAGTTACGCACATTGCGTACTGTCATACTTACATATACCGCTTCTCTAGGGAAGAACAGGGATGAAGCATTCATTAAGAAGCTGTAAAAATACTATAAATTCTAAAGGTAATACTACCCAAACTGAAATATAGGCTATAGAATCGATTCGTAAGGAACTATACCGAATCTTTTATAGACTACCATATATGTGATCCCCCTAGCTCGATGAAAAATACGACTAGGGGGATCTTGTTTTTGGGCACTTGATTAAAATCATAAACTTTATAGGTTGAGTTAAACCTTCGCGTAGCTTCCCATAGGGAAGCAAAACCCAACAAATCAATGAAAATGTTGGGTTTCGTTCCTCAAAGCGCGATCGCCACTGAAGTTTTCCCAAAGCGCGATCGCCCCTGAAGTTTCCTGAAACGCGATCGCCTACTCTGCATCAGGTTCAATAGGTGCTTGACGACTGTGGCGGATATGAATAATAGCTACAACATTCTCCTCAACCACAAACAATACTCGATATTGTCTACGTTTACCGACGAGGAGTTGACGAATTTCTCGCCCAATCGCTTGTGCTTCGGGTGCTATTGGGCATCGTTTGGGAAACAATTGTAGGGAGGCAATCTCATCTTGCAGGTCGTAATACCATTGATTAGCAGTTTCAGCATCTAGGTTGTCATACGTCCAACGGTAAATGTTTTCTATGTCTTGAAACGCAGTTGGCTGAAGTAAAACCTGATAAGTCATGGGCGAGGGGGAATCTGGAGTCGATGACGCAGTTCTTCTAAGGCTTGAGTAGCAGGAAGTCCTTCACCGCGATCAAACTCGGCTAATCCCTGCCGAAGACTGATGATGGTTTCCAAAGTGTCCAGTTCAAGTTCAGCAGATTGAATCGGATGCGTTTTGAGAAATTGCAAAAATTGCAGCACTGGTAGCAAAAGTTCATCGGATGTGTTTGCTAGTTCCTGGAATAAGAGTTCGCGTGTCGTCATGATGCGATCGCCCTTTCTAGAAGTTGTTCTCAGTATACCAATCGCACTTTTCCTCGATCAAGGCGATCGCCCCTGAAGTTTTCCCAAAGTGCGATCGCCTACTCTGCATCAGGTTCAATAGCCCGCATTTCTCACAAGCTTGAGTGCAGAGGAGCAGAGGGGAAAGAACTTGTACAAAAACTCTCCTCTGCTCCCCTGCTCCCCTGCTCCTCTGCCCCCTGCCCCCGTTCGGCTACGCTCACGGCAAGCCTGCTCCCTACTTTCTGCCAATACCGTCGCACAAGTGCCTGTCATTCTCGCTGACATCAGGATTATCTTTTAAAGGATTATAGGTTAAATAATCGCGTACCGAATCACAACTGCGCCTCATTAAAGGGTGTAAATCTAGATCCCAGAGTTTAATAGTCTTGTCATAAGATGCCGTGGCGATGGTTTTGCCATCCGGGCTGAAACTCACACTATTGACACCGCGTTGATGCCCTTTGAATTCTTGCAACAGTTGCCCTTGCAGGTTCCACAACCGCGCTGTGTTGTCAGATGATGCCGTGGCGATGGTTTTGCCGTCCGGGCTGAAACTCACACTTAAGACTAGGCCTTGATGCCCTTTGAATTCTTGCAGCAGTTGCCCTTGCAAGTTCCACAACTGCGCTGTGTTGTCAGATGATGCCGTGGCGATGGTTTTGCCGTCCGGGCTGAAACTCACACTATTGACTGCGCTGAACTTCGCACTATTGACACCGCTTTGATGCCCTTTGAATTCTTGCAGCAGTTGCCCTTGCAGGTTCCACAACCGCGCTGTCTCGTCAACTGATGCCGTGGCGATGGTTTTGCCGTCCGGGCTGAAACTCACACTATTGACTGCGCCTTGATGCCCTTTGAATTCTTGCAGCAGTTGCCCTTGCAGGTTCCACAACCGCGCTGTGCAGTCCCAGGATGCCGTGGCGATAGTTTTGCCGTCCGGGCTGAAACTCACACTTGAGACTACGTTTTGATGCCCTTTGAACTCTTGCAGCAGTTGCCCTTGCAGGTTCCACAACTGCGCTGTCCTGTCAGCTGATGCCGTGGCGATGGTTTTGCCGTCCGGGCTGAAACTCACACCTCTACCACTGCGATGCCCTTTGAATTCTTGCAGCAGTTGCCCTTGCAGGTTCCACAACTGCGCTGTCCCGTCTTCTGATGCCGTGGCGATGGTTTTGCCGTCCGGGCTGAAACTCACACTTGAGACTTCGCCTTGATGCCCTTTGAATTCTTGCAGCAGTTGCCTTTGCAGGTTCCACAACCGCGCTGTCTTGTCATCTGATGACGTAGCGATGGTTTTGCCGTCCGGGCTGAAACTCACACTTAAGACTAGGCCTTGATGCCCTTTGAATTCTTGCAGCAGTTGCCCTTGCAGGTTCCACAACCGCGCTGTCTTGTCAGATGATGCCGTAGCGATGGTTTTGCCGTCCAGGCTGAAACTCACACTATTGACACCGCGTTGATGCCCTTTGAATTCTTGCAGCAGTTGCCCTTGCAGGTTCCACAACCGCGCTGTCTTGTCAGATGATGCCGTGGCGATGGTTTTGCCGTCCGGGCTGAAACTCACACTTGAGACTTCGCCTTGATGCCCTTTGAATTCTTGCAGCAGTTGCCCTTGCAGGTTCCACAACCGCGCTGTCTTGTCTTGTGATGCCGTGGCGATGGTTTTGCCGTCCGGGCTGAAACTCACACCTTCGTCACTGCCTTGATGCCCTTTGAATTCTTGCAGCAGTTGCCCTTGCAGGTTCCACAACCGCGTTGTCCCGTCTTCTGATGCCGTGGCGATGGTTTTGCCGTCCGGGCTGAAACTCATACCTCTACCACTGCGATGCCCTCTGAATTCTTGCAGCAGTTTACCTTGCAGGTTCCACAACCGCGCTGTCTTGTCAGATGATGCCGTGGCGATGGTTTTGCCATCCGGGCTGAAACTCACACTTAAGACTGTGCCTTGATACCCTTTGAATTCTTGCAGCAGTTGCCCTTGCAGGTTCCACAACCGCGCTGTCTTGTCTTGTGATGCCGTGGCGATGGTTTTGCCGTCCGGGCTGAAACTCACACTATTGACTGCGCTTTGATGCCCTTCTAAGCGGTTTCGTTCTCTTCCCTGAACCAGAACTGTCTGCAAAGCATTGAAAGTTTCTAGTTTAGTTGTGTGTTGGCTTTGCAGGATTTTTCCTGCTTTTATTGCTGTGACGAAAGCTTCTAAGTCTTTATGTTCATTAATTAGAGATAAGGAATATCTACTCAGAGATTCAGCTTGATTGAGTTGTGCCTGCTTCGTCTGATTCCATGCCGTCAAACCCAATCCACTGCTAATTACCACCGCCACCACTGAACCTGCCGCAATTGCCCAGGCGGTTCTGATTTCGCGCTTTCTGCGGGCTGCTTCAACTTGTTTAAGGCGATTTCCTTCTTTAATACTCTGCTCGATAAATTCTTGTTCATCAATTAAGTCTTCTGGGCGTTCCTTCAGTTTTTCTTCTGCTTCTGCTAATGCTGCACCCCGCAACAATGACCCCGAATCTTTATTTGTTGCTTCCCATTGTCCCTTTGCTGCTCGCAATCGCTCTTGCCAAGCTCTAAAAACGCGGTTTGTATTCATCCATTGTCGCAGTTCTCCCCAATTGCGAATCAGAGCTTCATGGACTACTTCTACTGTTTCTTGACTGCTAAGATTGCGACTTGTCACCACCAACCGAGCATCAGCTAATTTTTTTACCAAAGACCAGCTTTGTTCCCCCAATTGCGCTTTCATCGCTATGCGTCTTGTATCTTCTGCTCCCTCACCCGGACGCACCAATTGAATAAAAATCCGCCGCACTTTTTCCTTCTCATCATCTGTCAAGTTGCCATATTTCTCATCCGCATGACGAGCTAACGCACCTTCTACTTGACCAATTTCTTCATAGATTTTGTGAGTTAATTGTTTACCTGTTCGCTTATTCCACAACTCTGTTAAAGCAAACTCTAGCAAAGGTAAATTTCCCGGTTGGTTTTCCACATCATCCAGAATGCGTTCTACCAGTCCGTCTGCAAATGTCACCCCAAATTTTTGGGCAGGTTTTCCAATGACTTCTGTTAGTTCCTCCCGATTCATCGGCCCCAGTTTCACGTCAGCATTTTGCAAGACATCAGCAAAGGGACGATAGGAGAGAGCATTTCCCAAAAAATCTGCCCGCATCGTTGTCACTAACACCGTAGCTGATGAAGTCAGGGAAGTAGGAGTTACTAAACTGGCTAATAAGCAGTCGAGAAACTTACGGCGAATTTCTTGATTGTTACAGAGTGTGTAAATTTCTTCAAATTGGTCAGCAATCAGTAGTACCCGATGATTAGGGTGATTTTGCTGAATTTTAGCAAAAACATCTAAGAGAATAACAGAACCATCTTGCAAGTAACCAGCCATCTTTCGGGCTTGGGCAATTTGGTCTGTTTGATCTAAATTAGGTGTATAAAGAGGAACAAGAGCTAAAGCTAGAGCATGGAAAGGGTCAGAACCAGGACGAAAGTGAGTAAACTGCCAATGACCTGCTGTTTGTAACTTAGGGACTAATCCCGCTAATACCACCGAAGATTTACCGCTTCCTGATGCACCTAGCACCGGAATAAAATTATTGGTTTTAGTTGCACTATAAAGTTCTTCGATAAATATTTCCCGCCCACAGAAAACATCCGCATCATTGGGGCCAAAATGAAACAACCCCCGATAAGGACAAGGGAGATATTCATCAGCAGCGTCGGTAGAATCAACAGGTTCTACTCTTGCTTCTTCTCTATAGTAAAAGTAGTTGTAGATAATGTTTTTTTCACCAACTACAGCACTCTTTACTTCATTTTCAAACCTTGAACTGTAGTTGGAATTCTCTTCAGCCATCTAAATACTCCAGTGGCTGTTAGCCAAATGTGTTTTCTTGTTTGTTGTGATCGCCCACCTGAATCCCTTTTACTTCTCCTTGAAACACTGTGTTGTATTTACCTGCTGCTGACTCATCAGGTTTTGCCTGTTTCAGTAACTCTTGGGCTAACTTAATAATTTCTGCATCTTTTTCAGCACCAGCTTCAGCTAATTTCTTTTTAAGTGGTGCTTCATAGGTTTCAGGGTCTGTTTCGTGTTCTTCCAGAACCATTTGTGCTTTTGGTTCACTTTCAAACTTCTTCTTAATCAAGGTTTTCAACCCCTGATAGGCATCTTTAACTGCTGTTCCTGCGGTATCCTTAGTAGCTGCGATCGCACCAGCACCTAAAGCAGCAATAATCATAGAAATAGGTTCCATAGTTAATCCCCAATTATTTGTTTGTATCTAACAGCTAAAATGGCAGGATTTACGCAACTGGCACGTATATTTTCATGTTATCGAAGTCAGGGGTCAAGATTTTGATTTTTTGACTCTTGATAACCTCTACAAAAAAATATGACAATTACGCAAGTCCTAAATATAGGAATCCCTCCTTCCTCTTTCATCGCCACCCTAAAAGGCGCAATCCAGGGACAATTAGGTAGTAACTTACTCCTAACCAGAAGCTGATAAAGAAGCCTACAGAACCAAAAAAAATCAGAGGTAACTGTAACTCTGACCAGGCTGGTTGACTAGAAAATTGGAAGATGGGAGGTGCTAACCTCAAAAGAATCAAAAATGCGTAGGCGATCGCGCTACCAAAGGCAGCTAACACGGCGTACACTATGTGATGGCTGCGAAGACCTAAGCTCAATGTGAGTAGGCAAGCTGCTACTAAAATCACTGCAACTAAGCCTTCACCACTGTCTTTTGGTGTGATTAATTGCAAAATGAACCAGCCAAAGCCGTAGCTAATCATGCCCATCAGCGATGCTACTAAAAAGCGCCGCCGTTGACCAAAACACCCGGATGCTGTCAGTCCCCAAGCGGTTCCCCAGCCTGCGGCGATGAATACCAAAATATCTGCCCCAAAGACGGTTTGAGTATTTGGGACTAATTGGTTTAGCTGACTCGAAATAAATTCCACAACCCAACGCCCCAAGTTGGTGTGATATGCCAAAATAAAACCAGCGATCGCACCAAAACAAGCGCCAACATAAGCCAAAATCATCGCCCAAATCGTCGCCAAACAAGCTTGGAAAATTTTGATGATTGTTTGAGCGATAAAAACAACGGTTTTAGTTACAGCTTGGCTAAAGTTCGCTAAAACTTGTTCAATAGCTTGGATTAGCAGTGTAAATCTCTGGGAAACTTGCGTTGAAGCTTGCTTAACCCGATCTCGCAGTTGGGCAAATAATCCTGGCGGCGGTAATGGTTGAGAAATCTTCGCCAACCGTTTTTGAATCATAGCTGCATTTGCTGGACGCGATCGCACATCCTCTTGCACCATCTCATCCAGCAAATCTGCTAATTGCGGATTGACATTTACCGCAGTGCGCCATACAAGTTTCCCAGTTTGCTGATCTTCCAACTCTAGCGGGTATTTGCCTGTTAGCAGTTCAATCATCGTTCGACCAAGGGCATAAAAATCGGCACTTGGCCCGACAATACTTCCACTCACTTGTTCTGGTGGACTGTAACCAGAAGAAAATAATCGGGTAGAACTCGACTGAGAACGCAGCTTAGAGGGGCTAAATTGCTTTGCCCCACCAAAATCAATTAGTACCAGGCGATCGCCTTCTATTTGCCCTTGAGGTAGGCTGACAGTGGGCGAAGATGTGCCCAGCATTAAATTAGAAGGTTTAATATCCCGGTGAATAATCTGACGTTTGTGTAATTCTTGTAAAATCTCTACAGCTTGGGCAAACCAATTGATAACCAAGTTCTCTGGACACCCTTGGGGAAACTTTTTTAATATCTCCTCTAAAGTCCGTCCATTGATTTTTTCCATTACCAGACAAGGTAGTTGGTGCGGCTTGGGGTTAAACAGTTGTACCTGAAAATACCCTTCAGTATCGACTGCGGGGACACCTGGATGCTGCAAACTAGATAAAACCGCGGCCTCTTGGGTAAATAATTCCAGTGCTTTTGGTGAATCTTCTACCAACACTTTCAGCACTTTCTCTGTTTGAGTTTTTTCATCCCAAACCGTGTAAATTTGAGCAAATCCTCCCGAACCTAATGGCTGAAGTGGAACATAGCGGTCTAACAACTCTAGCGGTGTGCCACAGCTGTTGCAGAATTTGTTTCCCCAAGGTTGGGGATAAGGACGTTGACAATCAGGATTTATACAGTGAACCGCCCTCTGAGTGATGTGGGACACAACCGCTACAATACAAAGGCTGACTTGATTTTAGCGTTTCTTGAGGTTTCCTGATTTTTAAATAGGCAAAAGGAAAACCCTCATAGAATCTATGAAGGTTTTCTTTTATAGCTATGTCAGCCCTTAATTACGAAAACTTCTCTTACTCTGTCTGTGCTTGGCGACTTCTTTGCGCTTGCGTTTTTCTAAGGGTGTTTCAAAATGACGATGCTTTCTCATGTCTGGAAAAATTCCAGCCTTGGAAACTTCTCGCTTAAATCGTCGTAAGGCTGATTCAATGTGTTCATTGTCACCGACAATTACTTGGGTCATTACTTCTCCTACTAAGTTGACTTAATCAGGTGGGAACATTACAAAAAAAAGACAGACTGTTGTTTGTCTGACCTTAAGACTATTGGTAAATTTTTTTTGTTTCCAAAGTTAGTAGCGTCCACCGCGTCCGCCGCCACCGCCGTATCCTCCTCGGTTTCCACCAAAGGAACCTCTATCACCTCTATCTTCCTTGGGTTTAGCCTTATTTACTTTCAGGTCGCGGCCCATCCACTCAGCACCGTCGAGAGCTTCAATGGCAGCTGTTTCTTCCGCTTCAGTTCCCATTTCCACAAAAGCAAAGCCTCGCGGACGACCTGTTTCACGGTCAGTAGGTACTTGTACTCGCTTTACAGTACCATATTCTGCAAAAATACCACTTAAATCTTCTTGTGTAACGTCATAAGAGAGGTTACCTACGTAAATTGACATCGATTCGCTCCAAAATCATCACTGTGTAGAGATTTTAATTTCTCTGAGAAGTCTGTAAATACTAAAAGGAAAAGCCTTTCAATACTAAAATCAAAGACGTCACTGAATTAACTCTCCTAAATCTAGGATGACATACGAGCCATCTCTCTGCATCCAGTAGATAGTTAACTAGTGATACGATCGCATTTACGCGATCGCCTGCCCCAGCCACCCTAAGTTCAGCCCAACACAAAAAAGGGTTGGAAATGGAAGAAGATAAATTCTGTAGGGTGATAAAGGAAATCAGACATACAGGGGCACATCTTTAGAATATCCGAATTGAATGTTTGACTGCATTAACCATGAAGCATTACTCCAAAATTTTAATACGAAAGCCAAAGTCAGGCAACAAGTTTGAAGGAGGTAGGGGATAGGGGGCAGGGGAGGCAGGGGGAGAGAAATAAACAAGTATATTCAAGGCTATAACAGTCATAAAAATTACTAAAAATTTCTCTTTATCCTTCCTACTCCCCCTGCTCAAGAAAGCTTTTTTCACGATGTTCTCACTTTTTCGCATTGCTCCCAGCGTAGCTTTGGCAGTATGGGGTTCTTCGGGTTTAATAAGTAAGGTCAAGTTGCCGCTCGTCACCTTTCCAAGCTGTTTGCAATTCGGCTTTGACAACTTGAGCAGCCTCATCTTTCCCCAATGCCTGCAAAGTTGCCTGTAGGCCAAATAGAGAACGCCCATTATGAAGATACTTTTCTAGATCGGTACGAAAGACTTTCTCCGCCTCTCTATAATCACCCTTAGCCAAAAGCACAGCGCCCAAAGATTCCCGCGTAGGAAGGTACCAATCTGGTGGTTCTACGTAATCGAGCGCATCTTCTGCTACTACAGCTTTTTCTAGTAATTGAATAGCATATTCATAATCATGCTTTTTCGCAGCAATTTTGGCATTGATAACTTTTGAGGCAATGTCTAAAATGCGACTGGCAGGACTGAATCCGATAGTTGCTTCGGTAGAAATTTCCTGTTTGGCAGCAAGTAATGCCTGGTTTTCATTTGCTGCATCTTTAAGTTTGCCTGTGGCAGCCATAGCCATACCGCGAGCAAAATGCCAAAGTGCTGTAGTAGTAGGTAATTTAACATCGGGAGCAGGAGTTTTTAAGATGGCATCCCAGTCACTAAAGCGTGTCTGAATCAGCATTTTGCTGCCCAGAAATCCCTCAAGCATTGGTATGTATGGGTTAATAGCAGTAGCATTTGCGACTAATTTATCTGCGGCTTGGAGAGCATCTTCATATTTTCCTGCCATACTGCTGGCCACCATGAGAAAATGTACGTTGTGGTTGTAGTACATCATGGGGTAAGTACCCTGGACTTGATATTTTTTGATGTAAATATCATCTTGAGCGATCGCCTGCTCGTTCGCCTGCATTGCCCCTCGATAATCTCCTACACGAAAATAAATATGGGAAGGCATGTGTACCAAGTGTCCTGCTGCTGGCGCTAGGGTTCCTAGTCTTTTGGCACTCACAAGGGCCCTTTCTGGGGAAGGCGAGGCTTCCACTGCATGGATATAGTAATGATTGGCCCCCGTATGATTCGGGTTACGCTTGAGAACTGATTCCAAAACAGCCACAATCTTTTCTGTATCTGGCTGTGGCTTGCCATCTTTAGTCCAGTGCTGCCACGGATGCAGATCCATCAAGCTTTCAGCGTAAAGCGTTGCCACATCTAAATCATCAGGATAGCGCTCAACTAGGGTTGCCATTGCTTTTGCGTAGTCTACCGCCAGTTGATACAAGTCTGCACCAGGATCTTGGGAGTAACGTTTTGCTAAGGCGGAAATGTAGTCTCGTTCCTGGTTAGATGCTTTGGTGGAAAGTGCCAAAGCTTGCTGTACTGCTTGGTAAGCAGCTAATTCTCGATTGGGGTCTATTGCTGAGTTAATATTGGGGCCTAGAGCCAGAGCAATACCCCAATATGCGATCGCTAAATGCGGATCGAGTTTGGCAGCGTGTTGAAAAGAACGCACCGCCTCATCATGATTGAAAGCGTAAATTAAATTTAATCCCTGATCGAAAAACTCTTGCGCGTGAGCATTAGCAGTGGAAACTGGATGGTGGATTGCGCCAAGTCCAGATATTAAGCTGTAGGGTTGTCTTGCTTGAGCGATCGCCGCATTAGGAGCGATTAAAGAGAGTATAAGCACCCAAATTATAAATAAGTACTTCATTGTCTATATTGTTTTTATTCAAGCTCTTTTTTTCTTAATATTCAAAAGCCACAGTTTTTCTAATGAAGCAATTTGCTGACTGAGAACAACAGCACGGTGTTTCTTATAGATATTAAATCCTACAAACACAATCATTGGAATCAAAATAGAAAATCCGATGAAAATGTTAATAGATACATCAGTTTGCATCCGAGAATCTACATATTGGGAGTTAGGAGTTGGTTTAGTAGTAGAATTTGATTGCATAAATACCTGGATGAATAGAAATAAACATAAATAAGTGGGCGTAAATAATTGTCCTTAGGATAAGGCAATAGGCAACAGGCAATAGTTATAAAGGTTTTAGCCTAATTCATTAATATTACATAGTTTGATTTTATTGTGCCAACTTACTTACTTGTTCCTGCTGTCTTTGGTGAGAAATTAGTCACAAGTTTTACTAGTGCGGTATGGCAGAAATAAGTATCCAGTTTAAAAAGGTAACAAAAGCTGAATTTACAAGCTTTCTTTCCTGCCTGCTGTCTCTTTGAAGTTACGTACCCTACGGAAAGCCGCAGAAAAATCTACAGACTTCTCTCTGCTTTCTTACACTAGTTAAACTACTCTTCAGTTAAAACTTGAAAAATTATGTTTCTTTCCGCTTAAGATTTGTGACAACATCATTTTTCTGAAACTATGAATATTAGAAGATTTTCTTACATCTCAACTGTTTTGTTGTGCCAGATGTTTCTAACTGCGGATTAAGCCAATATAGTTTAGTTAAGCAAAGCGCAACCCAACAAAGTCCCATAAATCTTGGGTTTCGTTCCTCAATCCAACCTATGAATTTGAAGATTTTGGTGTTAACTGAACCGTATTATAGTTTAAGTAACCACTTTTCAAAGTATAATAAATCACTTGCTTACAGTAGTATTGGTAACTCAAGTTGCGGTTTATCACATTCTGAGTATTTCTTAACCGCTAATTTAGGCTAGATATCTGCATCACTATCTAGCTAAGGTAGCAAATGATTTTCTCTCAAGATAGAACAATAGAATAAATCCTTTCTATCTTTTGGATATTACTTGAATTCTTAAAGATGAATTTAACCTTTAAATAACTATGTACAATGGACACAAATATTCTTCATAAAAACATCGTCAGATAGAAGAATTAAAACTTGTCTAAAAGTAATATATAAACATTGCAGCGCTTTATTAGCAAGCAATAACTAATCACTAGTTAACATATTTAGGAACAAAGTATATGAGTATCGAAGATAGAGCAAAGGCTTTTGCAAAGAACGTCGAAGGAAAAGTACAAGAAGCTGTTGGCGAAGTAACTGGCAACCCTAACGATAAAGCTGAAGGCAAAGCTAAACAAGCTGAAGCCCAAGTTCGTCACACTGCTGAAAATATCAAAGATGAAGTAAAAAAGACTTTAGAATAGGCTGAACTTGATCTAGGAAGAAGGTGTAGGGTAAATAATTATTTACTAAACTTTCTTCCTCTATTAAATCTGTTTTTAGCTTGGGTTTTAGGCATTTTTAAAATCCCTATTTCACAATACTTTTACAACCTCTCACAGATTTTTAAAAGGTGTCGATTCATGATTAATCTTTTATTTACCTATCTTTTAACAGACATCCCTTTAACATCACAAGGTAATTCTAGCTATTCTATTGTGCTGACAGGGTTGTTAGGATTGGGCTTTATCGCTGCTGTTACTATAGGGTCAATTGCTTGGTACAATTCCAAACGTCCCGTAGGTTGGGAAGAGAAAGAACGTCCCAATGTTGTTCCAGAAATTGATAAGTAATAATTTTTTGTCTGACTCCTCCCATCTTTTAGTGTTCACGGATTTTATCTGTGAACACTATTTTTTATTCTAAAATTTCCTCACTTTTAATTGTCGGCTGCTACAGGTAGACGAATAGTAAATGTACTACCCTGCCCTGGCTCAGATGCTACATCAATTGTGCCTTGATGTGCTTCGATAATACAGCGAGATAGATATAGTCCCAAACCACTACCAGAACGCTGGTGTTTACCTTGGCGAAATCGCTCAAATAATATTGCCTGGTCTTGTTTAGAAATTCCCGGCCCCGTATCTTGGATATCAATAGTCACATCTGCTGGAGTGAGATGGCAGCGAATATCTACAGAACCTTTGTCTGTAAATTTGATAGCATTGCCGATAATATTTGTTAAAACTCGCCGCAGTTCTAAGCGATCGCCCATGACGGTGCTTGCAGTTTCATCTCGCTCTATGTTTAGAGCTAATCCTTTTTCCTCAGCTAAGGGAGTTAATTCTTGGGAAACTTCACTAACTAGTTCTTCAATATTGCAGGGAGCAATTTTTAAGGTTTTACAGCCCGCTTCATGACGATAAACTTCTAGCAAGGTATTTACCATTTCCAGCAGGTCTTGATTACTGCCAATCATGGTATCAATTATTTCTTGCAATTGTGGCGAAACTTCGCAAAACCTGCCTTCCAGCAATAATTTTAAGACGCGGTTGGAGGCTACTAGTGGTATACGTAAATCGTGAGTAAAACGCGAGACAAAATCTGCACGCAGGTTAGCCATCTGATCTCGTTCGTCGATGCTGTGTTTGAGGCGCAGGAGCGATCGCACTCGTGCATGTAGTTCATCAGGATCGAATGGTTTACGAATAAAGTCATCTGCACCAGCATCGAGTCCTTCCACAACGCTAGACTGATAGTGAGCCGTTAGCAGCAGAATAGGGATAAATGGCAACGCCGGATTCTGTCGGATGCGTCGAGTAAATTCATAGCCATCTATCTCTGGCATCATCACATCTAAGAGAATGATGTCTGGTGGTGACTCCTCAACCATAGCCAGAGCAATTTTGCTATCTTCCACCAAGCTAATTTCATAGCCCTCATCTTCTAGGACTGCTTCTAAGACCAGTAGATTGTCAAAAACATCATCTACAGCGAGAATTTTATCTTTTTTGACACTTTTAGTTAAAGACATGGCTGAATAAAAAAAAGAAGTGCTTGGCTATCCCTAGCAAATCTAGTAATAACTTACTTTACCAGCGCTGAGATTATTAAGGATTCACATTTTCCTTTAAAGTTTCCCGAATTGAGTATCTGGCTTTTTAAGTAAAAACACTGCTAAAAAATACAAAAATAGTATTAATTATTTTAAAATTTATTTTTTACTGAGTAGATTATTTGTTTACTTTTTTAAACAATATCTGTGTCTGGGTCTTAAGTTAAGGTCGCTTAATCCATTGTATTTACGCTATCATAGCCACTGCAGGGGTAATTATTTAATAGTTACCGACTCTTGCTTGCTAGCGGATTTTCAGTGAAAAATTGTCCACCATAAAACATCTATCAACCGTGAATGTATAAAAACATTTTTTGATTGAATTATTTCCGAGATGGAAACTCTTGCCTTGGAAAAACTTCCAAGATAAGGTTATTTATGCCTAATGGTAGATGAAGTTCAGGAAGCAATACCAATTGCATTGCTTTTTGTATAAGATACCGAATAGAAGAACGAGATTATTTTAATCTGTACTTGAGATAGATAACAGTAAATTTAAGCAACTATGAGTGAAATCAAGATCCTCGTGATTGAAGATCACAACCTTACAAGAATCGGCTTACGGTCTGCCTTACAAACCCAGCCAGAGTTTAACATTGTTGGGGAAGCTGCCAATGCAGCCGATGGCATCAAGCTTTTGAAAACTCTCAAGCCTGATGTTGCTACTATTGACATTGGTTTGCCTGACATGGATGGTATTGAGCTAACACGCACATTTAGGCAATATCAAGCAGAGAATGAAGATTACACCACAAAGCTACTAATTTTAACCATGCAAAATAGCGAACAGGCTGTTTTAGCGGCATTTGCAGCAGGTGCAGATTCTTATTGTATGAAGGATATCGAAACTGAGAGACTAGTTGAGGCTGTGCGAACGACCCATGCAGGTAGCTCATGGATCGATCCTGCGATCGCAGACCTTGTACTACAACAAATACGTCAAGATTTCCCCGATGGTAGCAGAGGCGCATCTGGAAAAAGAGTCTTGATTGAAGGTATTGACCCAGATGTTGAGAAAAGTATAGTCAGCTATCCTTTAACTCACCGAGAGATGGATGTTTTAGAGTTGATTGTCGCTGGGTGTGACAATGCAGAAATTGCTAAAAGGCTCTATTTAACAGTCGGTACTGTAAAAACACATGTTAGAGGTATTCTCAATAAACTCTGTGTTGCTGACCGGACACAGGCTGCCGTCCGTGCTTTGCGGGCTGGATTAGTACCATAAATATACTGACAAACAATTCTCTTTTGGTCAAATCGATTACCTGTACAAAGATTTATTAAGAAATTGTTACACACTTTAGTAAAATGACATAATTGACGAACAAATAAGTATTTTTCCTCATATACATGATAGCGGATCAATTTCCCTGGCTTACCGCGATTGTCTTGCTGCCACTCGTTGCTTCCTTGCTCATTCCTGTGCTACCTGATAAAGATGGCAAGCTCGTGCGGTGGTATGCACTGGGTGTAGGTATTGCAGACTTTGCCTTGATGTGCTATGCCTTTTGGAAGCATTACGATGCCAGCAGTGCTAGTTTTCAACTTGTAGAAAGTTATGCCTGGATGCCTCAGTTAGGCTTGAACTGGGCAGTATCAGTTGATGGACTTTCAGTGCCACTTGTGCTTCTAGCAGGATTTGTCACCACACTCTCGATTTTTTCAGCTTGGCAAGTCGATCGCCGCCCCCGCCTCTTCTATTTTTTAATGCTGGTGCTTTATTCTGCACAAGTAGGGGTGTTCGTTGCCAAAGACTTGCTGCTATTTTTCATTATGTGGGAAGTAGAGCTAATCCCCGTCTACCTACTAGTATGCATTTGGGGTGGACAAAGACGGCGTTATGCGGCTACGAAATTTTTGTTGTATACCGCAGCCGCTTCTATATTTATTTTGGTTGCAGCCTTGGCAATGGGGTTATACGGCGGCGGTGATACGACATTTGACATAACTGCCCTCGCAAGTAAGGAATATCCCCTTGGTCTACAACTGTTACTTTATGCAGGGTTATTGATTGCATTTGGTGTCAAGCTTGCTGTTTTCCCGATGCATACCTGGTTGCCTGATGCCCACGGCGAAGCATCCTCTCCTGTATCGATGATTTTGGCTGGTGTGTTGCTAAAGATGGGTGGATATGGACTAATTCGCCTGAATCTTGAGCTACTCCCCGATGCACACATTTACTTTGCGCCAGTTCTAGCCATTCTGGGTGTTGTCAACATTATCTATGGTGCATTAAACTCCTTTGCTCAGACGAATATGAAGCGGCGTTTGGCTTATTCGTCGATTTCCCACATGGGGTTTGTACTTCTTGGTATTGCCTCATTCACTGATTTGGGAATCAACGGCGCGATGTTGCAAATGATCTCGCATGGTTTGATTGCCTCAGTGCTGTTCTTCTTGGCTGGAGTTACTTACGATCGCACCCACACAATGGTAATGAAAGATATGGGTGGCATTGGTCAAGCCATGCCCAAAGTCTTTGCCCTATTTACAATCAGCGCAATGGCATCTCTAGCACTTCCCGGTATGAGCGGTTTTGCTGGCGAACTCTCAGTATTCGTTGGTATGACAAGCAGTGACGTTTACAGTTCGACTTTCTGCACTGTCACAGTTTTTCTTGCCGCAGTTGGAGTTATCCTCACACCCATTTATTTACTTTCCATGCTGCGAGAGGTATTTTATGGTGACGGTGCAGCGCTGATATGCGACATTAATAATGCAGGCTCAGAAAATCAAGAAGATGAGGGAACAGTTTGTTTTGGTACAGATTGCTTCGTGCCAGAGGATGCAGTCTACGACGATGCTAGACCTCGTGAAGTGTTTATCGCTGCCTGTTTTCTGCTGATGATTATTGGTATTGGTTTCTATCCCAAGATAGCGATGCAGATGTACGACGTGAAGACTGTGGCAGTGAATGCTAATCTTCGCCAGTCTTATGCCATAGTCTCGCAAACAAATCCTCAGATTTATGCTAAGAGTTTATTGGTTCCGCAAATTTCAGAGGTTGAGGTAGCGCCCGTTTTGGGAACTTTGAAGTAAGCTTTTTGACTAATAGGCTTGTCGAGGAAGAGGCAGGGAGCTGGGGAGCAAGGGAGCAGGGGGACAAGAGGGACAAGGGGGAATTATTAAACAAGTCTCTCCGTCTCCCACCTCTGCCCCCTGCTCCCTTGCCTCTTTTTCAACTAGCCAACTTGTTTAGAGGAGTTTCCCAGAATTTTGTGGGCATCAAATTAATATTGCTCGCTCTACTGTAATATCAACGTTGTAACATCGTGTGATTTTACTAAACAATGCCACAACCAGCCCAAATAAAAAGCTTTAGGAAACGTTGGTTTCCTCGGATTCTCAAAAGAAGTTTAATTGTGCTGTTAGTGCTGGGGCTATTGTTAGTGGGATTGGCCACTTACACTGTACGCCAATCCTTTCCGCAAGAGAGTGGCACAATTCAACTACCTCAACTCAAAGCTGAAGTAACCGTCCAGCGCGATAAATGGGGAATTCCCCACATTTATGCTGCCAACTCTCACGATTTATTTATGGCGCAAGGTTATATCCACGCCCAAGACCGTTTTTGGCAAATGGATTTTTGGCGACACATCGGTTCTGGGCGACTCTCAGAAATGTTTGGTTCCTCTCAGGTTGACACTGATAGATATCTGCGGACAATGGGTTGGGCAAGGGTGGCGCAGCAAGAAATTCAGGAAATTAATGCAGAGATGAAGGCATACCTGGAAGCATATTCAGATGGTGTCAATGCTTATCTGAAAGAGCATCAAGGTAACGCCCTGAGTCTAGAATACGCTGTGCTAAAATTCCTCAATCCTGGGTATAAGCCAGAACCTTGGCAAATATTGCATTCTCTGACTTGGGGGAAGGTGATGGCCTACGATTTGGGTACAAATTTCCAGAGTGAAGTTGAACGTGCCATACTACTTAAAACCCTTACTCCCACTCAAGTAGAAGAACTTTATCCACCTTATCCTCAAGACTTGCCAGCGATTTTACCTGAGTTCCAAAAAGGGAAAACAGGAGAGGATGAAAATTCTGACGAGACACAATTCACTGCTTTTGGTATTGAAGAGGTAATAGAGTCAATTACCAAGCCGATGATGGCTTTGGAACAACTCATAGGGCCTACGGGGATAGGCATTGGTTCCAATAACTGGGTGATATCCGGTGAGCTTACAGATACAGGTAAGCCAATTTTGGCAAATGACCCCCATTTAGGTGTGCAAATACCCTCTATATGGTACGAGGTTGGTTTGCACTGCATATCTAAGAGTGCAGAATGTCCCTACAACGTTACTGGCTTTTCCTTTGCCGGGATGATTGGGGTAATTATCGGTCATAGCGATCGCATTGCCTGGGGTGTAACTAATGTACTATCTGATGTGATGGATTTATACATCGAGAAAATCAATCCCAAAAACCCCAATCAGTATGAGGTAAATGGCAAATGGGTTGATATGAAACTCGTGCAAGAAACAATTCAAGTTGCGGGGAGTCAGCCGATTGTGCAAACGGTGCGCTATACCCGACATGGGCCGATTCTCTCTGATGTTTCACCCAATCTGAAGAAGTTCCAGGCAAGTCAGCCCTTAGAAATACCTCAAAACTACGCCGTAGCCCTGCGCTGGACAGCTCTAGAACCTTCCAAATTAGGCTATGCTATTCCCCAAATCAATCGCGCCCAAAACTGGCAGGAATTCCGCACTGCTGCCAGTAATTATGATGTCCCCGCTCAAAACTTGGTCTACGCTGACGTTGATGGCAACATTGGCTACCAAATGCCTGGTAAATTCCCCATCCGAGCTAAGGGAAATGGGCGTTATCCCGTTCCTGGTTGGACAGATGAATATGAGTGGCAAGGCTATATTGACTTTGAGAAGTTACCCAAAAGTTTCAATCCATCTCAAGGTTATATTGCTACTGCCAATAATTTAGTGATGCGTAAATATCCTTACTTAATTACCGCAGATTGGGTTTATGGCTATCGGGCACAGCGCATCGTTGAGATGATTTCACAACAAACCGAACCGATTTCCCTGGAAGATGTGCAGCAAATACAGGGTGACGATCGCAATCTCAATGCACAAACATTAGTACCACTACTGCAATCTATCACTGTTGATACTCCCCGCTTGCAAGCAGCCCAAAAACTTTTGCAAGATTGGAATTTGCAGTTGGGAATGACATCATCGGCTGCTGCCTTGTTTGAAGTATTCTGGAAACACTTGCTAAAAGACACGTTTCACGATCAGTTACCTGAGAGATATTTTCCCAACGGGGGCGATCGCTGGTATGCTGTGGTAGCAAATTTAGTAAAACAGCCCAATAGTTCTTGGTGGGATAATCGCAACACCCCAAAAGTTGAGAATCGCGACGAAATTCTGCGGCAATCCTTTACAGAAGCCGTGGATGAACTAGAAAGGATTCAAAGTAAAGATCCGAAAAACTGGAATTGGGGCAAACTACATACTGTTACTTTCCGTAATGCCACTTTAGGTAAATCTGGGGTTGCACCGATTGAAAGTTTATTTAATCGTGGTGCATTTGCAACGGCTGGTAACGGCGAAACAGTGAATGCTAACCGATGGAGAGCAAATAAATCCTTTGAGGTGACAGATATTCCTTCTCTACGGATGATCGTAGATTTGGGAAAATTGGATAACTCAGTTGCAATTCATACACCTGGACAGTCAGGCCATGCTTTCCATACCCACTACAACGATATGGTTGATTCTTGGCGCAATATTGAATATCACCAAATGTTGTCGCAACAAAGGAATGTCACAGATAACACTGCTGCGACATTGAAGTTAATTCCCAAATTGGGAGAATAAGTGCAACCCAACTAGAGAATGTTAAATTTTGCTACTTAAGTGTAATTACATATACGTTATCGAAAAAATGAAGTATAAAGTAGCAGGGCAATAGAAATCAAGATTATTTTTATAAAAAAGTATTTTCGCTGTCCATCTATTTCTGCTGCTCAACTTTCCCGAAACCTAGTTGGAGATAATAGGATTTATGCAACGCGTATTTAAACAAAGTTTTATGCTTTCAGTCACTACTGCGATCGCATTATTATTTGCAGGGTGCGGAGAAAGTAAAGTTGCCCAATGTAACAAAGTTATCAAGGTTGCTAATCAAGCATCTACTCTAGGTCAGGAATTTAGTAAAAACCCCAATCCAGCAAAAGGTTCTAAAGCTTTAACAGAACTTGCTGGTAAAATAGATCCACTTGCCCAAGAGATGAAAACTCTCGAAATTAAAGATGAAAAGCTACAAGGTTTTCAAGGGCGCTTTATCACACTCTATCAGAACATCAGCAAGGAATTGAACAATGCCGCAGGAGCTATAGATAAAAAGAATTTACCAGCAGCAAAGGGCTTTTTGGTATCTCTGAAAAAAAGTAGTACCGAAGAAAGTTCAATAGTTAACGAAATTAATAGCTACTGTTCTGGCAAATAATCAATTTTGTATGGGCTCTTTATTACAAAAAAAGCAGTTAAATAGTCGGTCGATAACCCCCAAAAACCGCAAAGCTAAAATTTTTGTACCAGCAATCCACATTTTGAAACCCAGCTGCTTCTAGCCAGTGAAGTTGAATCTCAAGGGTTGCCATGCGATCGTATTCCATACGTTTTTGTGCAGCTTTAAGATCCTCTTCTGAGATACCCTTAGCACGGACAGAATCTAACCAGTGTTGACGATAAAGTTCTTCTAAATCAGGGGTTTTGCCGAGAACTTGGTCAGCGTTGACAAATATCCCTCCAGGATTGAGGAAATTATAAATCCGTTGATAAAGAAGTTCTTTGTCAAAATCAGAAAGATGATGAATAGATAAGGCAGAGATTATTAGGTCGTAGGAATCATCTAAATTAGTCTCAACGTAGTCACCGATTAAGATTTTGGGAGATTTACCCATTTTGCTAAATCTCAACTTAGCTTTCTCTAACATCTCAGGGGCTAAGTCTAGTAAGGTTAACTCTGCATTTGGAAAAACAGATTGCACCATACCTGAGTAAAGTCCAGTACCAGCACCCAAATCTAGAACCTTTATCGGTGCGGTGCGCTCGATTGGGATGATTTCAACAGCTGTTTTGTAAAAGTCATCAAAACAGGGAATTAGAATCCGACGTAAGCTATCGTAATCTACTGCGGCAGCATTAAAAGCTTCTTGAATATTCATTTTTTAATTCTTAATATTGGTAGAACTTTCTGTTTTAACAACTCAATTAAAGCTGGTTCCATATACTCATAGTCATCTGGTATATCTAAACAGATAATCTTTTTATCTTTAAGAAAGGGCTGAAAATTTTTTGATAGCTTGCTTTTATGAGGTTTTTCCATCACAAATATCATATCAGCCCATCGAATAGCCTCAGTTGATAATGGTACTTCGGCATGGCGATCTAAACCTGCTGAATCTGTTTCAAATCCTTCATATTCAGAAAACACAGCCTCAACTGTGGGGCTTCGCAATTTATTCTGGCTACAGATAAATAAGAGCTTTTTCATTCATTAATTTACTATTTCTCTTATTAGTTTCATGAATTCTGTCCTCCCCTGATTATCTGAGGTCTTTCTAATCCTATAAAGTGTTTGTCCAGCCAATGCCAAATCTGAAAAACTGAGTACCTGCTTTCAGCATAAAATATACGATCGCTTACAATACACTCAAATAAGTTTGCTCAGAATTCATCGGCAAAATCCGCAACTTCCGATTTTTAAGGTCTGGTTCTAATCCTAAAACTTCCATTGGCGTTACACCCAAAAGGGCATAAGGTACTTCTGTGAGTTCCAGACAATCAAAGGTTCCTTGACGTTCTCCAATACTTAGTTCTACATCGCGAAAAATTCGCCCCTGCTGCACTCCAGCAGCAGTCTCTACCTGGGCTTCTCCACCTTGGACTAAACCTAGTTGACTAAGAATGCTAGCAGGTAAACACAGCAAAGTCGCACCCGTATCAACTAAAACATTATCCAGAGTATAAGAGCGAACTTCCTGCGAAGAAATAAAGCCTCGTTGAGCCAAAACTTGATCAATTCGATTCGTGACAGTAAGGGTAACTATTACTTGCCCCATTTGCTTACCTTGAAGATTTGGTAGTATCAGCTTACCCATTTCAGCAAACTCCTGAAAACAAAATATTTTTGAGAGATGCCTTAAAATACAAAGACGCAAAAACGCCTCTGCGTCTCTGCGTCTCTGCATGAGATATTCTCTACTTACACCATCTCTGATGATGCCTGCATCATTTGCTGTGGCTGCGGTTGGAACATAAACAACGAGTAAACCACATCTCGGCGGATGTTGACCATCATATCCAAGAAGAGTTCGTAACCCTCGCTCTTATACTCAATTAGTGGATCTTTTTGCCCGTAACCACGTAATCCCACCGATTCACGTAAGGCATCCATTTGTTGCAGGTGTTCCCGCCACAGGGTATCAATGCGTTGCAAGATAAAGAAACGTTCAGCTTGGCGCATCAGTCCTGGTTGAACTTGGTCAATTTGCGCTTCTTTGAGGTCGTAAGCAATTCGCACCTGTTCATGGAGGAAAGCTTTAATCTCGCCGACTGTCATATCTTCTAATTGATTTGGCTGCAAGTCTGCTAGTAGATAGACGAATTCTTTGACTTTCTC
The DNA here is from genome assembly GCF_000020025.1 of Nostoc punctiforme PCC 73102. GTDB lineage: Bacteria > Cyanobacteriota > Cyanobacteriia > Cyanobacteriales > Nostocaceae > Nostoc > Nostoc punctiforme. The sequence continues at coordinate 1,121,050 of NC_010628.1, read as the reverse complement.
AACCAACTTTTCTAACTCCCACTCTTCGGAGGGTAAATCTATGTTGATGTAGTAGTCAACGATGTCATCCATCGTTTTTTCAGCGTACTTGATTACCTGTTCTTTCAAATCTTGACCTTCTAAAACCCGACGGCGTTCGGCGTAAATAGCACGACGTTGATTGTTCATCACCTCGTCATACTCAAATACCTGCTTACGGATGTCATAGTAGTAGGTTTCGACTTTTTTCTGTGCGCCTTCCAAACTGCGGGTAAGCATCCCAGACTCGATGGGCATATCTTCTTCCACTTGGAAAGCATTCATTAACCCAGCAACGCGATCGCCACCAAAAATCCGCAGTAGGTTATCCTCTAAGCTGAGGAAGAATCTCGTGGTTCCAGGGTCGCCTTGTCTACCTGCACGTCCCCGCAACTGGTTATCAATCCGCCGCGATTCGTGGCGTTCTGTACCAATTACGTGCAAACCACCGATTCCTACTACCTCATCATGTTCGCGGGTAGTAAATTGTTCGTATTCCTGTTTAACCCGGTTGTAAGCTTCCCGCAATTTCAGAATCACAGGGTCGTCGATAGGAGCTTTTTCGGCAGCCACAGCTACCTTGTCTTCAGCTTCGAGTTCCGGTAAACTGCGATCGCCATACTCACGGACTGCAATTTCTACTGCATCTTTAAGTAGTTTCTCTGTTTCTTTTGTCAGTTGGGTGGGGAAAATTTCTGGTGAAGCCCGCCAAGTTTTGACTTTTTTGCCAGGGACAAAGCCTTGACCACCACCATGTCCTGTAGGCAATCCGGCTGGTCTTTGAACGCCAAAGCTATCTTCATCTTCTGGCATGACGATGCGGGGCATAAAATATTCCCGCAGCTTCAAACGTGCCATGTATTCGGAGTTACCACCCAAGATGATGTCTGTACCTCTACCAGCCATGTTAGTAGCGATAGTAACAGCACCTTTCCGTCCAGCTTGGGCGACAATTTCCGCTTCACGCTCGACGTTTTCCGGTCTGGCGTTGAGTAATTCGTGGGGAATCTCTAGCTGCTTCAGCAATCGGCTGAGAAGTTCGGATTTTTCGACACTAGTGGTTCCCACCAACACAGGTCTACCAAGTTCGTGCATTTCCGCACATTCTCTGGCGATCGCACCCCACTTACCTGCTTCTGTCTTAAAGACCATATCAGACAAGTCTTCGCGTCTTCTGTCACGGTTGGTAGGGATTACCGCAACTTCCAGTTTGTAAATTTTTTCAAATTCTGGTTCTTCCGTTTTTGCTGTTCCGGTCATTCCACCGAGTTTTGGATACAGCAAGAACAGATTTTGATAAGTAATTGTCGCTAGAGTTTGAGTTTCTGGCTGAATCTCTTCGTGTTCTTTGGCTTCAATAGCTTGGTGTAGTCCATCACTCCAACGCCGTCCAGGTAACACCCGACCGGTAAATTCATCCACAATTACTACTTCCCCATTGCGGACGATGTAATTTACATCCTTAAGGAAAAGTTCTTTGGCTTTAATTGCATTGAAAACGAAGTGCGCCCAAGGATCTTCTGGGTCAAATAAATCTGTGACTCCCAAAAGATTTTCGGCTTCCGCAAAGCCTTCATCTGTCAATAGCACGTTACGAGCTTTTTCATCTACATCATAATGTTCGTCTTTTTTGAGTGTGAATGCTATTTCAGCCGCTTGCAGATACTTTTCTGTAGGTCTTTCCACCTGCCCAGAAATAATCAGAGGTGTCCGCGCCTCATCAATTAAAATTGAGTCTACCTCGTCAATTACGCAATAATTGAACGGACGTTGGACCACATCTGCCATTGATGTCGCCATGTTATCCCGCAGGTAGTCAAAGCCGACTTCGCTGTTGGTGACATAAGTGATATCGCAATCGTAGTTCTTCTGGCGTTCACTGGGAGTCATGCTTGACTGGATTAGCCCCACACTCAACCCCAAGAACCGATGCACCTGTCCCATCCATTCAGCATCCCGACGAGCCAGGTAATCGTTCACGGTAATGACATGTACACCTTTACCAGTCAAGGCATTTAAATAACTTGGTAAGGTTGCTACGAGCGTTTTACCCTCACCAGTTTTCATTTCGGCAATTTGCCCTACGTGCAAAATGATACCGCCAAGGAGTTGGACATCAAAGTGCCGCAAGCCTAACACTCGCCGTCCTGCTTCCCGAACAACGGCGTAAGCTTCTGGCAAAAGGTCATCCAGGGCTTCACCTTTGGCGAGTCGTTGTTTAAATTCGGCAGTTTTACCTTTTAGCTCCTCATCGGAAAGAACCTTAATTTCTTCCTCTAAAAGGTTAATTTCAGTAACAGAAGGTTGGTATTTTTTAAGCTTACGAGCGTTGGGGTCGCCCAACAAAAGTTTTAGCATGGCAGATTATAGAACTGAATCAAGGGGGATGGGGATTAAAGGTTCGGCATTGATTATAAACATTTAACCCAAACCAACCGTCTTGGTTGTGGATGGGTGTCAAATGAAAATTACCTCAAAAACAGGAGAAAAACTAGCCAATCATTTAGTAAACTGATTGGTTTTAACTCTTATCTTATATTTAGTCTTTCTTCATAGTATCATTTTGCCCCCAGATGGGGCCAGAGAAGGAGTGGGGGAATAGAGTTATGAGTTATAAGTTATGAATTTTTTCAACTCCTAACTCCTGTAGAGACACGATTAATCGCGTCTCTACTCCTCACTTCCATTCTGCTGTCAGGCGGCGGAAATTGTAGTCAGTAGCGCTAGGATGACAGCTGACACAACTGCCAAGCTGGACTGGACGTGGTAACTTAACTCCTGGATGTAAAGCTTTGAAATAACGTGAGTTACTGAGGCGATAGGGTGTTTCTTCGTCGTCTCGCTGCACACGCGAGAAAGTTGAAAGATATTTCCACACCAAAATGCGCGGCGGATCGACTAAAGGCTGTAGTTGTGCGCCGTAGTGCTGCGAGTCTTGCAGGAGATTTTTCCAAGTTTGGGTGGGTAAAACGGCTGGTGGTAAGGCAATGTGGCAGGTGGAGCAGTTTTCCAAATACAGCTCTTGCCCAAGTTGGTACTGTGCAGGTACTACGTCAACAGTACCAATTTCGACGGGAGGAGTAGCACTGTGAGCGTTAGTTGCCAAGGCTAGAAGCCAACCCATAGCTAGGCTCCACGTTACAATTACCAGAAGTAAACCGAAAAATTGGCGTTTGAATTCACGTTCGGCACTTTGCTGTAAACCTTGGCGATCGCCATCGCGGATTTTGCGCTTAACAAAAATTGACATTCCTCACATTCCCAGATATTTAGAAGTGGCGCTTGTGCTAATCATAGGACTTACCCAGCGTTGTCAGTAGTAATATAGCAATGCCTATCGGTAAGCCCTTCTGCGTCTGCATCTCTCAACATTGCAAGGAAAAATCTCTTAGCAGTTTTAACCTGAATCACTAAAAAAATCAGCCATAATATCTCGGATTTCATTCGCACCAATATCTTCTCGGTCAGATTTGGAATAAATCGTTAGTAGCAAAATATTTGTAGGTGATTCAACTTGATAAATCAATCGGTATCCAGCACTCTTATCTTTTTGGATACTACTGTTGCGAACTCTCACCTTATAAACAACATACTCCTCACCAATGCCCGCAATGCGATCTCCTACAAAATTCCTTTGTTGTAATTGCTCAATAATCGGTTGAACATCAGAGCGAATATTGCGGAATCTCTTTGATAGTCTGTAAAGTTCCTGCTAAAACTCATCGGAAAATCGAATTGAAACCGCATTATCACTCTGCATCAATCCTGTCCCATAGTTCACTAAGTGGTCTAGTTTGACCAGCTTTTGCTTGCTGTAAGACTCTCCTCAAGCTAGCTTTAATCTCTTCAACGGGTGTATCATCAGGGTCAACCTCTTCTGCTTCTGCTGGTTCTGGAACCAACACAATTACCCGAACCTGATGAGGATAAGTGCTTCCCTGAATCGGCTCATCTAAAACTAGGTTTCCTTGAGAGTCAATCCTACCGGTAACTTCGATCGCTTTCATCTGTTGTCTACCTCATTAGAATCTATGGAAAAGGATTATGCTCTCATTCTTGAACTTCTTGATCTAAAAGGTGATCAAGGAGTTCACTGGTACAAGCTCGACCGCTTAATGATGTTAACAGGTGAACCACTAGCTGGTCATGAATATATTTCGCAAGTAGTGAGAGAATTATCAGATTTGGGATTATTGAAAGTTATCAATGACAAGAGTCCATTAAGCGGCAAATGTGTCATCTCAGATAAAGGTAAAAAATGGTTGGCTGACAGGAACTATAATGGCTCTCTTGCCCGTTCAATATTGTCTACACTGGTAGAAAAATATCAGATAACCCTGTATTAGCTCAGTGTTAACATGACTATTATCGGTCATTTATGACATTTCCAAATAGTGTACATTTTGTGAATGTATGTACTTAATAAAGTAGAACATAACTAAGAGAACAAGCACAAAATTTCAGAGGCATAGAACTCACTTTAACACGTACAAATTGAAGCAGGATAAAGAATCTAAAGTTTATATTCACTCTTACATTAAGGAATAGAAACCGATCGCAATAATCGCTCAACAACAGTTCTAGCGTTGCGTCCTCCTCTAGGAATAAGGCGATGGCAAAGAACGTGAGGGACGAGAAATTTCACATCATCGGGAATGGCATAATCACGCCCTAATAGAAAAGCTAACGCTTGGGCAGCCCGTTGTAATGCTAATGTGCCACGCGGACTGACACCAAGAGCGATTTCCTCATCTTGGCGTGTTGCCCGCACCAATTCGAGGATGTACTGTTGCAAGGAGGTTGTTACTTTTACTTGAGAGCAGATGTAACGCAATTCCTGTACTTCTGCCAAGGTAATACAAGGCTGCAAATCACCAACCTTAATACCATTTTGGAGATTTTGCAGCATCAGGAGTTCTTCTGCCTCCGAAGGATAGCCCAAACTCAGCGACAACATGAACCGATCCATTTGCGCTTCCGGCAGGGGAAAAGTACCTTGATACTCGATCGGGTTTTGAGTAGCGATGACAAAGAAGGGCTGGGGAACTAGACGAGAGACACCATCGACTGTTACCTGATGTTCCTCCATAACTTCCAGCAAAGCTGACTGAGTGCGGGGTGTAGCGCGGTTAATTTCGTCAGCTAAGAGAATATTCGTAAAGACTGGCCCAGGGAGAAAAGTAAATTCGCCGCTTTTTGGGTTCCAGATATTGGTGCCAGTAATATCAGTTGGCAGTAAATCGGGGGTACATTGTAGGCGTTGAAACTTACCATCCAGTGAACGAGCTAGAGATTTAGCGAGTAGGGTTTTACCAACACCAGGAACATCTTCTAGCAGGGCATGACCACCACCTAGCAAGGCTACTAGCACTAAGCGTATTGCTTCAGCTTTGCCAACAATGGTAAGAGCCAGATTTTGTGTTAAAGCGTCAATTTTTTCTCTCATGCAGCGCGGGGAGTGGGGAGTAGGGAATGGGGAATTGGGCATTGGGAAGATGAATTAATAACCCATGCCCCATGCCCCATGACCTATCTATTGTTCCCACTCAGCACTCAAAACTTCTTTAGCAACAACGCAGTCAAGTTGAATTTGTGTTTTTAAGGCTTCTAGAGAAGGGAATTTTTGTTCAGGGCGCAAAAATTTAACTAATTCTATAGCCAGTTTTTTGCCATACAAATCACCAGACCAATCGAATAAATGTACTTCCGCAGATGAATAAGTACCATTTACAGTTGGGCGGTTGCCGATGTTCATTACGCCCAAGCTCTCACTAGAAGCAGCATTTGATGTTTCACTAAGAGTAAAAACACGGACAGCGTAAACTCCTTGGCGGGGCAAAAACTTTTCTTTTGGTAGTTCGAGATTGGCGGTGGGAAAGCCAATTGTTCTACCCAATTGTTGACCTTGAACCACAACACCAAAGAGAGTATAGGGGCGACCTAGTAGTAAATTTGCGTTTTCGATGTCGCCTTGTTCAAGGGTTTGGCGGATCAATGAAGTGCTAATGCGGGCATCTTGAGTTGGATTAGTACTGACGCAACTGCTTTGGGTGGGCGAGTCACCTGTATAAGTTTGTAAGGGAACGATGGTAACGGGGATATTGTGTTTGGCGGCGATTAATTGCAAATCTTTAGCAGTGCCACTGCGTTTTTCGCCAAAACAAAAATCCTGCCCGATGCTAATTCGCTGGCATTGCAGTTGCTGGACGAGAATTTTTTGGACGAATTCTTCGGGGGTCAAAGCAGATAATTCTTTATCAAAGGGTAGTAATACTAGTTGTTCTACCCCAAGCGATCGCAATTGTTGGACTTTTTCATCCAGTGGCGTTAACAAAGTCCGGGGTTGCCCCGTGAAAAACTCCTGTGGATGGGGGTCAAAGGTGACAACTGTTGAGTAGATATATTCTTGATTTGTTTGTTGTTGATTTTCCTTTGACTGGGGACTACTGGCTACTGACAAGCGATCGCAAGGGTGCAAAACTGGTTGAATTACCCTTTGATGACCAAGATGAACACCATCAAACTTGCCAAGGGCAACAGCAGTCGGCGTTAGCAGCCCTTCGCTCGAAGAAGCAACCCACACAGAACACCCATTTTGAGACAAATTTAGCACGTGGATTCTGAGATTTTAGGTTTATTTTAGCTATCAGCAGGAAGCTACCTTATAGTAAACCGCCTTGAGGAGGACATTCACCAACTGCCCATGAGGTCTTGTACGATCAGCCAAGGTGTTGATGCCACCCCTTTTAGCTATCAGCCAAAAGCCTAACCCACGGGAAGTAGCCCCAGATGGGATCTTATGCTATCAGCTTGACTACTAATTTTAGATTTTAGATTTTTATTTTTTGGTTTAGTCCTCGCTCTTAATAGGCAGAACAAATCCAAAATCTTCAGAACTAATACCCGAACTTTGTAGCAGGACGTTCGTGGAGCGTCTCGCAGAGAAGACTGTTGTCTGTTTCAATCCAAAATCCAAAATTGGTTGACAGCTAATTGCTAATTCCAGATACTCCAAATACCAGAGCTAAAAAGGCTCTAGTTCCCTGTTGGGACTGCAACGAGGTAAAACCTCATTCAGCCGCAAGAGAGGGTCTTGTGGGTGCCTGGGCTGTGTTGGTGAATCTATAAAGTCTATCCTCCTGTTGCCGCCCTTATCCTATGGTTGGCGTGACAACTCTGGGCAGCGCTGTCTCACCTTGCAGCCAACAGGTACGCTCTCGCGCTGAAAGCTTCCGATTACCAATCTAATCTAAAATCTCCAATTCCTGCGATCGCAATCTTTAGGTAGAAAACTTACTAACAGGAAAAGATTCTGATAAGGCTACTGAGGTAGGAATCTGAAGTACCATTCCTTCCCGTGCCATAATAGCACCGGGAAATTTCTCAGAGGCTTGTTGCCCTACACAATCCAAAAAGTCGTCATTGTGGGCGGGGTCGTGGTGGTAAATTACCAAAGTTTTGACGTTAGCAGCTTGTGCCACTTTCACCGCTTCTTGCCAGGTAGAATGTCCCCAGCCAATTTTTGGGGTTTTTGGGGAGTGGTATTCTTCATCTGTGTAGGTGGAATCGTAAACCAGAATATCAGCATTACGAGCTAGCCACAGCACATTGTCATCGAGCCGGTCAGGAAAATGTTCGGTATCAGTAATATAAGCAACAGCACCACCACGCCAGTTGACACGGTATCCTACGGCTTCTCCTGGATGGTTTAAAGGTGCTGTTTCTACGGTAACGTCATCAATGTGGATTGGTTGCCCCGGTCGAATGTCATAGAACTTTAAATTGGCTTGCATAATCTGCAAGGGTACGGGAAAGTTCGGGTGTAACATTTGATCGTTGAGGCGCTGCTCTATGGTCGATCCATCAGGTGCGATCGCACCGTAGATATGAAAGTCATTACCCTTGACAAATCCTGGGGTAAAGAAGGGAAAACCCTGCATGTGATCCCAGTGAGAGTGAGTAAAAAATATGTGACCTTCTAACGGCATTTGGCGCAACCAAGATTGCCCCAAAACATGTAGTCCCGTGCCAGCATCGAAAACTAAGCGTTTATCGCCCGCTTGCATTGATATGCAAGGGGTATTACCGCCGTAGCGAACGGTGTGTGGCCCTGGGCTGGGGATGCTGCCGCGAACGCCCCAAAATTGTACGGTAAATTGATTCTCTATCCTAGACATGGGTGTTGCTTGCTGGACTGAGCGGGCGATAACTGGAAAAATTACTATTTAAATTGTCTAAGTTTACGCTGTCTCACCGATTGTATTAGAGGGAAGATTTCTTGGTAAAACAGCATACCCTGTTTCTGGCTGATTGTGTAAATGTGGATGAAATACTGTCAGGGAGAATTTTCTAGCTTTTGGGGTGAATGTGTATCGGTTATTTCAAGAGTGCCCCTACGTTATAGCCTACATTTTTCTCTGATGCATTTGAATAACTCCAGTTTTGTCCTGATAAATCAAATGATTCAGGTAAAATTGAATTCCCAATCAGACAATTTCTCTAGTACAGTTGCGTAAGTTAGATTGTATTGTAACGGAGTTATACTGATGTAATTTTTACGTACAACCTGCACATCTGTTGGTACATTTTGAGGCAGATTTAATCCAGTTGGAGGTTCCACATCCTCAACTACTTCTCCAGTTAACCAATAGTACGTTTTTCCACGAGGATCAACTCGTTTATCAAACACATCAATGTAACGCCGTACTCCTTGACGGGTAAGTGTCACTCCAGCAATTTCTTCCCACTTCACAGCAGGAATATTAACGTTGAGCAACATTAAATCTGGTAGAGGTTTTTGGGCTAACTGGTCTACGAGAACTTTGGCAAACTTAGCAGCAGGTTGAAAGTCTTTAGATGTGTGACTAATAAGACTTAGGGCTACGCTGGGAATACCTTCAATTAGACCTTCCATTGCCGCCGAAACAGTTCCAGAATACAAGATTTCAGTTCCCAAATTTGCACCTTGATTAATGCCAGAGAGAACCAAATCGGGAGGAGTATCTAGCAAAGCCCACAGCGCCAATTTGACGCAATCTGAAGGCGTACCATCGCAAGCCCAAGCTTTGACAGCAGGATGAAAAATTGACTCTACAATTTCGGCACGAATGGGTTGGTGGAGAGTTAATCCATGTCCAGTTGCCGATCGCTCTCGATCTGGGCAAACTACACTAACATCATGACCTGCTTCTGCCAAGTAGTTGGCTAGGGTACGAATCCCCAAAGCAGAAACGCCGTCGTCGTTGCTAATTAGTAATCTCATAGTCATTAGTCATTTGTACTGAGTTTCGACTGCGCTCAACTACCGCGTAATCGTAAAGCCTGCGGCATAGCTACGCTTAGGACGCAGCCTCTCGTTGAGAAGTATGGGTCATTGGTCATTAGTTATTAGTTATTTGTTATTAGCGATTTGTCAATGTCTGAAATCACAAGCACCAAAAAAACATTTATACTCACCAGTACATTGTGGCGGAAGTTTACCCCTTGCCTGTAAGTTGATTTATCGAGCAGTTCACAGCTTTTGACTATAGACTAATGACTAATGACTAATGACTAATAACTAATGACTAGCAATTTAGAAGCTCAACTTTTAGCACTGCGGCAAGAAGGAGAAAAAGCGATCGCAGCCGCCGACACCCTAGAACGTCTGGAAGAACTCAGAGTTAACTATCTGGGTAAAAAAGGGGAACTGGGGGCGCTGTTGCGAAGTATGGGGCAGATGAGCGCAGAGGAACGACCAAAAATTGGAGCGATCGCCAATACAGTCAAAGAATCTCTGCAAACTAGTCTAGACCAGCAACGTGTTGCCCTCGAAGCCGCGCAAATTCAGGTACAGCTAGAGGCGGAAACTCTCGATGTAACGATGCCAGGAATTTACAGTCCCCAAGGTCGCATTCATCCCCTCAACGGCATTATCGACCGGGCGCTGGATATCTTTGTTGGTATGGGCTATACCGTAGCTCAAGGGCCAGAGATGGAAACAGATTACTACAATTTTGAGGCTCTCAACACCCCGCCAGATCACCCCGCCCGTGATATGCAGGATACCTTCTACCTGCCAGATGGTAATCTTTTACGCACTCATACTTCGTCAGTGCAAATTCGTTACATGGAAAGAGAAGAACCACCGATTCGGGTTGTAGCTCCAGGGCGAGTTTATCGGCGAGATAATGTAGACGCGACTCACTCGGCTGTTTTCCATCAAATAGAACTTTTAGCCATTGATGAGGGACTAACTTTTACAGACCTCAAGGGCACAATTAAAGTATTTTTACAAGCAATTTTTGGCGATTTACCTATTCGCTTCCGCGCCAGTTATTTCCCGTTTACTGAACCTTCTGCTGAAGTGGATTTGCAGTGGAATGGTCGCTGGCTAGAGGTGATGGGCTGCGGTATGGTCGATCCAAATGTACTTAAGTCTGTAGGTTATGACCCAGAAGTTTATACTGGGTTTGCTGCCGGTTTTGGTGTAGAACGCTTTGCAATGGTGTTACATCAAATCGATGATATTCGTCGATTGTATGCTAGTGATTTGAGATTTTTGCAACAATTTTAGGCATACGTAATAGTTATGTATTGCAAGTAAGGTAACAATAAATAATGACCTCAGTTTCCAGGTTAGATCGAGTTCTAGAAAGCATTGAAGACTTATCAGTAGATGAACAAGAAACATTGATTGATCTGATCAGTCATCGGTTGGCAGAACGGCGGCGTTCTGAAATTGCTGCTAACATCGCTCAAGCACAAGCAGAATACCAGTCTGGTAAAGTGTTCTGTGGAACTGTTACTCAAATAATGGATGAGTTACGCAAGTGAGAACTGTAGTTCTGGCATCATCGTTTAAACGAGCATTTAAGCGATTGGTACGACGACAGCCAGAATTACAAGAGCGAATTGAAGAGCGGTTAGCATTACTAACCGCCGATCCATTTGATCCATTATTGCAGACTCATAAACTTAAAGGTAAACTGTCTGGAGCTTAGGCGTGTTCAGTAGATTATGATTGTCGCATTGTCTTTAACTTTGTGCAAAATATAGAATCTGGTGAAGAGGAAATTTTGCTAATTGATATCGGTACTCATGATGAAGTTTACTGAGTTGTAGTTGGTGTTATAGTATTTTCCTACTGACGAATTTTGGATTTAGGATTGAATAATTCAATGACTGCGATCGCTGGCAAACATCTAACGCTTGAGGAATATTTGAAGTATGACGATCGCACCGATAGCCAATATGAACTGGTGGCAGGTAAGTTAGTTGCAATCCAACCCGAAAGCCCAAAAAATGTCCAGATATCTCTCTTTTTGCTGGTAAATTTCCTCAAGTTCGTCCCAGTGAATCGATTGAGTAACAAAGTTGAAATTATTGTTGCCGGTTCTCGTGCGACAACTCGCATTCCTGACTTAGTTGTGCTGACAGATGAACTTGCAACAGCCTTAGAAGTTGCAACGCGATCGACAATCACTTTGGATATGCCACCTCCGGCATTAGTTGTCGAAGTCGTTTCTCCTGGCAAAGCTAACGAGGATAGAGAGTATCGCTACAAACGTTCTGAGTACGCTGCAAGAGGAATTGCTGAATATTGGATTGTTGATCCACAAATGAACAGAGTCACCGTGCTGATATTAGTTGACGGGTTTTATGAAGAAACCAGATTTACAGGAAATACTGCGATCACTTCTACTATTTTCCCAGAATTACAGCTAACCGCAGAGCAAATACTCAACGCTGGATAAAGCAATATCTCAAATACTCAAACGACCAGCATCTCAGGGTAAAATGTACTCAATAATTTCTACCCAAAATTCATGCCATGAACCGATGGCCTTTTTAGCGCAGGATGCAATAATCGCAGAAGAAAAGCTAACCAAATATCTGCTTGTGCCGTTGCCAAAAGACGATAAATCTAAATTTCTGGCTAGGGCTGGGTACACACTAGACAACTGGCAACAACTTGAACAGGATCTACGCACTCAAGTTTTAACGCAACCTGCCGAGCAGATCGAAATAACTCGCTATGGTCAGAAGTATGCCATTCGTGCGTGTCTGCGAGGGATTAATGGCGTTGAACTCAATATTTTAACCATTTGGATAGTTGCCAATAATACAACTAAATTTGTCACCTTAGTGCCAGATCAAGGAGGAAACTTATGAAGGTACAATACCCCCTATTCTCCCAAGTTGCTTTAGCGCAGGACTTACCAGAATACAACCTGAAACGCGGGAATGTTGCAACAATTGTGGAACATTACCCCATGCCTGAAGGGGAAGAGGACGGGTATAGTCTGGAAGGGTTTGATCTGCCCAATGTAACGATCGAAGTACCAGCGTCTCAAATCATCCCCATTTCCCAGTGGCAGCAAGAAGAAATGATTTTAGCCAAGTTACGCCAGCTATCTGGAGCCAGGCTGTTGCAATTACAAGACTATCTCGATTTTCTGTTGCAAAAAGAAGAGTCTGAGCATCAGAGTGCTTAAAGCTGTGAGTGTCACAGTGGTCAAAACTACGGAAAGTTAAGATGTATGGAGCTTGAGTATTACAAACAATACTTACATTGTAAAACACTTGGTTTTCGTAGCCAAGCCAGACAACACCTTCAGCAGTTTATTACTTCATTTGCTTCATTTACCGAGAAAGAATTGTGGACTCACGAGTTTCTAGAAAATCAACAATGCGAATATAAATATGGAATTCGCTATGAGCTTTATGAACAGGTTGTGTTTCCTGTTCTTCTTAGTGGTTATCAAAAACGCGATCCTTGGTCAATTTTGTGGCTTGCTCGTACAGCCCAAAATTTTTACAAAGTAAAGCATCTCCACAAGCAGATTAACTTTAATACAGATTATGGGTTACTCAAGGAATGTTACTTGCTCGCTCCCAGCAATAATGAAGTACAAAAAGGCTTACTAAGTGTTCAGATTAGATGGCTTCAGTATTGTATTCATGAATATCCAACTGGAATACTATATGGATCAGTAAATGGGGCAACAATAGACGAATGCCAGGAAATTCTTTCAGAAGTTGAGTTTGCTAGAAAACTTGATGTTGAAAAAATTCAAGAGAATTCTTCAATGAGGTTCAGTCAAAAGTGCTTGAATACATCGTTAGACTTCGGTCTTACAACTATCAAGGTGGTTAAAGAAAATCACTAACCACCTTTTTATTTTTGAGACTTAATTTTATTTAACTATTCCTGAATGACCTTGAATATCTCCCAAAGGTTCAAATCTACCATCTAAGTATTTGGCGAGAAACTCTTCTGCGATCGCAAAAAAGTGCAACCGATTTTCTGGTCTGGCAAAACCATGTCCTTCATCTGTGTAAAGTGCATATTGCACAGGCAAACCAGCCTCCTGCATTGCGTTGACAATTTGATCGCTTTCTGCTTGTTTCACCCGCGGATCGTTTGCACCTTGACCGATGAGTAAAGGTTTTTGAATCCGGTCAGCGAAGAATAAAGGCGATCGCGATTTCAGAAACTCCTCTTCTGTCTCTAAATTACCAACGCGATGATAAAGCATTGCCTTCAATGGTTCCCAATAAGGCGGTATAGTTCCTATCAAAGTAATCAGGTTACTCGGCCCGACAATATCCACCCCAGCCGCAAAGAGTTCTGGTGTAAAAGTTAACCCCACTAAGGTGGCGTAACCGCCATAAGAACCGCCCATAATCGCAATCTTTTGCGGATCGGAAATGCCTTGTTCTACCAGCCAGTTCACGCTGTCAATCAAGTCGTCGTGCATTTTGCCAGCCCATTCCCGATTCCCAGCATTCAAAAATGCTTTACCGTAGCCAGTGGAACCGCGAAAGTTCACTTGCAGAACGGCATAACCCCGGTTAGCTAGCCATTGCGCTGTGGGAGAGAAACCCCAAACATCCCGCGCCCAAGGGCCACCGTGAACCAGTAATACTGTTGGGAGATTTTGGGTAGGTATTCCTACAGGGGTTGTCAGGTAACTGTGGATAGTTAAACCATCCCGCGCTTCATAGGAAATCGGTTCCATTGAAGCTAACTGCAACGTTTCTAGTTTGGGTTGGTTGCTAAAAAGGAAGGTGCTAGTTTTGGACTCTCGGTTGTAGGCATAGTAATAAACTGGCCCATCGTCAGTTCTATAAGCTACTAGCCAGGTTTTATCTTCCAAGTCGCGGCTAATTATAGAGAATTCTCCAGGACGCACCTTGGCGATTTCTTCAAAATCAGCGGCGATACTTTGGTCAATTACTTGCCATTCCTGTTTATCTTTATAGAAAGAAACTGCTTGGATAACTCGCGTCAGTGGCTGAATGATTATTCCCACAACATCATACTGTTCATCTTCAGCAATGACGGTTTCTTGACGGGTGTCTAGGTCAACAGCTAGCAGACGTTTGGCGTTAGCATCGTGATTCCCTTGAATATAAAGGGTTTTACCATCAGCCGAGAAGCTAACAGAATTGCCTTCCTCTTCTGACCCCCAGTGGCGGAGAATTTCCCACTGTTTATCTGGTTTCTGCAATAACAAATCGTAACCACCATCGGCTGTGCTAGCTGTCGCTGCACGTATTTGGAAATCAGCGTCAGATGTCCAACTGATAATGTTACCGGGGTTATCGGTATCGAACTCTACAGCACCATTTTTAAGGTTAATGCGGTAAACATCAAACTTTTGGGGATTGTTTAAGTTCAACGCTACCAGTACTTGCTCTGGAAATTTAGGTTCCAGTTCCACGAGTTCAGCTTTTACACCCTGGAATGGCGTTAAGTCACGCACAATTTTAGAGTGAATATTAACCAAGTGGAGGTGAAAATTCTCGTCGCCATCCGAGTCTTGCATATAAATCAACTGGTCGGCGTTATAAGTCCAGAAGAAAATGCGGATACCGCGCTTTTTGTCGGCAGTTAATATCTGGTCGTCTTCTTGCCCTATAGTTCGCAACCATACCTGCAAGACATTTTTCTCATCAGGGGCGATATATGCCAAGTACTTGCCATCAGGCGAGAGTTGTGGGCTGGTTTTTTCGGGATTCCCAAACAGTATTTCGCGCGGAATCAACGGTGGTAGGGAGGGCGCTTGAGCAGATGACATATTTTTATCCTCTACTTGACTACCCTATTGTCACTTGGTGGTGAAAATGACAATTCATCCTATTGGATGAACCTCATTAGAGAATAAGGGATAAGGTATTGATCTCCTGAACGAGTCTTTTAGCTCCGTTCATCCACCTTTTATACTCGTGAACGAGGCTTTTAGCTCTATTTATCCACCTTTTATACTCGTTAATGAGGCTTTGATACTCATTGACAGCAATTATCGCAATGTCCGCAACGCAGGTTAGCTGCTTCTTTGTCAAAACCAAAGGCATTTAACAAAAACTGCCAACGACACTGCTTAGTTGTTAGGTATTGCTGCATCTGTTTAGCGGCGTGTAATTGGTTTGGTGGCTGATTTCCCACTTTTTGAGCAATGGTGTAATGAAAAGGGTCAAGCCAGTTTAGCTGACCACTGCTATGGAGTAAAGCTAGTGCCGTAGCACCTTCGGGAAATTGTCGAGTTACTGCATTCACTTCTCCCTGTTTTGGTAATTTTTTCACAAGTTGCTGCGCTATTTGCTGTTGCGATCGCATTTGTTCTTGAAAAAACTCCTGTCTTTGCTTATCCCCTGAATCTAACCACCCCGTAGGTTCACTTACCAATGTCAACGCTTCTGCTGGTTTCCCATCCCTTCCAGCGCGGCCGATTTCTTGCACATATTCAGATAGCAGATGTGGTGCGTGAAAATGTGCTACCCAGCGAACATCACTTTTATTTATCCCCATACCAAACGCACAGGTACAAACAACAAAGGGGATTTTGCCACTTAACCAGCTTGCTTCTACTTCACGGCGTTCTGTTGCACCCAATCCCGCATGATAGCTAGCTGTAGCGTAACCCATCTCTGCTAACCATTGGGCTAAATCTTCGCTATCTCTCCGAGTGCGAACATAAACTAATCCCGATTGTTGCGGTCTATTTTGAATAAACTTTAATAATTGTTGTTTCCTACCCCGTGGTGTCCAAGCAATGCGAATGCTGGGATGCAAGTTCGGACGGTAAGGATTCAAGCGGAAAATCTCTGGTTGCTGTAATTGTAAAACTGTTTGAATAATTTTTTGGGCTGAGGGATCAGCAGTAGCGGTAAAAGCGGCGATACTAATTTTTGTTCCTGGTGGTTTTGATTTGAGCAACGCCGGACGCACCGCCCCTAATCTGCGATAAGCTGGGCGAAAAGTATCACCCCACTGCACCAAACAATGAGCTTCATCTAAAATCAAACCATTAATTTGCAATTGCGGGTGACATAATCTTTCCCAAACTGGCGCACTGAGCAAAGTTTCTGGCGATAAATAAAGTAATCTTAGCTGTTGACGTTCCAAAGCTTGCAGAGTTGCACGGCGTTGAGATGAAGATAATTCACTATGCAAGAGTGCTGCTTTTTGGTGGCTTTCTCGTAGTTCCTGAACTTGATTTTCCATCAACGCCACCAAGGGCGAAACTACCAAGGTTAATCCTGTTTGTAGCAGTGCGGGAAGTTGAAAACAAATTGACTTCCCGCCACCTGTGGGCATAATAATCAGCGCATCTTTTTGTGACAATAAACTATTGACAATTTCTCCCTGTGGTGGACGGAAATCTTCATAACCCCAGATTGTTTTAAAAGCAGCACGGACTTCTTGCCAAGATTTTATTGTAGGCTGATTCATAATCAGTAACTATATGCACCCATATCCTTGAATGCTGAATATAGCCTCTGTTATCTAGCTAATGGTTCAGTAATTTCATCATCTGAGGTTGCAAACCACTGACCATAAGAATGAATTATAATTTTTCAACCTAATTAAATAAAAGATGTAGCAAGATGAATGAAGAATTAAAACATCGATTTTACATCAACACCGAGAAATCTAAATTAGACATTCAAATGATTCATGATTTTTTACAAACCTCCTATTGGGCTGAAAACATCCCGTTAGCTACTGTGGAAAAGTCTATACAAAATTCTTTATGTTTTGGACTTTATGAAGATAATCAACAAGTGGGCTTTGCGAGAGTCATCACTGATTATGCAACTTCTGCGTTGTTAAAAGATGTTTTTATTTTGGAGCCTTATCGAGGACAGGGTTTAGGAAAATGGTTTGTAGAATATATTTTGGAATATCCAGAATTGCAAGATGTTCAAAGATGGATGTTAGGCACAAAAGACGCTCATGGACTTTATCGCCGTTATGGATTTAAAAATTTGACAGAACCAGAGAAAATTATGATGCGTTTAAATCCTAATGCTAATCAAGCTTGAGCAAACCAGTGCGTAGGCGTAGCCCGCACTTCTCTACGAGACGCTCCGCGAACGACAAGCTCAGTGACCATCGTAGACATCGCTAACCCACATTGACAGTTAGATTACAATCTTAGGTATAGTTTCTCTGACTGGAGTTGTTCATCGGGTGATTCAATCCGATTCAATGACAAAGCATACCAGACAAGTATTACTTAGTGCGCTCAAGGTGGTTGTCTTATGCCTGACACTGTTCCTACTATGCACAAGCAATAGTTGGGCGCAAATCACTACTGACAGCAAAATTGCTCCGCTGATTGAGAAGCTGATAGATAACGATGCCCACATCAGAAGCCTTGCAGCAGATGCATTAGTTAATATCGGTTCGCCAGCAGTGCCGTCTCTGATTGAAGCTTTGAAAAATCAGGATATTAATCTTCGCTGGCACGCGGCTTCTGTTTTAGGAGATTTGGGTGCAGAAGCAGCACCAGCCGTTTCTGCTTTAAGTGCGGCATTGCAAGATGAAGATGGACAAGTCCGCCTGTACGCCACCTTAGCTTTAGGAAATATTGGTACAGCAGCCAAAGCAGCAGTTCCATCGTTGATGGCGGCGTTACAAGACAAGGAGCAATTTGTTCGCATTTATGTTCCTTCTGCACTCAGAAAAATTGGTGTAGAAGCGAAAGTAGCTGTCCCAGTATTAACTGCTGCCTTAAAAGATAAGAACCCCACTGTACGTTACAATTCTGCTTACGCTCTGGGTGCAATGGGTACAGAAGCAGTATCTTCTGTCCCGAATTTAATTGCCCTGTTGAATGATAACCAGTTTTACGTGCGTTTAGGTGCTATCAAAGGTTTAGGAGGAATAGCGGCAGGCTTTCAGGACAAAGCAAATGCTTTACCTACCTCCAAGTTGCAGAAAGTTATCTCAGACTTTGAGCAGGTATTGGCAACTATACAAAAATACAAAGATAAATTCACAGAGACGGACATTAGGCTGATACGTCGCCCTCTCAATGCCCTGAAAGCAGAAAAAGAAACTCGCCTCTTTGATAGAGTTCTGGAATCGCTATTTAAGCATAAATTACTCTTGGGAATTGCCGCTTACCTTATCTTATTACCTTCTATTTGGTTAATTCTCTTGCGGGTAGCCCCTTTATGGTTGTTGAAAATTAACAACGCCCTCAAACCTTACACAGATTTTTCTCTCCCATTTATCAGCGTTAATGTACCTCTGCGATATGTGCTATTTGTTGGCTGGTTTCATTACCATCCCAGAGTATTAGATGCGTGGGTAGCTAAATATATCAAAGCAGCCCGCGAGCAATTTCCCAAAAAGGATACAGTTAACAGTCGCGCCTGTTACATTCCTATTCCCGTTGTTCTGGATAGTACAACAGTTCCCCAACTGATGAATGAGAATTTACGCTCAACTTTCGAGAAACAACGTAGCTGCTTAGTAATTGGTGGGGAAGGGGGTGTAGGTAAAACCAGTTTAGCGTGTCGAATCGCTGGATGGGCAATGGCTGAGGCTGAAGACCAACAACTCTGCAAACATTTGATGTTACCTGTGCTTTTAGAAGAAGAATTTCGGGTAACTGAAGGTAAGTCGCCGCTTTTAGAAGCTATCAGAGGACAGTTGCAAGCTTTAATTGATGAGCCAGAGCCGATTTGTCAAGAATTATTGTTACGTTTATTAAGAAAAAAACGCATTCTAGTAATTGTAGACCGTTTCTCAGAAATGAATGCCACTACACGAGAAGCAATTGAGCCGGAGTCGCCAGAGTTTCCGGTGAATGCGTTGGTGATTACTTCCCGAATTGAGGAAAAGTTGGGGCGGGTTAATAAGACGATAATTAAACCCTTGCGGATTGAGGCGAATAAACTATCGTCCTTTATGGAAGCTTATCTGATGCAGCGAGGTAAACGCGATCGCTTTACCGATCAAGAATTTTTTGACGCTTGTAACCGTCTTTCTCTCATGGTCGGTCAAAATAATATCACTGTTTTGCTGGCGAAACTTTATGCTGAACAGTTAATCGCCAGTAAAGACGTTACATCTAATATTTCTGCGTTACCAGAGAATATTCCCAATTTGATGCTGGGTTATATCAATGAACTCAATCGTGATGTTACAGACAATCAATTTGATGATCGCACCGTTCATCAAGATGCCAAAGCGATCGCTTGGGAATGTTTGCAGCAAAGTTACCAACCAGCAACCGCCAAGCGTGCAGATGCTATTGCTGCATTAGCAGCTTTGGGTATTGACGATCCTGAAGCACACCTCAATTATCTGGAAAAGCGCCTACACCTGATTCAAACTATCGGTTCTGCTAAAGATAGAATCCGTTTTTGTCTCGATCCTTTGGCTGAGTATCTTGCAGGTTGGTATTTAATCGAATTGTATGGCAATAACGATGGCAAATGGCGATCGCATTTTTTCAAAAAGGCAGATGATTTAGTTAAAACAGGCGCACCAGATGCCATCAAAGGCTTGTTGTTGGCAGTGCAAGATTGCTACTTATCTGAGATTCAAGGTAGCAAAGAAACAGACTTTGTACCCCAGAAATCGGGTAAACTGGCTGGGTTTACACCTTCAATCAATATACCAGCTACTACTGTGCAAACACCAATACCATAAACGGCATTATTCAATTTATTTAAATTTCTCCGCATTCCCTTCTATTGCAGACTTTCGATGATTATAATCACTCAATCGGCACTCACTGCTGTTTGCTAAGAGCGCCAATCGAGCGTACTATTCCATAGACTATAACTAAATCAAAATTAGTGATTATTCTGATTTTGAGAATGGAAAGGGCAACCACCTGCCGTTAATTTCTGAAGAAAGACATTATTATCAAAATAATGCTCTAGAGACTCAATCTTCAAATCATCAGTAACGCGAGCAATACTAACTCCGACAATTTCGATTGTTTCACCTGTGGGTGCATAGTCTTTATAGGAACCATTAAATGTTCCCCAATGTCGCCACTTAAAGGTAACATTAGGCGGCCCCGAAAGTACTTCTGTTAATTCCCAAAGGAAGCCATTAGGAAAGGCTGTATGAAAAACTTGAAATGAAGATTCAAAGGTTTCTGTGTCAGAGTTATATTGCTCAGTTTTACCCAAAAACAGATTATAAGTACCTTCGGTTGCAACATCCTGAGCAGTGAATTGTTGTCCCCCATTGGTACTCATCTTAAACTTATCAGTAACAATCTAAAGCCACTGTTGAGGATTAGATTTATTAGAAGCTTCCATCTCAAAAGTGCGGACTAAATTTTGAGCGATCGCTTCTAAAGAACCTTCTGGATGCTGAAATTTACTTTCTTGATGAAGAAATTCATTGGTATATGAATAATCGGGGCGTTTTCCTTCTCGCCACTGTACTTCTTCATCATGCGCAATGACTATATCTCTATCTTGTACCCAGAGTGGCAATTCTGTTGTTTTGTCGCTACTCATACAAGCTAACTGATTATAAACATCGTTTTTTAGAATAAAGTTTTATGCTTATCAAGTAAATCGAAAAATCCCAAAAAGTAAACAATATTGATAATTAAATCAATATTGCACAAATGCGAACACAAGCAACCACAGATCCTTCTTGAGCTAGAAACTTATCCTATTGAATTTAGATAGAAGCTTTTTACTCTGCAAACAATTCTGCTGATAATTCACCTTCAGCAACCTTTATCACAGAACCTGTACTCTCATCAACATCAATATCTAGCCACATTTGGTAAAAGTATTTTGCAATCAGTGAGTCTTCTTTGATTGTGCCTTCTCTAATAATGAGATGTTTTTCTGTCAGCATAATTTCTAACAAATTTTTGGAAGTCACAAATAACTCCTCCCCAAAGTTGGAGAGGAGTTTGTTAGCATCAGCTAAAAACTGGCAGTTTCACAGATTCCGATCTCAGACTTTCTGTGCAGTTACTTCCTCTGGCTTTTCTTGAGTTTGCAAAGATGCATACAACCTATTCAACGCATTTACATAAGCTTGTGCGGATGCCACGATGATATCTGTGTTCGCTGCATGACCAGAAAACACTTTAGACTCATAACGTAAACGAATTGTCACTTCGCCAATGGCATCAATACCGGCTGTTACTGACTGCACAGAAAACTCAATCAACTCGTTGGGCACATTCACCACACGGTTGATGGCTTTGTAAACTGCATCCACTGGCCCAGTACCGATCGCAGCATCGGTTAATTCTTCACCTTTTGGGGTACGCAGAGTAACTGTAGCAGTAGGACGGGCGTTGCTACCACAGGAAACTTGCACCAACTCTACCCGGAATAAATCGGGCGCTTGTTGGATTTCATCGTTAACGATCGCTTCCAAATCCCAATCAGAAATATCTTTCTTTTTATCTGCTACTTCTTTGAATCTAACGAAGGCTTTATTTAACTCAGTATCTGACAGTTCAAAGCCCAATTCTTTCAACCGAGTCCGGAAAGCATTTCTCCCTGAATGTTTGCCCAAAACTATTTGATTGTCTGTTAAGCCAATCAATTGGGCATCCATAATTTCGTAGGTGAGTTTGTTTTTTAACACACCATCTTGGTGAATTCCAGACTCATGGGCAAAGGCATTTGCACCAACGATCGCTTTATTTGGTTGTACCAACATTCCCGTCAAATTAGAAACTAAGCGTGAGGTTTTATAAATTTGTCGGGTGTCGATATTTGTCAGGGATTCTTGAGATTCTTCTGGTCTGCCGAGAAAAGGGTTAAAATATTGCCGCCGCACATGCAACGCCATTACCAATTCTTCTAGTGAGGCATTGCCGGCGCGTTCGCCAATCCCATTGATTGTACATTCTAGTTGCCGTGCGCCATTTTTCACGGCTTCTAAGAAGTTAGCAACTGCCAAGCCTAAATCATTATGACCGTGAACGGAAATAATCGCTTGGTCGATGTTGGGGACATTTTCAATAATGCCTTTAATTATTGCCCCAAATTCGCTTGGGGTGGTGTAACCCACGGTATCGGGAATATTAACTGTTGTTGCACCAGCTGCGATCGTTCGCTCTAACACTTGGTACAAAAATTCTGGATCGGAACGAGCCGCATCCATTGGCGAAAATTCGACATCTGTCATGAAGGATTTGGCATAAGCTACCATTTCTTCGGCGATCGCTAGCACTTCTGCCCGTGACTTCCGTAACTGATACTCTAAATGAATATCAGAAGTCGAAATAAATGTGTGAATTCTGCCCTTTACGGCTGGTTTTAATGCTTCTGCGGCCGCTTCAATATCTGCTTTAATTGCTCTTGCCAAACTACAAATTACCGGGCCATTTTCTGTCCCCACAATTTGGGCAATCTTACTGACTGCTTCAAAATCTCCAGGACTGGCAAAAGCAAAGCCTGCCTCAATTATATCCACACCCAGACGCGCTAGTTGCTTGGCAATAACTAGCTTTTCGTCTATATTCAAAGTCGCTCCCGGACACTGCTCTCCATCTCGCAGTGTAGTATCAAAAATGATAATCCGATCTGTTTTGTTTGTCATTTGCGGTTTGTTGTTTAATTTTTACTTGTGGCTCAATATATCTTCAACCTTAGTTTTTCTTTTACTCTTACCTTTGTAAATAATTGCTAAGGCTATTAACCTTCGGTTTTTTCTATTTGATCTCTGATATCATTTAAATCTATATATCTATCAGTAGCGTTTCGTAGTTCTCTAGCGATCATTCCTTCTGTAGATACTACCGTAATATGTGTATTTTTTGAGCGTAATAGTTCGATTGCTCGTTCAAAATCTCCATCGCCACTGAATAATACTACTCGGTCATACTGGTCTACTGTATTAAACATATCTACAACAATTTCAATATCTAAATTCGCTTTTTGCGAGTAACGACCAGAAGTATCATCATAATATTCTTTAAGAATTTTAGTTCGGACTGTATATCCTAGACTAATTAGAGCATCTCTAAAACCTCGTTGATCTTGTGGGTCTTTTAAGCCAGTGTACCAGAATGCATTAATTAATGTTGTTTCTGATTGCTCATGTTTAAAGTATTCTAAGACTCGCCGCGGGTCAAAAAACCACCCATTTTTTTGTTGAGCATAGAACATATTGTTTCCGTCTACAAAAATAGACAGACGATTCATTGGAGAACCCATACAAATTTACACCTAATAATATAAATGAATTTAGATGGAACAATAGATTATAGCAATTTTCAAATAGCAAGTTTGCTAATATCTATAAAGTAGCTCTTCATCTATAGCTTTTATCCTACCTCTTTCAAGGCATAAAAATGGATGCAACATTGGAGTTGAGATGCTGGGTGCTAAACCTTATTCACCTCCAGCACTGCAAGAGCTACCATCTGATCGAAATCTACCAAAAAAATTGAACCAGTAACAGCATTTATCGCTGTATAACATTAAAGTTTACTCCTAAAGAGGTATAGCATAAGCTTAGGGTAGGATATAAGTTTATGCCTATCAATAGGTAGAGCTTTCAGTATCAGGACATGCTTTCTAGGGAGTACCAATATTGCACCAAAGACAGAAGACGACCTTGGGACAGCTTTTGGTAAAACACCCCGTTAGGAGCATACCTGTTGGTTAGGTTAGGATCAAATCTCGCCGTAACCAATTAGCAGAGGCGAAGTAGATCCGGCTCTGATCTGTGAGACAATCACTAGTTGTAACTCACTTAACAGAAAAACAATAATTTAGGCAGTACCTGAGTAGGAATCTCTTGGGGGCTAGCTCTGCCAATAAAGGTTTGTTGATGAATAGAAGATACTTTACAAATGTATAAGATTATCATTTAAGTCTTATTTCAATGTGCTTGCACTAAAACGTGGTCTGAATAAATAAAAGTGTTGGACTTAAATCAATCAGTAACACGATATGGCAGAAGAACCTACATCTACCTTAACTAAAAACTATGTCTCTGCTGCCAATAGACTGTCAAGTAAACCGACAAAAGTAACGTCAACAGTATCGGCTCGCCAGTCTAGATGGATGATTCGCTTAGGTCATCTCCTCGCTGGAGCTTGCGTAATGGGTGCAGCAGTGCTGAGTGCTGCTGGTGGGGAATCGGTTCAATTGATGGAAAATAAGGCGCTTTCTAGCTTTTTTCAACTGCGTGGGCCGATTGTGCCTCCAGAAGACATTGTAATTTTAGCGATAGACGATCAGTCAATATCAGTTCCCGAACAGTACTATAAAATAAATCCGAAACAGTATGCGTACCTAGAAACACTGAAATCTTATCCTTATCAACGTGCTGCTTATGCCCAGATAATTACAAAGTTAATTAAAGCAGGTGTCCGTTCGGTGGCGATAGATGTAGTTTTTGACACGCCGAGTAGTTATGGAGTTACTGACGATCGCCAATTCCAGGCAGTATTGCAAAAATATGGCAGTAAAGTTACCTTAGCAGCCGTTTACGAAAATTCTCAGACGCACCAAGGGACTTTTACACAACTGACAGACCCACAACAGATGTTTCGTACAGGGTCAGTTTCCATTGGCTCAGTTAATTTTCCCGTAGAGATGGATGGTAAAGTTCATCGATTGGCGAGTGAGTTTTCTAAGTCGTTGGCTGAAGATAATTTGATCGAGAAGCTACCCTCTTTTGATGAAGTAGCACTCAGGACAGCACAAGTAAATTATCCGCGACCAAAAGGCGATCGCATTTATTTTTGGGGTTCTGCGGGTACATTTGAGCAAATACCCTTTTGGCACGTACTCGATCCGGAAAATTGGAACACCTATTTGCAGCAGGGAAAGGTCTTCAAAGACAAGATAGTGCTGATTGGTGCGACAGATAAGTTAAATAATGATTATTATCCAGTCGCTGCTAGCAACAGCATTAAACCGATGTCGGGCGTGGAAATTCACGCCAATGCGATCGCAACTTTGATGTCAGGGAAAGCGATCGCTCCAGGAATTAACACTCCACTATTGCAGGGTTTGTTTGTGCTAGTTCTAGTTGGCAGTGCAGCCTTGATGATTAGCAGACGCAAGCGTAGCATCAATAGATTTTTATATAGCCTCGCCCTATCTGGCGCTTGGTTAGGAATTAGCTATGGGTTATTTGTCTATGGTCGATTAATTTTTCCTACGATTGTACCAATGATTGCGATCGCCATGACCGGACTTTCCTACCTGGGAACCTCAGTCATGAGGGAAAGCATTAGAAAACGTCAATTAGTAAACATTTTCCAGAAGTATAAAACATCTCCCGTTGTTCAAGAGATCATCAGTCAACAATATGATTTGCAATACTTAATCCAGCAACGAGATTTAGCCTTATCAGGAAAAGTCTTGGCTCGACGCTACAAAATTGTCAAAGTTCTTGGTTCCGGTGGATTCAGCGAAACCTACATTGCCGAAGATACCCAACGTCCTGGGAGTCCGCTATGTGTTGTCAAGCAACTAAAACCAGCCAGCACTAAACCAGAAGCCTTGCAACTTGCCAGACGTTTATTTCACTCAGAGGCGCAAACCTTAGAAAAATTGGGAACACACGATCAGATCCCTCAACTTTTGGCGTATTTTGAAGAAGATGAAGAATTTTATCTAGTGCAAGAACAGATAATTGGTCATACCTTAAATCAGGAATTGCCACCAGGTAGAGCCATTGATGAAATTGCCGCGATCAAAATTGTCAGAGACTTATTGCAAACATTAACATTTGTTCACCAAAATAATGTGATTCATCGGGATATCAAGCCCAGTAATATTATCCGGCGGCACTCAGATGGAAAACTGGTATTGATTGACTTTGGAGCCGTCAAAGAAGTCAGCACAAAACAGCTTGATACTGAAGAGCAAACCCCCTTTACCATTGGGCATCATGTAAAAATAACTTGAACAATTTGCTGAATGGTAAGATGATCAGAATGTAACCGAATTAAAGGCTTATATGTCTGATAAGCAGGTAGTAGAAAGCATTCAAGACAAGTACGATTCGTTATCGCCTTATTTGAATGAGAAAACACGGCGTATTTGGGCAGCAATTGAAGCCCGAAGCCTGGGCTGGGGAGGCGTGAGTCAGGTTGCGCTCGCAACTGGACTATCCCGGACTACAATCCATGCTGGGATACGGTTATTGTTAGACGCTTCGGGGGAAAAAACCTCGAATGATGATAGTAATCGAATTCGTTCGTCAGGTGCTGGACGTAAACTACTTGAAGAAAAAGACGCAATGCTGCTATCAGATTTAGAATCGCTGATTGAACCAGTGACACTGGGAGACCCAGAATCTCCTCTAAAATGGACTTCTAAAAGTGTTGTGAAACTGGCTGCGGCATTAAACATTGGGGGACATAGGACTAGTCCTAAAAGTGTTTATAACTTACTTGAATCGCTTGGCTACAGCTTACAATCAAATCGTAAAACCCGTGATGGCTCATCTCATCCAGATAGAGATGATCAGTTTTTACATATTTCCAACCAAGTCTTGCACTTTCAATCCCAGAACGAACCCGTAATTTCAGTTGATACAAAAAAAAAGAATTAATTGGAGATTTTAAAAATTCTGGAACCGAGTGGTGTGAAAAGGAACAGCCAATTGAGGTGAAAATGCATGATTTTGTTGACCCCAAGTTGGGCAAGGCAATTCCCTACGGAATTTATGACTTAACCTCAAATCAAGGATGGGTAAATGTTGGCATTGACCACGATACCGCAGAGTTTGCAGTCGAGTCTATTCGTCATTGGTGGTACTCAATGGGTAAACAAGTTTATCCCAGCAGTGAGCATATAATGATTACGGCTGATTGCGGTGGTAGCAATAGTTATCGCTCACGATTGTGGAAATTGAAGTTACAAGAATTAGCAACTGATACTGGTAAAACTATTCATGTGTGTCATTTTCCTCCAGGCACAAGTAAATGGAATAAGATTGAGCATCGCTTGTTTTGTCACATTACCCAAAACTGGCGAGGCAGACCATTAACTAGCTTGCAAGTTGTGATTAATCTAATTCGCAATACTACCACCACACAAGGATTAGAAGTTGAAGCTAGATTAGATCCAAATCTCTACAAAACGGGAATCAAGGTTACAGACCAAGAGCTTGATACTATCGCAATCGAACGAAATTCTTTTCATGGTGAGTGGAACTATATTATCAAACCCAAAGTAGTCAGTTAATTGTTCAATTTATTTTTACATAACTCCTTGGCATTGGGACTCAGGGTTACGCACCCAGCGAACAATGTTTTGGCCGTCCCCAATACAGTAGTGACATCTATGCAGTGGGTATGGTTGGGATTAGAGCCTTGACTGGTATAGCACCCCGCGATCTAGATAGAGATGCTGATGGAGAGATAAAATGGAGCGATGCCTACGGCGGTAAACTACGCTCTCAGGTAAGCCGCTCCGTTGCTAATATTCTCAGTAAAATGGTGCTGGATGACTTCAAACACCGATATCAGTCTGCATCAGAGGCTCTTGAGGATCTGAAAGCTTTTGACGATGTGGTAAATTCCCACAGCAGATACCCCATGCTAGGAGATGACTCATTAACAAATACTTTAGACCAATTAAACGCTCCCACAAAATCTTGCTCAGAGGTATTCTCAGAAACTCCTTGAGAAGCACACGGGGATACGGGAAGAAAATCTATAAAGAAGGCAGTTTTCTTCCTGCCTCCTGCCCCCTTCACTCATTCCTGCACCCGATCTAACGAAAAAAATTCTTCTCCTACCGTAGGGTGAATACCTATTATTTCATCCAAGTCTTCCTTGGTAATGCCCTTGCGAATTGCCACACCCAGACTTTGAATGATATCTGCTGCGTGTTCACCCACCAGATGAGCGCCCAAAACTTGCCCAGAATCGCCATTTAAAACTAACTTCATAGTGGTTGGCTCATTCTGGTCGGTTAGCTGATACAAAAGTGGTTGGAATTGGGTGTAGTAGCATTGTACAGATTCACCAAATTTTTCCCGTGCCTTCGCCTCCGTCATCCCTACACCAGCCGCTTCTGGACGGCAAAAAACAGCAGAGGGCACATAATCATAATCCAGTTTTTGCACCTTGTTGCCAAAAACTGTATTGGCAAAAGCAATACCTTCTGCCTTCGCCACTGGAGACAATTGCACTCGACTGGTGCAGTCACCCACAGCAAAAATATTTTCTTGGGTGGTGCGGCTGTATTCATCTACTTTGATTGCACCATGTTCGCCAAGTTCAACATGGGCATTTTCTAAACCAAGATTCTTGGTATTTGGAGCGTAACCTGTGGCAACCAAGATCGTATCTGCTGTAATTATTTCTCGCTTCTTACCAGTAATAGTTAATAACAAACTCTCATCTGAGTATTTGATTTCTTGAACAGTACTACTAGTCAATAACTTAATTCCGCGTTTCCTCAAACCTTGTTCTACCGCAGAGCGAATCTCATCATCAAACCCCGATAAAATCATCTCGTCTTTTTCAATCACCGTCACCTGGCAACCGAAGGCGTGCATCATACTGGAAAATTCTACGCCAATGTAGCCACCGCCAATAATTGCTAAACGCTTCGGTAGATAAGGTAACTGAAACATCTCGCGGGATGTAATGGCATATTCTATGCCTGGAATTTTGGGCTTGAGGGGTTGCCCTCCCACAGCAATTAAAATTTTGTCGGCTGTAACTTTAAGTCCATTGATATCGACAGTATGAGCATCGATGAAAGTGGCACGATCGGAAATTAGTTCAATTCCAGCTTTGTGTAATTGCTGAAAGTAAGACTGGTTAAGGGTGTCAAGATGCTGATGTACTGACTTAATAAATAATGTCCAGTCAAAATATGTTTGACATTCACTCCACCCATAACTGGGCGCTATTTGCTTTTGTAGGGCGAAGTCAGCAGCGTAGACAATCAGTTTTTTGGGAATGCAACCGCGATTTACACAGGTTCCACCGATGGATTCTTGTTCGGCAATAGCGACACGGACACCGTAACTAGCTGCTTTTTTAGCTGCTGCCAATCCACCAGGCCCAGCACCAATGACAAACAGGTTGTAATCAAATGCCATAAAAATCTGTTCCTTTTTTACTTTTTGGAAAGCAGAGCTATTTCATTCCTTATAGTTATTCAGACAAAACTTAATCTACTGTCTTTGGGTGGACAAGTTTGGATGGAACCATTCTGATATGTAGCAAATTGCCGCTTTGCTTGCAATTAGATTGAAAAGGAATAGCGTAGGCGCATCCCGCCGTAGGCATCGCTCGAATACTGCTAAGTTATATTACATTATCTTGTAAAAAATTATCTTGTCTAGTGTTGGTCGATATGCGATCGCGCTTTTAGGGATTTCCAATAAATAAATTATCCCATCTTGTCGGGTGGGCAACATAAGCGCCTATGATTACAGTGAATCAAGGAAAATTTGCATCTCCTGTGCATCCCGTGTCATTCCCAAGAGCTTAAAACCATCAATAGCCTTAATTGACAATTGGTAGGCTTTCTCTGCACTTCCCCACTTTTTCTCCCAACGGGCAAGAGAACGCCGATAGCGAGCCAAACGTCGCTTGTTGTGAGTCGTTTCAGCAACAGTCAAGCCTTGAATTAATAGCTTTTGAGCTTCGTCGCGATCGCCTTGTTCAATTGCAATATCAGCCAGCCAATTTTGAGCAGAATTGATCACCCGATGCCAACTAATTTTTTCTGCACTTTTCATCACCTCTTGAAAGAGCTTCTTTGCTAAAAGATATTCACCTTCTAAATAATGGATTTCAGCCTGATGATAAAGAACGGGAATAAAATAGCGGATGTGCTGTCGCTCCTCTAGATTCGCCTCGATCACCAATTTTTCTTCTACAGTTAGCCAGTGACGTGCATCTTTATAATCCTTCTGTCTAATTTGCAGCCTAGCCATACTTTCGGCTAAGTCAGCCTGAACACATAAATCTGCATGATCGCGCAAAACCCACGTCCGTCGCAAAATTTTATCTGCTTCTTTCAGACTCACAGAGGAACACTCTCGAATTAGTAGCCAGCTTTTGCGGACGATGATTTTTACAAAACAAGACCATTCACCACGCCGTTCTGATTGTTCTATGAGCCATTGCAGCCAATCTAAGCGATCGTCCCAATAGGCATAGAGATTTGCATAGTGGCTTAAGAGAAGCCATAAATCCCTAACTGCTTCATAGTGTTCTTTGTCTTCACACCAATGAAGTACTGCTCGCAGATTTCCTTCTTCTGGTTCTAACTTATTGTAGTGTATCCACTTCTCCCAATCTTCTCCGGCATAATTGTGGGCAAAATCAAGATACCATCTCACCCAGCGCCTTCGTGCTTCCCTCTCAAAATCTGGGTAAGCGGCTAATTCTGCTAAGGCATATTCACGAGTCAAAGAGAGCATATCAAACCGCTTAGTCTCTGGGTTGAGATTCACCAAGGAAAGTTGCTGCAAACGCGCCAAGCCATTATTTACAATATCAGGAGCGGCTGTTAGCCCAGCAACCTCAGCCACAGCTGCGAGTATGGCAGAGTCAGGAAAAATCGCCAGTGACATGAGTAACTTGTGCGGTGGCTGTCCCTTGATTCCTTGTACTGATTGCTCAAAGCAAAAACGAGCCACATCACCTGTAGCCGAGGTTAATCGATTCAATACCGAGTTTAGGGAGTAGCCACCGGATAATTGACCAAGCGAATATACGATCGCCAGAGGGATGCCGCCAGTGCGATCGTAGAGTTGCTTAGAGTCCTCATCGTTGATGCTTATACCTTTTTCTTCAGCTTGTTGTCTAATCAACTGCAAACCATCATCTTGAGGTAAGTTTCGCAGACGGATTGGCAACAAGGCAATTTGTTCGCGGCTAGTAATTATTACTTTGATGCAAATGGGTAGATTATATAAAAACTCAATAACCTCATTTCTGTCCTCTATAGTCTCCATATTGTCCACAATCAACAGTGTTCTCCGTTTTGAGAGAATTTGGCGAACACGATCGAATTGGTCATTGGGAGGAGATTGAAGAATTGTCGGGTCATCTAAAGCATTAGCAATTTCTCGAAAGATATCGCGTAGATTACGCTGTCCCTGTTGCCGCCACAAGATACTATTAGTGGGAATAAGTTCTTGTTGTTTGGCTGAAGTGAAAATAATCGCATCAAATTTGGGTGCGTCAGAAGAGTTTTCGTTACTAGCTTTTAAGCATAGATAAGCAGCTGCTAACACCAGCGCCGTTTTACCTACGCCACCAATGCCATGTACTGTGATCATGTGAGCGCCATGCACCGATGAAAGGCGTTCTAATAGCTTTTTCATATCTGCCTCCCGACCAATAAATTGGGTGTAAGTCGGTGCTGGCAAATTGTGGGGGATGTCACGGCGTTGGATAGTAGCTACAACAGACCCTCTACGATAACCATGTTTTTCCAAAACGTAGACAAGATTACTGGACTTGACACTTTTATTTGCTTCTCCTGTCAAAACTTCAATATCCCGATAGATATTGCTTAACCCTGCTCTGACAGCAGCGTTTTCTTTGTGCAAATCTTGACCAATCTTTTTCAAGCTGTACCCACAGAGTAGCCCAAGTAACAGGTCTTTCCTAGTACTTTGTCTGTAACGCTTTTGAAGTGTAACCTCCAAATTAGTCAGTAGTCGGTCTATCTCCCAGTCCTGCAAAATCTTGCGATTCCAACTTTTAGGTAAATTCCAATCTTCTGACTGACCTGGCATAAATATTACCCAATAAATTCGTTATCAATGTGGCGTTAGCAACATTTTAACGAACAAAAGTTTGACAAATTAGTAACATTTTTTTAACAGTGTTAACTCCTGTCTTAAATTTAACCAGTAAGCTAATTTATAAGTTTATTTTTGTCTCTAGTACGTAGAGGCTGCCGACCATATCGACTTCTAGGCTGTAAAACTTTGCCAGATGATTTTTTCACAAATTACTCAATAAAACTATGACAAATAAAACACTTAACTTTCTAAACCTCTTGTTTGGGCTAAAACAATCCCGACGTTATTTTCCAGAAGAAAAACAAGTCTGTGTATTCAATAAACGTCCCATATTATACCGAGGCTTTTCGCCAAACTCTGCACAAGAATCAATTAATGAACTCCAAGAACGACTGCAAGCTCAGGATTTCCTCTCAACTATTAGTGGTAAATTTGACTTAGAAACAGAAGAGGCTGTAATTAAATTTCAGAAAGCTAATAATCTTCAGGTAGATGGGATAGTTGGGCCACTGAGTTGGGCTTGCCTTTTCTACCCAAAGCTTTACCGCAATCAAAAAAGTATGTCTCCAAAGTTACAGGATGCAGTTAAAGAACTGCAAATTATTCTCAATGAAGAAGGATTTTTTAAAAAAGAACCTGACGGATATTTTAGTCGTGAAACTGAGAGAGGCGTTAAACGCTTTCAAAGAACTTATGGACTGAAAGATGATGGTATTGTTGGCGCTGCAACTTGGGCTGTACTTTTCGGGATGCGACAAAAAATAGACAACAACAGCTTTCTCCAGTTAGTTTATTTTCTACCACCTCAATCCTGGTTTTTATGGGAGCAGTTTTTAATGATCTCGTTCATTATGCTGGGTATTTATTATAGCCCCATACCAGGAGATGAACCTAAATGGAATACAGCCTTAGCAACTGCCTATGGGCTTACCTGTATAGTGCCTTTTCTCTTGGAGTGTTTACCTTTGAAGCCATCGAAGCAGACTAGCTTACCGCTTTTACAATACGCTCCTTATGTGTTGACTGGTATTTTTTGGAAACCAATTATCAATTTCTTGGGGGGATTATTTAATTAAGCATTCGGTAGTTAAATAAATGATGAGCGATGTCTATGACGGGCTACGCCTACGCTATTTTATGTTGTGTCTAATTTTCGGGTTTTGCTTGTAAAAAATTGCGATCGCTTTGGGCGGGTATGCGATCGCACTTTTATGCAGCAACTGCACTAAAGAAAAAATTCAGCCGATTCAGCCATTGATGCCAGACATGAATTAGCCTTGCACGATCAAATTCAAAAATCTCTGCTTTTTCACCTGGCAAGGCTACGACAATGAGAGCATGGTTAATTTTGCAGTTAAAGAGGCGATCGCTATAATACCGATTTATTGCACCACAATAAGCAGCTAGTTGTAAAGGCTTGTCATAAAGCTTATCAATTCTCAGTTTTGCTTCCTCGGCTGTTGTCCATTCAATTAAATGCGGAACACCTTGATAACGAGCAACTAAATCAACTTTCCCGGCGTAAAGTTCTTTATAATTAGGCACGGCTTCTTCAACCAGTTGAACATCGCTAAGTTGGTTTAGCACAGATTGAACGCTATCCCAGTAAGGCTGAATCAGGCTGTTGTCAGGTTTGGGCGAGTAACCTTGCAAGTATTCTTTAATCAATTGGTGTAAGGCATTTCCTCGGCGACGGCTGTTAGCAGCAATTCGATTTGCTTCTGCATCGCCAACTTTATTGCGCCAATGGCAAAGGGCGGCTAGAGACTCAGGTGGCTGTGTCGCTTTTAAAACTGTGGTGACAGCAGGAAGAACAACACCACCATTGCCTTGATAGTAGCATCGTCCGTTGATGTAAGTAGATTTCATGAGTGTTGTGAATGACTACATCAACTAGCTTCGAGGGTTGGTGTCTGAGATAGCGTCTGAGTCAGCTATCCAGAGTGTCTGACTTGGTGTATGAGTGTGTATGAGTTTTAATTAGCTTTAGTTAAGATAATTAAAACTTGCGTAGTTGAAATATGGCAGAGCGGGGGCTTAAAGCATCTACAGAAGGTATCGCAAAAGCAAATCAAGCTTTGATCCGTAATAGTTTAAATAAGGCTGCTTTAGCAAGAGATTTAGGACTATCTCGCGCAACAGTTACTAATTTTTTTCGGGTGATACCAATTGATCGCCTCAATTTTGAAGAAATTTGTAAAGGGCTCGGTCTAAATTGGCAAGAGATAGTTGATATTCGAGTTGGCAAATCTCAAACAGAGAAACATCAAAATCCAACATCAAAGAATTATGATTTTGTGGGGCGTGAGGATGCGATCGCACACCTCAATAACCTTGTTAACGAAGGCGCAAAAGTTATTCTAATTCAAGCAGAGGGCGGTATAGGTAAAACAACCTTGGCTAAAAAATGGTTTGAGCTTCAAGGTTTAGAATATCTTGAACTGCGTGTAGGAAGCACACCTCAGAACCTCAACTCAGTAGAAGATTGGTTAAGAGTCAAGCTCAGAGATTATTTTAAGGATAATCCAGAAGAAAATTTTATGATTATGCTGGAGCAATTGAAAACCCAGCTTCAGATTAGAAAGATTGGTGTATTAATTGATAACCTTGAACCTGCTTTGATAAATGGTAAGTTAATAGAACCTCAGCACAGCTATTATGTAGAATTATTAACTGTACTAGCGCATCATAGTGTACAGTCAGTCACTCTCATTACAAGCCGTGAGCAAATTGATGAACATACGTTGAAGCGTCTTCAAACTTTTCAATCTTATACAATAGAGGGTTTAAAGCAAGAAGTATGGCGACAGTATTTTGAAATCTGTAACATTAATATAGATAGTGATGCTCTCAGGGAAATGCATCAAGCCTATGGAGGTAATGCAGAGGTTATGTATATCCTTAGTGGTGATATTGTAACGACATCAAAAGGAGACTTAAAATATTTTTGGAAAAAAAATTGTGATTATTTATTAATAAATTCTACTTTAGAGAATCTTGTTCAATATCAGTTTGATAAACTTCAACGAGATAATCCCCAAGTCTATAAACTTTTATGCAGATTAGGATGTTACCGTTATCAATATGTTTCTATAATACCTGAAGAAGGAATTTTTTACTTGCTTTGGGATGAGCAAAAGGAGCGAGATAAACTCAAACTTCTCAGGGGTTTAAAAAACAGAGCTTTAGTAAAGTTTAGTGAAGAAGGATGCTACTTGTATGAAGTTATTCGCGAAGAAGCCATACAAAGACTTAAATTAACAAATGATTGGAAACAATGTCACACTGAAGCTGGAATATTTTTATCTACATTAATATCTAATAGCTGCCAAACAATTATTCCAAAAATTACTTGCATTAAAGTAAATGATACTCAAGAACAAACGTATCTAAATATAGAAAATGCAAAAATAGCAGTAAAACAAGGACTAAGTAAACAGGAAACTATTGCCTTAGAAGTTGTTTACCATGTGATGGAATTTTACGGAGTAGGTTGCTTTGAAGAATTAAGGCAAGAACCAAAGGTATTAGATAATCCTTTCTTTAAAGCTATCGAAAATATGGTTTTTGAATATGTTGATTGTTATTCTAATTTAGGTTTAGTACTTTATAAGTTTGCATTAAGCACACAAGTATTAGGAATAATTGATGAAATTGAAGAAAATTTTATAGCAAGTAGCAAGGAATTTGAGTATTACCAAAGAAGTTTGAAAGTAAGCCAGTGTTTTTTTCAAACAGCTTTGCTGATGGCGACGAAAGTTAAAGAGGATAAACTAATGATTAAGTTAATTCAATATTTAGCTGAATGTCAGGATTTTACAGGAATGTTTTTATATCAAATTACAAAAAATAACGAAAGTACAGAAGCTTTTGATAAAATCAAAGTAAACTTAGAAAAATTAGTACAAAGATTTGATAAGCTGTCATTTGAGCAAAAAAGTGAGGAAGTAAAACAAGCAATTCATAGTCTAAGAATAAATGAACAATATTACAGTAAATTTATAGCAACATTTTTGACTTAATTAGCAGAATTTTAACTGACAAGTTTGAGAAATGCGATCGCACATCGAAGACACCCTACTCTTACCCATCGCACATCGAAAATCAAACAAAGGCGGGTGCGGGGATTGAACCCGCTAATCCCCACAATGGTGGAGATGTAACCGATAACCCTAAATTCTTCGGCCCCGAAAGGCAAGTTGCGAACAAGGATAACCCGCCATGAAGCATGAAGGATAAAGTGTTTCATCCTTTACCCTTCAGGAATATCTACAATTCACCCGTAGCTAGCATCTGGATAATGCGAGGCGTACCTGGGTCGAACCCTGCCAAATCCCAAGACAGCGAATCTTCAGGATCTACCAAAGTAATTTGGTAAGGTGTCAAAGTGACATACACCGCCTTGACGTTAGGATTTACCTTTTTGCGGTACTCCTTCAGCGCTTGACTTGGATGCTTATATCCAGCCCAGCTTTCCGAGTCAGTCCAAAAGCAGACAACATCTGCTTTGAACTTATTCTTAATCATCCAGTCGTAAGCTACAGACGCATCCGTTCCACCGAAGTTTTGATTGCTAGCTTTGCGAACCGCAGAACTAAAACTATCTTTGGCACTGATACCTAATTCACGAAATTCTGTAGAAAAGCCGCGAATCATATAGTTTTTCTCTGCTTTTGCTGTCACTAGTGCCATTGTGGTGGCAATTTCACAGCAAGTCAGTCCCATATCTGCAACCAAGCTACCCATAGAACCAGAAATGTCCACGGCGTGCATGAACACTTTACCTGTAGGTTGCACAACATCAAAAGACAGTTCAACTGCCTTTTCTAAAATGTCCACAATCCGAGGAACTGGATTCCAAGTTTTCTTACTACGTCCTAATGTTCCACCAGATTCATAAGTCTTGAGTGCTTTCAAAACATCAATCGGATGGATGCGACCTTTACGCAGATGTTCTCTGCGATTAAGAACTGCTTCCACTCGTAGCAAATTAGCGTTTTCATCAGCTCGTAACACACCCAGTTCAGTTAAAGAACCCAGGTTACGTAACATTGCACTTATTGGCATTTCCTGAAATAGCAACTGCCAAGCTTGCTTATCCATTTTGCCCACAGGTGCTGCCATTTCGTGGGTTAAGCGTCCTTGAGAAATAGCTTCATGGGTTTGGGTGGGATTCCGTTTAAGCCACTCGTACCACCAAATCTGCGCTAACGCCTCTGAGGGAATGTCTGTTGGCAATTCTTCCCAGCCTCTAACTACCCACTCAAATAGTTGACGGTGATTTTCTGTAGGCGGTTTGACATGGAACAACCGCAAAGCATCTCGGTGGGAGAAGCCTTGACGCTGTTGATATTTCAACAGTTGATAAGCTAAACCCTTAACATCTTCCCTTGAGAGCCAAGTTTTACCAGCTTCCCGCACTACTTTGCCAAATCCCCGCAGAGATTTGGTGTAGTTCAGCCATTCGTAGAAGTGGCTACCAGTGCGAACAACTTGCGGGAAGATTTCACCAAATGCCTGTTTTGCTTCTGGTGTTTCACCCATCGACAGCAGCACCAAAGCTAAGATAGGCGCACTGTTATTGATGGCGCGTCCATCGCTAGCATACAAAATTTCTTCCGCTACACGACCGGGATTTTCGGCAACAGCAAGTCTTACAACTGTCACAAAATCCTCAGTTAATTCTTGTTTACCAGCGTAGTAAGTGCTTTTTGCTGTGCCAACCAAAAGACAGCGACGCAGCATTTTCCAAATGCCAGCATCAAACATCCAGCCGCCGGAGTGTCCCTGAACCATTTCTGCTTCTCGTCCGGGGATAGGCTGATTTTGGGGTGTTTTAGTCTTATTTTTAGTGAAAAAATTGTAATTCATCGCTTCATCTCCCGGCCCTCGCGGGCAAAAATGAAAGGTGGCGAAGCGGGAATCGAACCCGCGACCTCTCGAACCCTAATCGATAACCCTAATTCGTCGGCCTTTGCAGGCAAGGGGTGAAAAAGGATGTTTAGCGCTCTACCTCTGAGCTACCCGCCACATAAAAATTAAAAATTAAAAATTAAAAGTTTCAGCACTAGATTTGGTGTAGTGGAGCGGGAATCGAACCCGCGACCTCCCGCTTGGCAGGCGATAACCCTCGATTCGTCGGCCTTTTCAGGCAAGGGGTGAATAAGGATATTTAGGCGCTCTATCCACTGAGCTACCCACCACATATAAAGTTATTAGTTAAACATTTAAAATTCGTGACTCAGTACTGAATTTGGTGTAGCGAAGTAGGATTTTTACCTACACCTCCAGAAGTTTGATCGAGGGGTTTAAGTTATATACGATAACCCTTGATACTTCGGCCCTTACGGGCAAGGTGGGCGCTCTGTCATTTGAGCTATCCGCTACTGGCGCAAGTTAACTCTCTGATGAAAGTTGACTTGTATTATTAATGTAGTATGTGTATTATCTGTTGTCAAGGGACTCACGATTTAAATTTATAGAGTTGTTGGTTGAGTTAGAAATCTTCTTTTTTCTCTGGGTAAAAACTTTGCGCGTAGTTTACCGCCGTAGGCATCGCAGACCAATA
The DNA here is from genome assembly GCF_000020025.1 of Nostoc punctiforme PCC 73102. Taxonomy (GTDB): domain Bacteria; phylum Cyanobacteriota; class Cyanobacteriia; order Cyanobacteriales; family Nostocaceae; genus Nostoc; species Nostoc punctiforme. Next base: position 1,082,489 of record NC_010628.1, on the reverse strand, counting down.
AGAGAAGTTCCAGTTTCAATAGGCTATAACACCTACACGGTAAAGGTTTTGCCGGCAAGTTTGCCACAACTTTGCCAAAAGATACAAAAAAGTGTCACAATTTTTGCCAATATATATAATATTATTTCCACAAATTCACTTGGCAAAAATCGGCATGAGTGAAAAACCCATAGAAGACAACGGCAAGGCTTTTCTCGTTCTACTTTTGCCCATCTCGTTTTTGATTATTTTCCTGGTTGCTACCTGGAGAATTTTGCTAGCGCTAATTGTGCTGGCAATTGGCTTCAAGATTTGGCAGGAATATCAATGGCAACAGTGGACTATACGAGTTAACCCAATTTTTCATCAATTGGTTCGAGAAAATCAGGGCAGACTTACGCCTATGGATTTGGCAATCAAGGGCAATTTTCCCGGAACAACGGCAAAACGCTACTTGGATGGTAAAGCCTCGGAATTTGGTGCCAGTATAGTGAATTCCGAAGAAGCGGGCCAGTCTTATTACTTTATAACTGCCAGCATTCTCGGCAATATTCTTGACAGTAGTGAGCCTGTCAAAGAACTTCCGGCTCAACCAGTTACTAAAACTGCGCGATCGCTCTTAGCACCACCAACGACAACAACACTTGAGGAGGAAGAAACAGAAACTGAATCAATACCAGAGCCAACCCTAACCCATGAGGAAGCTAAACGATCGCTGGAAAAACAGTTAATTTTTGGCTCTCTGATCCAATCTGAACTTGCCAAACGTCTAAATGTCTATTCCAGCACGGTTTATAAACGACGAAATGATCCAGAGTTTCCTGAATGGAGTCGCAGTAAAGACCCTGATGGTATTGCCTGGTCATACTCAGAAAAAACTAAAGAGTTTTTCCCAGTAGAGGAGGAATAATAAGGCAAAAGTTAAAAGGCAAAAGGCAAAAGAAAGGACTTTAAAGGTTTGTTTTTTACTTTTTACTTTTTATTTCTAAGCCCACAGCTTCTCTGATGGAATTGAATCCGTTTTGTTCTAGCTTGGAAAGTAAACCTTCTAGAATCCGGCGTACCATCAGTGGGCCTTCGTAAATCCAGCCAGTATAAACCTGGATTAAACTAGCACCAGCAGTAATTTTTTCCCAAGCATCCTCTGGGGAAAAAATGCCACCAACGCCAATAATTGGAATTTCTCCTTGGGTTTGCTGCCAAATAAAACGAATTACCTCAGTGGAGCGATCGCGCAATGGTTCACCGCTAATTCCGCCAGCTTCTTCTTGAGGTGATTTGCCAGTTTGGTTAATTACCTGGGTTTTCAGTCCATCACGGCGGATGGTGGTATTGGTGGCGATAATTCCCGCCAAATTGTAGGTTTTAGCCAAAGAAATAATTTCAGCGATCGCAACCCAATCTAAATCTGGCGCTATCTTGACAAAAATTGGTTTATGTGTAGTGTTTTCTTGTTGTAATAAATTCAAGATGGCACTGAGCATAGAAGCATCTTGGAGCGATCGCAACCCCGGCGTATTAGGGGAAGAGACATTAACAACAAAATAATCTCCCAAATCCTTGAGTAGGCGAAAACTATCGAGATAATCTTGTGCGGCTTCTTCTAGAGGAGTTACCTTAGATTTACCCAAATTTATCCCTATGGGTATTAAGTTGGTAGACTCCTGTTTTTCCTGTACCAAACGGGTTGCCATTGCTGCTGCACCGAGATTGTTAAAGCCCATACGATTGAGAGCGGCTTTATCCAACGGTAAGCGAAACAAACGGGGACGCGGATTTCCTGGTTGTGCGTGAAAAGTTACAGTTCCTAGTTCTGCAAAGCCAAAACCCAGATTAGACCAAATACCAGCAGCTACTCCATCCTTGTCAAACCCAGCTGCTAATCCTACTGGATTTGGGAAATTTAGCCCAAACAACTTTTGTTCTAGGTGCGAATCGTACAGAGATAAAGATTTTTGTAGGCGTTGGTTTGCCCAACTAGTAGGGGTTTGTGATAGCCAGCTAAAACTGCGAATCGTCTGCTGGTGTAACCACTCTGGGTCTGTTTTTACCACATTGAACAAAAGCGGACTAATTGCAAATTTATAAATATCCATTAGCTTTGATTTTTGGAACTAGCGCAGATCATTCATTTTGAGATTGTCTAATTCTCTCGCGGACTAGCTGCTCAAATTGATCCATTGAAGTTATTTCAATACCAGGTTCATTTTGTAGCCTGTCCATGTACGTTTGGAAAGCAGCCTGGTCTTGTGGATGTTTTTTCACGTAGTCTCTTAATTGTTCTCTACTCATTGCAGCAAGATTTCTATCGGTCATAAAAACCTCACTTTCCCGTTCAGAAGACTGTCGTCAACTCACGCGCAATTCATCTCAAAACTGAATCCGTAGGGTTCAGTGTGAGCCTTCTTGCTGTTTAAGGTAAATTACTTAATCTGACGCAAACTAAGAAAAAATCAACGGTTTGTTTTGCTATAGGTACTTGTGGGTACATAACCGCCTATTAAGCTGTTCCGGTTCAATATTAAACACTTATGGCGATATTACTCAGGGTGGTTTTCTGGGCATCTTATATATTACAAGTTATGTTAACCAATAAATCAGATGGGGCAGCCGCAAAAACCTATAGCCGCCGAACAACAGATCCTCTCTTTGGGGCGCGTCCTCCAGAGCCTCAGAGAAGAAGATGATGTTGACGTTCTGATTGAAACTACTATTTCTTATCTTAAAGAACAGTTTGACTACAAACTGATTTGGATTGCCCTTTACGATCGCCTGAATCACATATTATTCGGCAAAGGCGGTATTACACCGGATCGCGACACGAGCTTTTTATACCAAAAGGTTGTTCTCAGTCCTGGGGATTTATTAGAGCAAGTGGTGATTGAACAACACCCCTTGGGCATAGCTGATTTACAAACTGAAATCCGCGCCGCCGAATGGCGCAAAATTGCTGAAAAATTGCAGATCCAAGGAACGATTCTTTTACCAATTCGCTATAAAGATCGTTGCTTGGGTTTGCTGTTACTGGGTTCAGAACGCTGGGGCTATTTACTGACAGGGGAAGCAAAAGCACGTTTGATGATGGTTTTAGGTGAATTGGGGGCATTGCTTTATCAACAGGAGATACATAAGCAGCAAAAGCAAACCAAGCGAACCGATGAGCCATTATTAGAATTGCTTGAAAATTTACGCACCCTCAATAACCTTAATCAAAGGCTGGAAGCAGGGGTGCAAGCAACTCATAAATTTGTCTCCCCTAGTCGGACAAATATTTATTGGTTTGAGCGAGAAGGACGCTACTTTTGGTGTCGGATGAGCAATCAGCTTGTCAAAAGCGATCGCAATTCCAGCACTCAGCAAGCGGCGGGAATGACTGTACAGGACTTGAGTGACTTTTATTATGCTTTGGCAGTTAACCAAATTGTTTCAATTGGTGATGCACGGAGTTCTTTGAAAAGCCATTTTACGGCAAAATTACTGCAAAAGCTGAAAGTGCGATCGCTCCTGGCCGCTCCAATAATCTGGCAAAAGAACTTGCTTGGTTTTCTGGCGGTGGAAAGCAATGAACCTCGAATCTGGACGGAGGCAGACAAAAATTTTGTTCAGGGTGTGGCTGGTTTAATCTCTTTGATTGCACCTAACGAAAGTATGGAAAGCACTATTAAACAGATTCAAGAGGATGCCCAACTGACTGGTCAAGTTGCCCAAGGTATCTATAGCGAACATGACCTTCAGGAAACTTTACACAGCTGTGCTAAAAAAGTTTTAGCTCGATTAACAGCCACCCGTTTTTTGCTGTTGCAGTACGATCCTGAACAGAATAATTATCAATTTATTTACCAAAGTCAGCCTCATAATCGCCGACCGCTGACATTTACCCTGAATACTCTCAAAGAATTAGATGGACAGCTTTTGCAACGTTCAACGGAAGCGGTGGAGATTGAGAATTTAGATGAAGATTTACGCTTTTTTAACTGGCGGCCCTCTTTACTAGAAAGTGGAGTGCGATCGCTACTTATTTGTAAATGCACTCACGGTCATATTCCAGCAGCACTTTTGGTCATCACTCACGAAACCTATCGTTCTTGGACAACTCTCGAAAAAGAGTTACTGTGGGCTGTTAGTCAACAGATAGGTGTGATTGTTCGTCAGTGGCAATTACACAACCGCACTACCCAGCAGCAAAAAACTTCCCAGGCGTTTGAGCAATGCTTAAATATCCTGACACAAACCCAGAACAGCAAAGTCGAGGTCGATAAAAAGCATTTAGAACATACAGCACTCGAACAAATAGCATCAATTCTGGGTTGTCCCCTGGCGTTACTGCTATCTTGGTCGCCCGGTGAAAATTTGGCAGAAATTATTCCTGGAGTGACTGACAATAGCCAATTTGGGATTTTTTCCGATGCCTCTATTCCTATCCAGTCTGAAGCCCTAATTCAGTGGGCACTGGTTACGGAGAATTACTTGACTTTGAAGGTAGATAATTTACCCTCGGAAACTCGAAAATGGTTGAATATTCCAGATAAAGGTCAAATTTTGGTGATGGCATTACGTACCAATGCTGATTATGAAATCACAGGTGTAGTGTTATTAGCAGACTATCAAGAGCGTCGCTGGTCACAACAAAACCTCAATGCGATCGCAACTCTGATTTCTCAATTAGCTTGGTGGCGTCGTCAAAAACAAATTAACCGACTTTTAGAGTCCACAACAGAGGAATTACGACAACTCAACTGGTACAAACATCGTCGTCTAGAGGAAATCCAAAGAATAACGGCACTATCCCTGAAACAAATACATGATTTGGGTATTCCTGCGAATGAACTGACTCAGATGCGCTACCAGCTATTGCTAAGACAATTAGACCACACAGCCACTTCCATGAGTGGAATGCTAAAACTTGAGAACTGGCAACTACATATCAGTTGGGAAACTATGCCCATAGCCAGTTTACTGAAGCGATCGCTCGAACGCATCGACAATTTACTCAAACAACAAAAGCTGTGGATTGGTGTACATGGCTTGGGACAACCAATTGATGAGCAAGAATCACCAAAGAATTCTCCATTAGCCAGAGGCGTTCCTAGTTCAAGCTCTCAATCCGCAATGGCGATCGCTGGTGATATTGTCAAAATTGAATTAGTTATCCATGAATTATTGGTTACTGCCTGTAACCGTTCTCCAATTGGCAGCAGAATTGACATTTGGTGTCGCCGTTTAGATGCGTCAAAACCCTTAGATATAAAATATTCTTCTTCTACAACTGGAGCGGCTGAACATCAGACATCGCTAGAACTGTCTATTACATACAACGGTGCGATCGAACCACAGCTACTAACAGAACTACATGACAATACATCCAAAGATGTGCTTGCTCCCACCAATCTCGACCAACCCCCAGCTTTACATCTACTAATCTGCCAAAACCTCATGCAGGAGTTGGGAGGAGAGTTGAATTTTTATCAATTACCAGATAACCGGGTAGTTAGCCGTTTGCTGTTGCCTTTAGTTGGTCATGATTCTTAACTTAAAAAACTTACTGGGAAGCCAAAGTAAATTACCTATAATAGTATATACCCAAAAAATATGTCTTACGATAGATTGACAACACATTTGTTCTCCGAAAGTATTCTCCCTTCATAGCAAACTGGTTATAATTATCTTCCATCTCTCTCAGAAATCAAATTCTCATATACACAGTATTTATATGGGGCGTGTTCGTTCTAAATCTGACCTACCTACAAAAATTTGTCCGGTATGTCAACGTCCTTTTACATGGCGTAAAAAGTGGCAAGATTGCTGGGACGATGTGAAATACTGCTCAGAACGTTGTCGTCGTCGCCGTTCTGAAGCTCAAAATGAAACTAATCGCAACACAGACGCAAATAGCGCAGGGGATTAATGGAGTTACAGGTGCAACCTAAATTAATTATTCATGGGGGAGCTGGTAGTTCTCTCCACGGTAAAGGCGGATTAGAGACCGTGCGCCGATCGCTCCATACAGTAATAGAAGAAGTCTATTCTCTGCTATTGTCAGGAGCAACTGCTTCTGAGGCGGTGGTGCAGGGTTGCCAAATGCTCGAAGATAACCCCCGCTTTAATGCTGGTACTGGTTCAGTATTGCAATCTGATGGTCAAATCCGTATGAGTGCTTCCCTAATGGATGGGACATTAGGGCGATTTAGTGGTGTAATTAATATTTCGCGGGTGAAAAATCCCATTGAATTAGCACAATTTTTACAAAACTCGCCAGATCGAGTGCTATCAGATTTTGGATCGGCTGAGTTGGCGCGAGAAATGCAACTTCCCAGCTATAATGCTTTAACTGATTTGCGGTTACAAGAGTGGATGCAAGAGCGCCAGGATAATTTTAAAAGTACAATGGCTGGCGTGGTAGCAGAACCCGAACTGCTAGAAACCAGCAATGCTGGACGCGGAACCATCGGCGTAGTAGCTTTAGATGTGTTTGGTAGGCTAGCTGCTGGCACTTCTACTGGTGGTAAGGGATTTGAGCGGATTGGAAGGGTAAGTGATTCTGCGATGCCAGCAGGTAATTATGCTACTAGTAATGCTGGTGTTAGCTGTACTGGCATTGGGGAAGATATCATTGATGAGTGTTTAGCTCCCCGGATTGTAGTGCGTGTAACTGATGGGATGTCCCTGAAGGAGGCTATGCAGCGTTCCTTTGGAGAAGCACACCAGAACAAACGAGATTTAGGAGCGATCGCTTTAGATGCTAGTGGAGCGATCGCTTGGGGCAAAACCAGCGAAATTTTACTCGCCGCCTATCACGACGGCGAAAAAATTGGCGATACTTTGGAATGGAATGATAGTGAATTGATTGGCTATTGTTGAATCAGTTTCAGCGCTTCGGTTAAAGTTTCTTGCTGGTCAACCATTGCAGCTAATTCTTGGGCTTCATAACGCCCCTCAAAAGCTTCTAGCGCCGCTCTTTTCAGTGCCACTTGATATCCTTGTTGCAGAATATCGATTAATTCTGCTTGATTCAAGTAAAAGCCACCGGATTTGCGGCGCTTGTTTATTTTGTTGATTTCACGCACTGTATTTTCTATCGAAACATCCCAAGAGCGAGTCGAACGTTTTTCAGCCTTTTGTTTAATTAAATGGATGAGCAGAATTACACCATAACTATCAATTTTATTGATTTTGTCACTGAGGCTCATTTCTTCTAACTCATCCACCAACAGCAACGCCTCATGGATTTTGCCTTGTTCTAGAAATTGCCTAAGTTCTAGCAGTTCTTCCATGTTATTTTTTGAGATTTTGGCTTCACTACTAATCTAGCTAGATTAGACATCTTGCAAAAATCCTGGTTTATAGTCTAAAACCACAGATGAATCGCAATTAACAGTGATGAATTATTTATGTTGATCTGTGGTTTTATTTTCAACACTTTTCCTTTGCCAAGCTGGTTTTACTACCTGACGACTACGGGCAATCACCAGAGAATCATTAGGCACGTCTTCTGTGACGGTAGAACCAGCTGCAATGTAAACATCATCTCCCAAGGTGAGTGGAGCCACTAAAACGCTATTAGCACCAGTTTTTGTGCGATCGCCTATTTTGGTACGGTGTTTCTTTACGCCATCATAATTGGCAGTAATTGTACCAGCACCAATATTAACCTGATTGCCGACGACGGTATCACCTATATATGACAAATGTGCTGCATTAGTGCGATCGCCTAATTGGGTATTTTTTAATTCCACAAAATTCCCCACACGACAACCAGCACCGACTTGTACGTGACCGCGCAAATGAGCATAAGGGCCAATTCGGCTTCCTGCCTGTATGGTGCTATCTATTACTACTGAATACTGCACCGTGACGTTTTCAGCCAACTGACTATTTTCAATTAAACTTCCCGGCCCAATATGACTTCCTGTTTGAATCACCGTATTTCCCCGCAGGTGAGTTTGGGGTTCAATAATTACATCTGGCTGTAATTCCACAGTTTCATCAATGGTAATGCTTGCGGGGTCGATGAGGGTGACACCTGCTAGCATCCATTTTTCCTTGACTCGTTTTTGCAAAATCTCGTAGGCTGTTGCCAGTTGCAGGCGATCGTTAATGCCGAGAATTTCTTGATTATCTTCCACATCCACCGCCATCACTTGTCCCACCTGAGTGACGGCATCAGTGAGATAGTATTCTTTTTGGGCATTGTTTGCCTGAAGGTGGGGAAGCACCTTTGCCAAATCCGGCCAACGGAAGCAGTAAACCCCAGCGTTAATCCGCTGATTTTGTCTTTGAGCAGCAGTACAATCTTTGTGTTCGACCATTTGCTGCACAATATTTTCATTGTTACAAAAAACTCGCCCGTAGCCCGTGGGGTCTGGTAGGTGTGAGGTAAGAATGGTGGCAGCATTCTGATTTTGGGCGTGAGTTTGTAACATCTGCTTGAGAGTTTCGCTGCGTATTAACGGTAAATCGCCGTTAAGTATCAGCAAATCCCCTGTGTAATCTTTCAAGTGTGGAAGTAATTGCTGGATGGCATGACCGGTTCCCAGTTGTACAGTCTGTTCGACAAACTCCAAGTTGGGAATTGAATGCATGGCGGTTTGCACTTCTTCGGACTGATACCCGACAATTACGATTCGTCGTGAGGGCGAAAGTGGTTCTACACTTTCGATAACTCTCTCGACTAGCGATTGCCCACCCAAAGAATGTAAAACCTTGGGTAAGCGTGATTTCATCCGTGTGCCGCGTCCCGCCGCTAGAATTGCTACAACTACCATAATTAGCTATCAGTGAAATTATGATTAATGCTGTTGGTACTTTAAGATGTAGGCTCAAATCATACCAAGCTAATCATAGAAGACTGAAATATACAATGAGTCAGGATTATACCAATTTTTGCTCATTACGGCAGCTACAAAATCTCTTACTCCCTACCCTTATTCCTGACAGTATGGAATAAACTCTGCAAATTGCTGCATTAGTTTGGGATTACGCCAACCGGAATTAGCTTCTTCTAGCATCACTGAAAGTGCTTCTTCTGTGGTAAAAGCTATTTTGTAAGGTCGTTCACTGCTTAAAGCATCGTAAATATCAATTAATTGAAATACTTGTGCCAGATAGGGAATATCATCCCCCTTGAGTGCATCAGGGTAGCCTGAGCCATCCCAGCGTTCGTGGTGATGACGAATAATAGGAATTACACCCCGCATACTGCGTAGTGGCTGGCAGATTTTTTCTCCAATCAAAACGTGCTGCTTCATGACCTCCCAATCTTTGGCTGTGAGTTGTTCTTTTTTCAGCAGCACAGCATCGGGAATACCAACCTTACCGATATCGTGGAGATAACCACCCCACATCAAATCTCGAATTTGGTAGCGTGAGAGGTTGAGATATTCACCAAAAAGTTGTCCTAGTTTTACCAGGCGTTCACAATGGTTGCCTGTATTAGGATCGCGGCTTTCAATCGACATGGCAATGGAAAATAATACTTGTTCGGCATGGTCTAAATCTTCGTTCAGACGCTTCTGCCGTACCAAGGACTTCACACGTGCCGCCAACTCTACACGATCAAAAGGTTTGGTGAGAAAATCATCTGCCCCAACTTCAATTCCCCGAATGCGCGATCGCCTGTCATTTAACGCTGTAATAAAAATTACTGGGATTAGCCTAGTCTGCTCATCTTGTTTCAGCAATTGGCAAACTTCAAATCCATCCATTCCTGGCATCATCACATCCAGCAAAATCAAATCTGGTTGTTTTTGAGTTACCAATCCTACAACAGTAGAACCTCTGTCTGCCTCAATTACTTCGTATCCTTCCATCCCCAAGAGGGCAACAGCAGTCATCCGACTGGCGGCATGATCGTCAACTACTAAAACCTTCGGCGGATCTAAATCAAACCTGTTCACTTTAGAACCTTTGGCTTGTAGTGTTCTAGAGACCAATGAATCATCACCACAATTAATATCAGATTTTATCCAAGAAGACACTGCTTGCCTATTTTCAAGCATAAGGTCTTCCTGAGATAAGCCTAAAGAATAAGCCTCCACATTATTCTGCGATTCTACAACATGATTTGAACCAATACTCTTTACTGTGCTAATGGGGTTGGACTCACTAACAATTTGTTCTGTAAAGCCTGTATGGTTGGATTTCCACTGAATCACAAAGGCACTCCAAGTTTTTGCACAAGTTAACAGTGTTAGATTTGAAAAAGAAATTTAATATTTGAATGTATCTGAGCTAGATTTTTCATAGGGATTATGTATTACTTCAAGCTGCCTATTTTAATTTTTCGCAGCGTGTATATTTCATCTTACGAACAACTGATATCTTGTTGTCAAATTTTTTGCTTCTAATTCCAGTATGATAAATTTTCACAAATGTTAAATCAGGCTTTTTACGGTTTTTTTTAAATAAAAAAAGCCCAAAAAAGACTGTATTTGGTTACTTAATATCAAATTAGAGGGTTTTTTGTTAAAAGTCTTATAGTAATGATTAAGTATACATATTTTTACTTACTCAGTTATTGGAATACTCAAATAATGCCGAAATAAATGTAAGATTATATACTATCATGAATTTAATTTATTTGGCTCTAAGCTCGACTTTATCCATTTCTTTCACAATGCGATACTTCTGCTGAGTAGTTGCACGAACGCTATCGTTGAAACCTCTGTGGGACCGTCGTTTTACTTTTTTAAGTTAATCGATAATCTGTGATGCGGAAAAAGTATTTGCCAAAAAGCCAGGGGTTTTTGCTGGATAAAGAAAACCGAATTCTTAATTTTGGATAAAGTCGAGCTTAGAGGATGTTTTAAAAATTAAGGGCTGAAGAAATAGTTTGTAATTGCGTAGGCGTAACCGTCGTAAATATCACAACTACAAATTACTTGCCATAAAATCCCTGCCTTGTATTCCCAATAGCCACCTTTTTTGCCAACGGGAGGTAGGCTCGAGTAAAGAGGCTTGTTGCTCTTGTTGTCGCCGCATCATTATGACTTCGGTTGAATCGCTCAATCCAGGATCGCGATAGGGAATAGCGGCACGGGTTAGTAAGTGTTCTTTTTCAACTTGCGAGAGGGGAGTAAGTATTGAGTGGTTTTGAGACTCACCACTTGCAGAATGTGCTGCCACAGTACCAGGCGATCGCCTGCCTACCGGTGGAGTAGAAGCGATCGCTAAACCAGCAGACAAAAGTGCTGTGCGTACAGCAGCAGAACAAGAATAGGTGGCTAATAAACCATCTTGATGTAGACACAATGAGAGTTGTTTAATAAATTCAACAGTCCATAATTGGGGACACTGTGGTGGTGAAAAGGGATCGAGGAAAATTGCATCTGCGGTGAAATCCGACTGATGTACTAGTGCGATCGTAGTTCTAGCATCACCAATTAGTAGCTTTGCTTTCAGGCGATCTGTTTGCACTTGATGCTCAAAAGCTAGCTGGGACAAGATTTCAATATAGTTACAGTTCCAATTGTCGAACAAGTAATGAGCGATCGCAGCTTGTGGCACTGCCGGATTCAGTTCTAAACCGATTACTTCAACATAACAGCTGGGATTCACTGCCCAAATTGTCTGCAAAGCAGCAGCTGTGTTGTATCCTAGACCATAACAAATATCCAATAGTCGCAAAACTGGTTTTTGAGCAACTATAGGCAGTTGAGTAGGTTCCACAAACTTGAAAAAACTCTCCTGCTTCGCTCCATAATGGCTATGAAAGGATTCACCAAACTCTTCAGAGACAAAGGTGAAAGAACCATCTGCTGTGAGCTTAGGTGTAAAATTTTCTAAGTCTGACATTTTACAAAAAAACTGAATAATGACCAATGCCCAATAACCAATTTGTTATTTCACCAGCTTGGCTATTTGAACATCTAGAAGATCCGCAAGTTGTTATTGTTGATTGTCGCTTTTCTTTAGCCGATCCACAACTAGGACAACAACAGTACCAAACAAGCCATATTAAAGGGTCATATTACCTAGATTTAAATCAGGATCTTTCCAGTCCAGTGGGTAAGCATGGCGGGAGACATCCTTTACCTGAACCCAATGATATCGCTAACAAATTTGCAGCAATTGGGGTAAATTACCAAAAAACTCTGGTGGTAGCTTATGATGATTCGCGTTTTGCTTTTGCATCTCGTTTATGGTGGCTGTTACGCTATCTCGGACATGAACAAGTTGCGGTACTAGATGGAGGCTTTACTGGATGGCAAAAAGCTGGTTATCCGGTTACGGATGTCGTTCCTCAACCTCAGATCGGTACGTTTGTAGCTGAATTGCAACCAGAAAAAGTGGTGGATATTAATGTGGTGAAAACCCGGAAAGATAACCACGAGGTAGTATTGGTAGATTCGAGAGAAAGCGATCGCTATCGAGGTGAACGAGAGCCAATTGATAAAATTGCCGGACATATTCCTGGTGCAGTCAACTATCCTTGGCAAGAAGTTACAGACTCTTCCGGCTACCTACTCCCTCAAGAGGAACAACGCTGTCGGTGGGAACAGCTAGAAACAGCCGAAGAAATCTTGGTTTATTGCGGTTCTGGTGTTACTGCTTGCGTCAATTTACTTTCTTTAGAATTAGCTGGCATTAACAAAGGTAAACTTTATGCTGGTAGCTGGAGTGATTGGATTTCTTATTTATAGTCATTAGTCATTGTTTTTTGACAAAGGACAAAGGACTAATTTCAAAACTGACCTAATTGCAAATAGTAATTAATACTGAAGAACCAGCCATCAAAATCAATGTTTTCGGCGGTTGAACTACCTAAACTCATTCCAGCCTGTACATTCATATATGTGGTATCAGATATTCGGTAATTTAAGTGCCCAAATATCCGATGGAATTGGTCTTCTCGATCGCGCTGTGTAAAGTCTGAGAAGTTTACTTGGTAGTCAATACCAACCTGGAGAGGTTCTTGCAAGTAGTAGTTCAGAGACACCCAAAAGGAATTGATTATCCGATCGCGACTTTGGGGTTCAGCAAAATTTACACTTAATTCATACAAGGTGTCTAGCGTTAATTTTGGAGTTAATGGATCTCGCCGTCCCAAAGATAGTTGTAGAGAATTCTCATTTAAAAAGCGATCGCCTGCTTTGAAGCTATCCAGGCGATCGCTGCTATTAGCATAAAATAGCTGTTGATTGCTCCAACTGAGTTCTCCATACATTCGCTGGGATAGTTGCTGGTAAACACTGAGATTGAATCTTAGCTGGTTGTAATGGTATTGTGACTGATTTATATAACGAATGAGATTGCCATCTATGGAGCCGTTTAAAAAAGTCTTAGGTCCCAAAGGTAAATATGTAGAGGTTAGGGTCAGTCCAGAAATAATTAAACCATCTTCTATGGGATTATCATCTGAGGAAAAAATATTAGTGGTCTGGAAGTAACCGACACGGCCCTGTAGATAGCCTATGGGTTGAAACTTAGGTACGGGTTGTTCTATGGGTGGAAGAGGAGGCAATTCTAGGGGTCGTAACCGTATCCGTAACCCCAATTCGCGATCGCTATCAGACTCAGGAGATGATTTTGGCGATCGTAGAAGCTCTATTAGCCTCTCTAGTCTTTGAGAATAATTTATATCAGGTGTATTTAATAGTTCCTCTTTTGAATCTGAAGGAGATGTAGGCAAAATACTCGGCTGCGATTCTAGCGGTGGCGGGTCATTTTGCTTTTGAGTATTCCTAAATTCTTCGGTTGGGTCTTGATCTGTTTGTCTAGTTTCGGGTGTTTGCTGTACCAGATTTAACGGTATCTGGGAGTCCAAAGTTTGCGACTCACTCGACTGCTGGCATAAAGAGTTAATTACTCCCTGCTGCAACTTCTGACATAGCTGATCAGTTACCTGTGTACTTGCTAAATTTTTATAACGCCAAATCTCTGTATTTGCAGATTCTGCCGCATCTACTCTAATGCAACACCAGCTTCCACCACTGGACGCTAACAAGATACAAAAAAACAAATTCTTCCAGTTCTTGAGTCGCATCTGTTAGATTGCGTTGATCGCATTTGGCCAATGTAGACCTACAAGCTGTATCAGAAGTTCCGACTCAGAAGATACAATTGAGTGCATTTATCTTAACCTTGTAAGTATATACTGAAACTACAAACTGATATTGCTAATTTTCGGATCATCTTAGATTTTTTTGCAAATCTGAGATAATCCGGTAGAATTCCTTCTGCTCAACTTTAGTGAAATATCGTCCTAGAGTTACTTCACAACACATCCCTAAAACTTCTTGTCCCTGTAATTGGTCTGATTAGAATCGATAATATGTAAGGTATTTTTCATTTAATTATTGATATTAAGTACTAACTTTGAAATTCGCAGCAGGCTTTATTGTATATAATGTCGACTTAAGGATAAAAACTTAAATAAACTAAACAAATGGTTCATTTTTGTCTATTAAATTTAGACTTAGACTAAAAATAAAGATAATTTTAATAAATAAATCGTTACAACAATTATCACCAGTTTTAATCTTTAAGTTTTTTGGTATTAGTTGAAGTTCACACATTATCAAACTATGTTTTATAAATCATTTCCACTATTGGTGATTGGTTTATGGGGAGTTATAGTACTGCCTTTGCCAAATAGGGTAAGTGCCATAACTCCTCTAACGCGGGCAGAAATTCAGGATCTCCGCAACATAGTACAACTGATACCCAAAGATAAACTAAAGAAACGTCCTGCACGTAAATTAGACGCAATGACTCCTGGGGACGGGGTGGCAACGGGTCGAGCTTCCCTAGCAGATTTGCGTTTCAATGATGGCTCTCTGGCACGAGTTGGAGAACAGGCTTTATTTCAATTTTTGCCGAAGACTCGTGACTTTAAACTTTCAAATGGGACTGTGTTGTTACTCATCCCACCAGGACGGGGGCAAACACGTATACAAACACCAAATGCAGCAGCAGCAATTCGTGGTTCAGCATTATTTGTGCGCTACAACCAACAAACAGACACCACGATTGTGGGTGCGCTGACAAATAGCGGCATTGAAGTTTCTAACAAAGAAGCTTCTGAAACTAAGGTGCTAGAAGCAGGGCAAATGGTGATTATAGTTAAAGGGAAATTTGAAAGGTTATATGATTTTGATCTGAGAAATTTTTATGAAACGAGCCAACTAGTTCGGGAACTTGATTTGAACAGGCAAAGTCCTGTGCCTACGCCTGATCCTGCAATCACCAGTGTTCAAGCCGAAACTGCTGCGGCTTTGAAAGCACAGCCACCGATAAAAGGTGAGGGAGTAATTGAAAACCCCTCTTTTGTGCAACTAACTCCTACACCCGTAACCTCAACTACAACAAAACCTGAAACCTCAACTACAACAAAACCTGAAACCTCAACTACAACAAAACCTGAAACCTCAACTACAACAAAACCTGAAACCTCAACTACAACAAAACCTGAAACCTCAACTACAACAAAACCTGAAACCTCAACTACAACAAAACCTGAAACCTCAACTACAACAAAACCTGAAACCTCAACTACAACAAAACCCGAAACCTCAACTACAACAAAACCTGAAACCTCAACTACAACAGAAACAGCACCTGTAATCCCAACACAGACAACACCTGTAACCCCAACACAGACAGCACCTGTAATCCCAACACAGACAGCACCTGTAATCCCAAAAGAAACAACACCTGTAACCCCAACAGAAACAACACCTTTAACTCCAACACAGACAGCACCTGTAACCCCAACAGAAACAGCACCTGTAACCCCAACAGAAACAACACCTGTAACCCCAAAAGAAACAACACCTGTAACCCCAACAGAAACAACACCTGTAACCCCAACAGAAACAGCACCTGTAACCCCAACAGAAACAGCACCTGTAACCCCAACAGAAACAACACCTGTAACCCCAACAGAAACAACACCTGTAACCCCAACAGAAACAACACCTGTAACCCCAACAGAAACAACACCTGTAACCCCTACTGGCTCTCCAAGTACATAAAACAAAACTGCTAATAAGGGTACGAGACTCTCTGCGAACCGCTAACGCGGTTTTTTTATCATAATTTTGCGTAAGTCCTGTACTGTAGGACTTAGCGCGACTTAGCTGCTCCAATGCAGTAGCACAGGCTTATGACCGACACCTGAGATAGAACTATGACAAACAATTTTAGTGACTGCCACTAAAGCAAAAAGTGATATTCCCTACGACCAGAGAACATCTGCTAACGCTAGATTAAATCAAGGACAGGACTTACATAAGATTCACCAGATATCCTTATATAGTCCAATAACATTCTGTTGCGTGAGTTCCCAAGAACTAACTTTTTGCTAGAGAGAACATAAATTTATGACTTTTGATTACGACTTATTTGTAATTGGTGCGGGTTCTGGAGGTTTAGCAGCTTCCAAACGGGCAGCTAGCTATGGAGCAAAAGTGGCGATCGCTGAATATGATTTAGTTGGTGGGACTTGTGTGATTCGCGGTTGCGTTCCCAAAAAACTTATGGTCTATGCCTCTCACTTTCCCGCACTATTTAGTGAAGCTTCAGGCTATGGCTGGAAAGTCGGTAATGCTGAGTTGGACTGGGAATATTTCATTACATCTATAGATAAGGAAGTTCGGCGACTATCGCAACTACACATAAACTTCTTAGAAAAAGCCGGAGTAGAACTATTTTCCGGTCGCGCCACATTGCTAGACTCTCACACCGTAGAAGTTGACGGACGCAAAGTGACAGCAGACAAAATTTTAATTGCTGTTGGCGGTCGTCCGATCAAACCAGATTTACCAGGTATGGAATATGGCATTACCTCTAACGAAATTTTTCATCTAAAAGAACAACCAAAACACATCGTCATTCTTGGCGCTGGTTATATCGGCACGGAATTTGCGTGTATTATGCGCGGTTTGGGTTCTGAAGTGACACAAATTACCAGAGGTGACAAGATTTTGAATGGGTTTGATGAAGATGTCCGCACAGAAATTGAAGAGGGGATGACAAATCACGGAATTCGGCTGATTAAGAATAATGTGGTAAAAACAGTTGAACGTGTGGCGGAAGGGTTTAAACTTACTTTATCAGGGGAAGACCAAGAACCAATAATCGCGGATGTATTTTTAGTGGCGACTGGTCGAACTCCCAATGTAGATGGACTAGGTTTAGAAAACGCTGGGGTTGATGTTGTTGCTAGTTCTATCGAAGGGCCTGGATACCCGACCACAAGTGCGATCGCAGTCAATGAATATAGTCAAACTAATCAACCGAATATCTTTGCCGTTGGCGATGTCACAGACCGAATCAATTTGACTCCTGTGGCCATTGGCGAAGGTCGCGCCTTTGCTGATAGTGAATTCGGCAATAATCGCCGCGAATTCAGTCACAAAACTGTTCCCACAGCCATTTTTTCTAACCCAGAAGCTGCAACAGTAGGCTTGACAGAAGCCGAAGCACGTGAAAAACTCGGTGATGCGGTAACAATTTATCGCACTCGCTTTCGCCCCATGTACTATACCTTGACTGGTAAGCAAGAAAAAACAATGATGAAGTTGGTGGTTGATAGCAACACTGAAAAAGTGCTAGGCGCTCACATGGTGGGCGATAGTTCAGCTGAGATCATCCAAGGTGTAGCGATCGCCGTGAAGATGGGCGCAACTAAAAAAGACTTTGATGCCACCGTTGGTATCCATCCCTCCTCAGCCGAAGAATTTGTCACAATGCGGTAATAAGAAAGAGTTAGGAGTTAAGAGTTAAGAGTTATGAGTTATGAGTTGAATAAAAAAACTCATAACTTAAAATTCTTAACTTAATTAGCCCTAACTCCTAACTATCTACGCTTTGCAATATATATATCTTCACGGTTTCGCTTCCAGTCCTAATTCTGCCAAAGCGCGGGATATAGGCGATCGCTTTTTCAAAATTCAAACAAAGCTCAAAATCCCCGATCTCAATGCTGGCGATTTTTCGCAGTTAACAATCACTCGTCAGATCGCTCAAGTTGCCGCAGAATTTAGTAATGATTCTACACCAGTAACCCTGATTGGCTCAAGTTTAGGTGGTTTGACCGCTGCACACTTAGGACAGCAATATTTACAAGTAGAACGCCTTGTGCTGCTAGCACCAGCTTTTGGATTTTTATCCCATTGGTTGCCCAAGCTAGGCTATGAAGAAGTACAGCGTTGGCAGCACGAAAAATATATCATGGTCTACCACTATGGAGAGGAGCGATCAATTCCTTTAAGTTATGATTTCGTTATAGATGCTGCCCAATACCAAGAAAAATTTTTGCAACTTTCTATACCTACCCTAATTTTGCATGGAAAAAAGGATGAAGTTATTCCCATCGAAGCTAGTCGTGACTTTGCGCGTTGCCGTTCTTGGGTGGAGTTAGTCGAACTCGACAGTGACCATGCCTTGGGTGATGTTATGGAAAATATTTGGCAGGTAATTCGCCTCTTTTGCCAATTACCTTGAAGTTGTAAAATATTAGACTCTCACATAACTAACGTCCTTAGTCATTTCTCCTTTGTTTAGTTACTAATGACTAATGACTAATGACTAATGACCAATGACTAATGACTAATGACTAAAATTATGCTTCCCTTCATTCGGTCAGATTTAGCCCAATTTACCGCCTATAAACCTCACCCCAGCAGTGATACAGCCGATTCTGTCTCTACACAGTTTGATCGCCTGGATACAAATGAAAGCCCCTACGATTTACCACCTGAGTTAAAAGAAAAACTAGCCTGGACATATCAGCAAGTAATTGAAACAAATCGTTATCCTGATGGTGGACATGAAACCCTTAAGGATGCGATCGCAGAATACGTCAATGAATCAGCCGCTTTCCCGCTATCCAATACTGCTGCCAATATTTCTGTTGGAAATGGTTCCGATGAACTAATCCGCTCTTTATTAATCGCCACTTGTTTAGGAAGAGAAGGTTCAATTCTCGTTGCCAATCCTACTTTCTCTATGTACGGAATTTTGGCACAAACTTTGGGAATTCCTGTCGTAACGGTGGGTAGAGACGAAACAAATTTTGAAATTGACTTAAAAGCCGCACAGTCTGCGATCGAACAAACTCAAAATCCACCCATTCGCGTAGTTTTCGTAGTACATCCAAATTCGCCGACTGCCAATAGCTTAACGACGGCAGAGTTGGCATGGTTAAGAAGTCTGAGCGAACATATTTTGGTAGTAATTGATGAAGCTTACTTTGAATTTAGTCAAACTACCCTAGTAGGTGAATTAGCGCAGCGCCCCAACTGGGTAATATTACGCACTTTTTCTAAAGCTTTCCGATTGGCATCTCTCCGTGTTGGTTATTGCGTTGCTCATCCCGAAGCGATCGCCATTTTAGAAAAAGTTCGCTTACCTTACAATCTTCCCAGCTTTTCCATAGCAGCAGCATTAGTTGCTTTACAAAACCGTACCCTCTTACTGGAGTCAATTCCCCAAACCTTGAGTGAACGATCCAAACTCATCGAAATTTTATCCCAGCAACCAGAACTACAAATTACCGCAAGTGCTGCTAATTTTATTTACCTACGCCTTAAACCTAATGGCTTAAATTCACAAGATGCTGTGCTAAAAACTTTCCACCAGAAACTTAGAAAACTCGGCACTCTTGTACGACACATTAGCGGAGGATTGCGAATTACTGTTGGAACAATAGAGGAAAACGCCCGCACGATTACTAGAGTCCAAGCAGCAATAGCCGATTTGGAATTTTAGCAATTCACTCAATAATTAAATCGGCTATCCATCTCACTGCCCAAACGACGTACTAATCCTACCGTTTGTGGCAGCACACCTACCAAAAGAGCAAAAGCAAGATCCGGCAAAAGAGCCACTATTTCGGGTGGAAAGTATTGTTCAAATTGATCGAGAATTTTCTGAACTCGCTGCCCAGGTATTGGGTTTTCTGTAATTTGTTTGATCAATCGAATCCACTGTCGCCTAATCAAGTAAGCCTTCTGGCGTTCTTCATTAGAATCGGGGGTTAACAAAGACAGATTACCTATGGGCAGTGCCCTTTGGCAATCACAGTCGTAATCCCCACCCACAGCAGCCCCAGGCCCAGCAAACTCTGCATGGTAGCGTTTAAAGAGGATTAATCCATTCCGTCTACGACTATTGACAATGAAAACTTCTCCACTGTGTAAACGTGTAAGGATATCCGAGCCTTGCGATTGCTCAGTTCCATCTGGCATGACAACAGAGTCAAGGAAACTAGTTTTAGGGTAATAAGTTGATACCATAGAGATTTGATAGCGTCGATGCTGTTCGCTATCCATGTTTTTTAAACTTTCAACGAATTTGGTAGTAGTATGCACTTCAAAAAGTAACTAGCTTTGATGTCAAATCAGATTTTTGAATTCTTTTATTATCAAGAGTCTTTTGGTCAATTTCACTAAGATAGTAATAAATACACATTGCTTAGTAATTGAGTGATCATATTTTATGAGATATAACCAGATTTGTCCCCAAATTTAGAGAGTGTTTTATTAAAGTTTTTATAAAGATGAATATCTTAATTACAAAGTTATTATGAGGGATCGCTTATTTAATAAGGTATTCGTACATCTATATTCTATTGTAATCATCTATTCTATCTATATAAAATACTCTAAAATGGTTATTATTTAATGACAGGTTAAAACTGAAAAATTGTAACACTTAATTATTTCGGTGAAGTTTTTTAGTGATATTATTTTAGAATAAATAATAAAAATCCCAATAAAATCTACTTAAACCAATTATCTAAAGTTATACATATCAATCTATTTAGCTAACATTGGCTAATTTTTTAATTAGGTTAATCTATACTTTGGTTGCTCATATTGATGATAGATTTTCTCCAAACTAATTAGAAAATAAAAATTTACAAAAATTCAGATACTGAAATTAGCACTCAGATGCTTGTGCAATAATATCTGGCTTGAGCGTCCTAATAAAAATGTATTCCAATTTGATTCGACTTTATGTACCCGATATCCCACCTTGAAATAAAGTTGCCTTGCCTGATGATTATTTTCTAAAACGTGAAGATATAAGTCTTGAAATCCCCATTCGCGGGAAACTTTTTCACAGCTAGTCAGTAATCCTGAAGCCACACCATGTCTACGGTATTTTGGATGAACCGCTAAATTAGATAAGTAAGGAAAACCTATGCCAGCCTGACCCCACGAATCACTATAACGTACACCCAGTTCTACACTTCCTACTAAGTTATTAGCCGCACCGCTAGTAGCTTCCAAGGCGACTAAACAAATATGACGGGGTAGAGGTGATGTCATCCGATGCCTTAAGTCTTCGTAAATACCCAGACGTAACAATGGAAAAGCCCATCCCCACATACCTTTTTGGGAGTGAAAGCTTTCAGCAATAATTTGGGAAACACCGATCAAATCAGTAGGTGTAGCTGTACGAATTTGAAATTCGCAGCAGGCTGGATCGATTGGCTGTTGCTGGTATGGATGAAAAGACCGATATTTCAAAGCTAGTTTAGTATTGATTTTATTCAACGAAAATTTTCTCAAATATCCTCAAACACCCTTTTAACCGCATAAAAACTTTATATATTCCCAGTAGATTGAACTGACCTAAGACTGCTCATTTGCTTTTGCTTATAAGCATACAAAGTTTTACACTTTAGTTTGGCGCTTTATAGTCCGTCTTTTTGAAAGAGTCTCAGAAGTTACAGCTTCATAAAGCTACAATCTTAAGTTCAGTAGGATTAGATGCATCCCTTGCTTGAGATAGGGAGTATATCAGTCTGTTTACCACAAAAAAATCTGTAAATCGTACAGATTTAGGTTAATGGGTAG
The DNA here is from genome assembly GCF_000020025.1 of Nostoc punctiforme PCC 73102. Classification (GTDB taxonomy): domain Bacteria; phylum Cyanobacteriota; class Cyanobacteriia; order Cyanobacteriales; family Nostocaceae; genus Nostoc; species Nostoc punctiforme. The sequence goes on along the minus strand of NC_010628.1, from coordinate 1,060,704 downwards.
ATATATAGCATAACTTACCTGTAAGCATTACCTACAAAATTGTTAAGTAAGTACACTAACAACCAACTTTGGTTGTAAACCATCTTTAAGTTGTAATACTGAACTTATTTATGCAATTGGCGCTACACCAACAAGACTTTGCTGCTAAGTAATAGAAACAGGCTGTACAGATACTAGGCAGGAATATTGCAGATTCCTATCCCTAACTTCTTCACCAATACCACTTGTCTTAATGATAGTTCTGATTGCTAAATTAGAAAGAGGTATTTGTCTAATAGTATACTTTGGTTTTAAATCTTATTGTTTTAATTTTGCTGACTCTACCATGACTAGCATAAATAAAATTGACGTGCAAGTGTTAGTACAACTGCTGCGGAGGGAAAACTTAATATGCAGCTTCATCTGGATTTTTCAGCTAGCTATGAGTGCTGTATGTAGTATTAGACATTGCTCGCAGGAGGTGAAAGAAGATTTGACTAGCAAGGATCGACTCTATAACCCTATAACTGACTATGAAAGCAATTACACTGCACTAAAGCAAGCGGTAATAGGTATAAGCAATTGAAACGAATTACCGTGAGTAAACGCTCCTACACTCAGCAGTCATGTAGCCAAAGAGCCTTATTGGTGGAAATGCTCTGTTCTTACCTGACTCAGAAAAATCCTTCCCTGATCAGATTATTCTTTATCCGACTGCCGTTGCAGCAGGAAAGCGGTGCATGAAATCCCAAGCAAACAGTAAGCCTAAAATTTTGGTTGTCGATGATGAGCCAGACAACCTTGACTTGCTTTATCGCACCTTCTATCGCGACTATAAGGTGCTAAGGGCAACCTCTGGCCCTGCGGCCCTCGATCTGCTGGCTCAAGAGGGAGAGGTCGCGGTGATCATCTCCGATCAGCGAATGCCAATGATGAGCGGTACAGAATTTTTGAGCCTGACAGCAACTCAATATCCAGATATTATCCGGATTATTTTAACTGGCTACACCGATGTCGAAGACTTGGTGGAAGCAATCAACGCTGGTAAGGTCTTTAAATATGTCACCAAACCGTGGGAAGCAGAGGAACTTAAAGCTGTGGTACGCCAAGCTTTGGATACTCACAATGTCCTCAAAGCCCGCACCCGCGAACTTACACGCACACTCCGACAAGAGTCACTGCTGAATACTGTCACAAATACGATTCGTAGTGCTTTAGACTACAGACAAATTTTGCAGGCAATTGTAGATACAGTGGGTCACATGTTGGAGGTGGATGTCTGTCTGTTGCGTCCCTTCCAAGATGAGCAGTTGACGGATAAAGGATTTATTTATCAGAAAGCTCTCTCAGAAGAAGCAGGGGAACACACACCAGCAGAGGTACAGGCAAATAATTCTTCTGCTGTGTCCCTCTCCCCTTCTACCCCTCTGACTGTTTTGGCTCAGACGGTGTGGGAAACCCGCGAAGTCCAAGTGATTCACGATATAACCGATGATGAACGTATTCACGGTAATACTCCCGAACTGCGCGAACGTGGGGAAGCTTTTGCTGCGGCTAATATTTGTTCTAGTTTAGTTGTGCCATTGATCTGCCAACAAGAACTGATGGCAGTGCTGGCACTGCACCAGTGTTCTGTGCCCCGCTTCTGGGGAGAGGATGAGGTGCAGCTAGTGTTGATGGTAGCGGATCAGGCAGCCTTAGCTTTGTCTCAAGCTTATGCTTACGAACAAGTACGTGCCCTTGCCAAGCGAGAAAGTTTAATTAATACAATTACTAGCGCGATTCGCTCTAGTCTAGACCCCCAAGATATCTTTGCGGCTATTACTCAACAACTGGGACAAGCTTTACAGGTCGATGGTTGCGTTCTGTCTTTGTGGACAGAAGAAGATGAGTTTGTCGAGTGTGTTGCCTTGTATGACAGTTTTCAACATTTGGAAAGTTTACGTAGGCACAGCCCGCCGCAGGCATCGCCAGCCCCAGACAATAACCACCTATCACCCCAGAGATTACCCTATTCTCAATCATCTATACAAGAGAATCCCATCCTCCAACAAATGCTACAGACACATGAACCTGTGGTAATTGGGAATGTAAGCCATTCTCCCTCAGATATACAGGGTTTTAATTTGCCGTTAAAAATGCCAGCGCGATCGCTAATGTTTGTACCATTATTGGCTGATGGTAAATGTATCGGTAGTATTACCTTGCATGAAGGTAAAAAAGTACGTCAATGGTTGCCATCTGATATCGATTTGGCGAAAGCAGTAGCAGCTCAAGCGGCGATCGCTGTGCAACAGTCACACCTGTATCAAAAAACTCGCCAACAAGCTGAACGCTTACTGGAGTTAGATAAACAAAAAACCGAATTTTTCCAAAATATCTCCCATGAGTTCCGCACACCGATCACCTTGATTCAAGGGCCTTTAGAGTCAGCGGTGGCGGCTGGTGAAGGATTATCTTACTCCCAAAGTGCGATCGCCCTGCGTAACTCTCGGCGCTTGCTACGACTGGTAAATCAACTTCTGGATTTACAACGCCTAGATGCGGGAAGAATGCAGCCTAGTTTCCATCCCTGCGATTTAGTCGAATTTGTCAGCCAAATTGTGGAATCTTTTCGTCCCTACTGTGAGAAGAAGAGACTGCATCTCGCCACCCAGTTAGATGAATGTTCTCCGGTATACTTGGACATGGAAAAATTCGACAAGGTGGTTTATAACCTTCTATCAAATGCCATGAAGTTTACCCCCGAAGGTGGCACGATCGGTGTCAGACTAAAATCTGAACAAGATCGTTGCATATTACAAGTACAAGATACGGGAATTGGCATTGTTAAAGAACAAATTCCCCACCTATTTGAGCGCTTCCGCCAAGCTGAAGGTTCAGCAAACCGTTCCTATGAAGGCAGTGGTTTGGGTTTAGCCTTAGTTAAAGAATTGGTAGAATTGCATGGTGGCCACGTTACTGTGGAATCAGTTTACGGCCAAGGTACTACCTTTAGTTTATGGCTTGTGACTGGAAATGGTCATTTACCCGTACAGCAAGTACTAGAAACGCCTGCCGAAGTGAATACAAGCCGCGCTAGCGTAGAATTGGCTGATTTAGAACTGGTAGAGTCAACAACAGACAATATTGAAGATATTACAATAAATCTCTCTCCTAATATTGATACTCAAGACTCAGCACTTAAGACTCAGCACTCAATTTTAGTTGTAGATGACAACCCGGATTTGCGAACTTATGTATCTGAAATTTTCCGCCGTAACGGTTATTATGTACGCACAGCTCGTAACGGTTATGAAGGGCACAGTTTAGCTAAGGAAATTATACCCAGCTTGATTGTGACTGACTTAATGATGCCTTTGGTGAGCGGACTTGAGATGATTCAGATGATCCGCAATGAGGAAAAGCTGAAAGGAACGCCCATTATTCTACTGACAGCGAAAGTTGACGAAGAAACCCGCATCGAAGGTACAGAACATGGGGCGGATGCTTATTTAGCAAAACCATTCAATGACCGGGAACTTTTAGCGGAAGTTCGGAATCTTTTAGCATTAAAAGAAAATGAACGACGAATTGTGGAGTTAAATACTTATTTAACAGAATCAGTATTAAAGCGCTTTTTACCGGCTGTATTGGTGCAAAAAGCCGCAACCGGAGATTTAACATTAGATTTGCGCCCAGAACCACGCTTAATTACAGTTTTGTTTAGTGACATCGTGGGTTTTACACAGCTATCAAATACTCTCAGATCCCGGCGAGTCGCAGAATTGCTAAATGAATATTTAGAAGCTATGACTAAGGTTGTATTTGGTAATGGCGGCACTGTAGATAAATTTATGGGAGATGCTATTTTAGCTTTATATGGAGCGCCGGAAGAACTAACCCCCAATGAACAGGTACGTCGTGCCATCAATACAGCAAGAGCAATGCACCGCTCACTGGCTGACTTGAACCAGCGCTGGCGAGAGCAAGGTGTATTCGATGGTGACAGACTTACTAGCGTACAGTTTCGGTGCGGTATTCATCAAGGTACGGCTGTTGTGGGGATGTTTGGTAGTGCTGAACGTGCCGACTATACTGCTATTGGTCCAAGTGTGAATATTGCTGCCAGATTGCAAGCTGCCGCTCTTCCCGGTACTATCTTGGTTTCTGCTGCCGTGGCAGATTATTTGCAGGAAGAAGAAATTACTAAAGGTAGTCCATTAGAGCTTAAAGGAGTAGATGAAACTGTTTTGACCTTTGCTGTTACACCAGAGGTAATGGTTAATCGCTAAAATTTAGACTGGTATTTTAAAGCATTAGCAATGAGTAAAAGTGCCTAATCATATCCAGTTTATATAATATGACACCATTGGTTGCAGACAAAACTCCAATTCCAACCAAAGTCTGGAGGCGACACACGGATCCACCAGCTTTGTGGATTTCTGTCGTTATAGGTTCAGTCTCTCTGCACTTGCTGGCATTCTGGCTGATGCGCTCATCTAATGCATTTAGTCTGTGGTTTCCTCAGCAAAGTCAATCTGCTGTTCCCATTGAATTGATAGATATTGCTCCTCAATCAAAATCAACAGTCAAAAGAGTTTCGCAAAAGCCAGCATCCATAACTCAAAAGTCTGTATCAGCGCGTTCACCACGAACTACGCCAAGAAGAAATCAAGATTTTGACGCAATAAATTCTGCTGATAATCTCCAGCAAAAGAGTCGAATTTACGCCTCTCAACCTAATAGAAAACAGAGAGTTCCTACAGTTACACCAAAACCGACAGTTACACTGAAAGCAACAGCTACACCAAAACCGACAACCACACTGAAATCAACAGTTACGCCAAAACCGACAGTTACGCCAAAACCGACAGTTACGCCAAAACCGACAGTTACACCAAAAGCAACAGTTACACCAAAACCGACACCTACAATTCCAATCGGTAATCTACCTTGGAATCGCCGTCAAGAAATCAAATTGGGAAAGGGAACGGCACTACCAACAGGTATTCCATCAAATCCACCAGTTTCGGAAGCTGAAAACAGAAAAACTCCACCAACTTCGACTAGAGAAATTCCAACAACTTCAACTAGGGAAACTCCACCAACTCCTACTGGGGGAGCATCGGTAGCAATAGTAGCCCCTTTGCTTAGAGATGAAATGATTAAGTTCATACAAACAAGAGGATTTCGACAAGATGCTCTACCCGACGTTATCGCTTCATACACGGGAAGCAACACAAAACAACTAGACTCAAGTTTTCTACCTGGCGATTCTGAAGTTAAGCCAGCACAAATGCTTGTTAGTTTAATAATTGATCGCAATGGCAACTTTCAACAGGCTGTAGTTCTAGAAATAGAACCTGTAACACTACAAAGTGAAAAAAGCACATACGAACGAATTCTCAATGATGTTTTCAAGACAGAAAACTTTCTTGCCGCTCATAACAACGATGGCACAAAACCAGATTTGAGCAATTTGTTTGTACGAATCAAAATCCAGCCTGTTAATTCCAATTAGACGCTTGAATTTTTCCAACTACTGTGTTATATTTATAAAGTTGGAAATTTGCGGGCGTAGTTTAGTGGTAAAACTATAGCCTTCCAAGCTATTAATGCGGGTTCGATTCCCGCCGCCCGCTTAGAAAAAACTTTAAAATCACCTAGTGCATCACGGTGTAAATACACCTCATATTTTCACTAAAAATTTTTGGACTGGGTGTCGTACCCCACCCAATTAATGCAAGTATTGTATTAAACAGCTTAATTCTTGCTTTTCTTGAGCGAGAAACAGCCATAATCGATTAAGCGATGCCTGCGGCGGGCTACGCCTACGCTAACCTTGGCGAATAAATTAAAAAACTAGAGGAATCTCGCACAGCTCTGATTTCCGAGTATCCCTCATTGCTCTAATATCAACAATGTGCAGTATTTATCCAAATCTGCCGCTAACGTAATCTCTGGTATCTTGCTGCTGAGGATTGTTGAAAATTAGTTCTGTTGCGTCGTATTCTACCATGTATCCGTTACGACTTCCTGACTCAGTAGTTTTGACATTAAAAAAGGCTGTCTTATCAGAAACCCGCGCTGCTTGCTGCATATTATGGGTAACGATAACGATGGTATATTGCTCTTTCAGCTGATGAATTAATTCTTCAACCCGCAAGGTGGAAATAGGGTCAAGAGCGGAGCAAGGTTCATCCATTAATATAATTTCAGGTTGGACTGCGATCGCACGAGCAATACATAACCTTTGTTGTTGTCCACCTGATAAAGACGAACCACTTTGTCGTAGCTTATCTTTAACTTCGTCCCACAAAGCCGCTTGCCGCAAACTCCGTTCTACTAATTCATCCATATTACCTTTGTAGCCATTGATTTTGGCTCCAAAAGCAATGTTGTCATAAATTGATTTGGGAAAGGGGTTTGGTCTTTGAAACACCATCCCAATTCTCCGACGTACTTCTACAGGATCAATATCGGATGCGTACAAGTTTTTATCGTAAAAAAGTATTTTACCCTCTGCCCGAAATGACTCAATCAGGTCATTGAGGCGGTTATAGCATCGCAACAAGGTACTTTTACCACAACCAGAAGGGCCGATAAAGGCTGTAACCTGATTTTTTGGTATATCTAGCCAAATATTCTGCAAGGCTAAAAATTTGCCGTAGTAAACGTTGAGGTTTTCGGTGCGTAAAACAGTTTCAGTACCATTGACTGTGCTAATATTGGTAGCCATAAATTAAGTGCAGTATTAGTTTTAGCGATACAAATCCGCTATGTGTAAGCCGTTTCCCTAAGCTTTTTTGCGAGTAGCCCAGCGAGCAATGATACTTGTGATTAGAACCATCAATACCAAAATCAAAGATGCTGCCCAAGCTAGTGATTGCCAATTTTTAAACGGAGAAATAGCATATTTGTAAACCAAAACAGCAAGAGAAGCTGTGGGTTCAAATAAGCTACCAGGCCAAAAATTGGAAAATAGCGCAGTAAATAGTAAAGGTGCGGTTTCTCCAGATGCTCTGGCGATCGCTAGCGTTGCCCCAGTTACAATCGCAGGTAGAGCTGCTGGCAAAACTACTTGTGTTACTGTTTGAAAGTTAGTTGCCCCTAACCCTACAGATGCTTGTCGCAAATCTTGCGATACTAACTGCAAGGCTTCATCAGTGGTTCGGACAATAATTGGCAACATCAAAATTGCCAGTGCAAACCCTCCACCTAAAGCAGAGTACGATCCTAAGTTTAACTTTACTAGTGTCAAAACTACAATGCCATAGGCAAATACTCCAGCAATGATTGACGGCACTCCACTCAGGACGTTAGCCGCAAAACGTACCCATCTCGCGACTTGGGCCGAGCTAAATTCTGTGATGTAAATCGCCGCCAAAACACCAAATGGGATACTAATTAGGGCAGCAATTCCTACCATTAATAATGTGCCCAATATTGCATTGCCAAAGCCTCCCCCCTGTTGTAAAGCTTTGGGTGGCAGTTCAAAAAAGAGGCTGGGACTCAAACTGCTAAAACCTTGAATAATGACGTAAGAAAGTACTGCTAGCAAAGGCACAAGTGCCAATAGCCCACAGATAAATGCGACTACAGTCATTACTGTATTAAACAGTGTCCTTTGAGACATAGGAGCGCGAGTTAGACTGCGCTCTGGAAAACTAGAAGTCATAATTCAACCCAAAACTAAGCTACAGTCGCTTGACTCTCAGAACGATAAACTCGGCCATGATATTAACTACCAAGGTCAAGAAGAATAGAACTAAAGCAGCGTACATTAAAGCCGAAACTTGCAAACCACTAGCTTCGGAAAATTGATTTGCTAGTAGAGAAGAAATCGTATTGCCTGGTGCTAACAGTGAGATACTAATGTTGTTGGAATTACCAATCAACATTGTCACAGCCATTGTTTCTCCCATTGCCCGACCGAGTGCCAGCATCACAGCGCTAACTATACCCGAAAAGGCTGCTGGAATCAGAATTTGTAAGATAGTTTCCCATCGGGTCGCTCCTAGTCCTACGGCGGCTTGGCGCAAACTGGAGGGTATAGAAATCAAAGCATCGCGCGATAGAGCTGTGATGATGGGCAAAGTCATAATTGCTAATATGACTCCTGCTGGTAACATTCCTGGTCCTGTAGGGGGGGTGCTAAAAAATGGTATCCAGCCAAAGTAACTATTGAGCCATTTTCCCAAGCTAGTTAAAATAGGCACTAAAACAAAAATACCCCACACGCCGTAGACAACGCTGGGAATAGCTGCAAGCAGTTCTACTGCAAAAACTAGTACCAACTTCACTTTTGCGGGTAAAAAATCCTCGCTTAGTACAATAGCAGTACCAACTCCAATCGGTACAGCTATCAGTAAACCAATAAAAGAACTCAAGAGAGTTCCATAAATTTGAGGTAGCACCCCGTAGCTATCATTAACTGGGTTCCAAGTGGTGTTAGCTAAAAAGCTAGCACCAAACTTTTGGATGGCAGGTCCAGAAGCAATTGCAACTTGGAAGCCGATCCATAATAAAGTGGCAGCAACCCCAAAGGCAAAAATTTTAGTTAGCCAGATAAAACCGCGATCTAGAGATTTTTCTACATCAGAGCGATTTTTTGTCGCTGATGAAAGATTTTGAGAATTTGTAGTCATGACTACCGACTTTCACAATTAAATCAGAGGAAGATATGCGAGGCAACCATCTAACTAAACGAAATTGTTGCCTCATCGTCTTTTAAAACTAGTTTAATAACCAGTTTAAAAATTATTGTCTAACAATGCCTCATGTCTTCACTGTAGCTACTTGCTAGCGCTAGTACCACTACCAACAGCGATTTTATAGTCTGGACTAATTTGATCCGCAGCCGCAGCCACCTTTGCGATCACATTTTGGGGTAAAGGAACATACCCTAATGTTGTAGCCTGTTTTTGGCCCTCAGTTAAAGCGTATTCGATCGCAGCTTCAACTGCCTTAGCTTTTGCCGCATTGGGATATTTCTTGTAAGCCAAAATCCAGGTGTAAGTGACGATGGGATAAGAATCGGCCCCTTCTGGGTCGGAAATAAAGACGCGGAGATCGGGCGGTAGAGTTACTGATGCCAGAGTTTTAGAGGCTGACTCCTCACTAGGAACAACAAACTTACCACCTTTGTTTTCCAAAGCAGCAAACTTAAGACTATTTTGTTTGGCATAGCCGTACTCGACATAACCAATAGAACCTTGTGTTTGTTGGATTTGGGCGGTAACACCCTCATTCCCCTTCGCACCAACTCCGCTAGGCCAGTTGACAGTTTTGCCTTCACCAACTTTAGTCTTCCACTCCGGGCTAATAGCGCTGAGGTGTTTTGTAAACACACCTGTTGTTCCGCTACCATCTGAACGATAAACAACTGTGATTTTCTCTTTAGGAAGCTTTGCACCTGGGTTAGCCTTGGCAATTTGGGGATCATCCCAAGACGTGATTTTGCCTAGTAGAATATCAGCGTAAACGGCTCGTGGTAGCTTTAGTTCTGCAACATCTGGCAAGTTGTAAGCTAGCACGATGCTACCAGCAGTTACAGGCAGTAAAATAACGCCCCTATCCGCTGGTACCTTCTGGATTTCTTCATCCTTCATGGCAACATCACTGGCACCAAAGTCTACAGTCCCTTTGATAAATTGCTCAACTCCGGCACCGCTACCAACTGAGGCATAGTCAACTTGCAGATTTGGATATTTTTTGTTTAGATCGGTAAACCATGTATCATATAGTGGTGCTGGGAAAGATGCACCAGCCCCGCTTAACTTGAGATTTCCACCCAAATCTAATTTGGTTGTACTGGAGGCAGTAGTATCTGTAGCAGTGCCAGAAGGGGTATCCTTTGTGGCTGTATTATCTGGATTTTGCTGTCCGCCACATGCAGCTAGGCTGATTATCAGTGCTAACACTGAAACCGAAGCTGTGAGGCGATGAATTTTTGTTACACTAAGAGGTGAAGGCATCGCTATCAATGTTTGGGTAACTTTTCAGGTGAGCGCCTCTAAGAATACCCCTAAAGGATTAAGGTAAAGGTAAAGGATAGGTTAACAAAGTAAAAAAAGCTTGTTTTTTTTAATGAAGAACAAACACTCGTTTCTGCTTTTGCTTGATAAAATTTATACTGGTGCTTTAGTCACACATTACCAATAGTACCACAGTAATTTGGTTACATATATTTGCAAAACTTGATTTATAACGTCACTTTTTTGGTCTAATAATAAATTGTGTTATTATTTAAAGCTTAATAAATTTTGGAATTTTATGAAAGTTATTGCTGCTTATAGGTCTAAGCAGACTTAAATTCATAACTAAACAATCTAAATTTAGACAGTGAACTAATTTAGATAAAGCAGAAGGAAAACTATAAATTGCCTATTTTATGGAGAGTAGGCGAGGCGATCGCTAAAAAAAGTGAATTAAAGAAGCATATTTAACAATTTTTAGCATAAATTGGCGCTGAATCTAAAAACTTAGTTTAAATACTAAATTTTGCTAACTTTACCATGTATTAGGTCAAATACCAGATCAGACTACGCTTCAGTCAATAAAATTACAGCTATAGACACCTAAGTCATAATTAGTAGAACTGAAAAGTTACATACCAAAAAGGCAAAAAAAAATATGCTAATTCTTAGAGGTGTCAGCACAAATTTCATTTTAATACTAATGAACATCCTAGTTGCTGTTGGTTTTCCTTTTTGCCTTTTCCTGGTTGCCTGATAAATGTTTGCTGCTTCCAATCAATTACTATGGTCTATGATTGGCTTACTCCTGACAATGGGTGGTACCTTCTTAGAAGCTTATGGCATCACCTTTCCTTGGAATTGGAGTAAGCACGGAATTCAGACTTTTTCTTTAGGTGTCACTTTTCAAATTGGCGCAGTACTGTTAGTAGGTTGTTTAGGGGGCAAAAATGCCGGTGCGCTCTCGCAAATTGCCTATTTAGTGATGGGGTTAACCTTATTACCTGTATTTGCTGATGGAGGTGGTATTGGTTATGTTAAGCTGTCTCAGTTTGGCTATCTACTAGGCTTTATTCCTGGAGCTTGGATTTGTGGCTTAGTTGCCTTTAAAGCTAGACCTCGACTAGAAACTCTTGCCTTTAGTTGCATCTGTGGCTTGTTAACTCTACATCTATGCGGTATTAGTTATTTGATTATTAGTTATATTTTTCAGTGGAAAGGCACAGAAAATCTACCTTTGATGCAAGCAATCCTCAGATACTCTTGGTTTGCACTACCAGGGCAATTAAGTGTGGTCTGTGCCGTTACTGTAATAGCATATATATTGCGTCACTTAATGTTTTATTAGTCATCAAGGGGCTAGAGGCTAGGGGCAAGAAATTTACAATTTTCTTATCCCCTAGTCCTTAGTCCTTAGTCCTTAGTCTCTAGCCCCTAGTTTCATGCGTTTAAAAAACCGCCTTTTCTGGATTGCTGCCTTTATAGCTTTTTTCCTAGACCAAATAACAAAATACTGGGTGGTACAAACCTTCAGTTTGGGGCAAACACTACCACTCTTAACTGGAATATTTCACTTCACCTATGTTACTAACACTGGTGCCGCCTTTAGTCTGTTAAGTGGGAAAGTAGAATGGTTGCGCTGGCTATCTTTAGGAGTGAGTTTGGTATTGATAGCGTTGGCCTTGTTTGGCCCAACATTAAATTTATGGGATCAGTTGGGCTATGGCTTAATTTTAGGTGGAGCTATGGGCAACGGTATTGATCGCTTTGTTTTAGGCCATGTCGTTGATTTTCTTGATTTTCGCCTGATTAGCTTTCCTGTATTTAATGTGGCAGATTCCTTTATTAGTATTGGTATTGTTTTCCTGTTAATTGCTTCCTTCCAAAAAACACCAACTTCAACTGGCAGGTTGGATTAAACTATTAAGCCTGGGATGATTAATCCCAGGCTATTAATTACTGAAACCATAGCTCAGTCCTATATGCAAAGACTTGATTTATGGGTTCCAGAGATTTGGATTTATATCCTACACCAGTTTTCATAACTGGTGCAGAAAGTCAAGATGCACAGGCGATCGCTGATGGTAAATTAGTATGTCAGACGTATCCAGCTTTTAATTTATTTACCTGTGGCAGGAGCAGTAGATGGAGTACTTGGAGAGTTGGCACCTGGTTCTGTAGGAGCGCCAGGTTCAGATGGAGTAACGGTTCCTGGTGCTGGAGTTAAGTTGCTAGGAGTGCCAGGTTCAGTTGGAGTAGTTCCTGGTGCTGGAGTCAAGTTGCTAGGAGTGCTAGGTTCAGTTGGAGTAACACTTCCTGGTGCTGGAGTTAAGTTACTAGGAGCGCCAGGTTCAGGTGGGGTAACGCTTCCTGGTGCTGGAGTTAAGTTACTAGGAGCGCCAGGTGCAGGTGGGGTAACACTTCCTGGTGCTGGAGTGCTTTCGGGAGTTCCACTATCAGGTGGGGTAACGCTTCCTGGTGCTGTAGTGCTATCGGGAGGAGTGATGTTACTCGGTGTGGTTTCTGCTGGTACTGTAGTGCTACCAGGAGCAGTGCTAGGTGTGGTTTCTGCTGGTGCTGTAGTGCTACCAGGAGCCGCACCAGGGGTAAGTGCTGTGCCGCCGGGACAGCGAGAGTTAAGCGGAAAATACTCGCACAGAATTTTCATACCTTCTGGCGACATCTTGATTTCCGTTGGTGCGCTAGTAGATTCGCTACTGGATTGAGCTATGGGGGATTTACTGGATTCGGCTACGGCAATATTAGTGGTTAGAGCCAAGGATAGAGCTGTACCAATCAGGGTCAGAGATTTTCCCATCATTCTGAAATTTACCTCAACGGAACACTCGGCCCATTAAAACAGATAATGAGATTTAGAAAATCTTCCTAAATGAATATATTTCAGTTTGTCGCAGAATATGTGAATATGTAAAATCTGTAAAAATTAAATCTGTCCTTTGTTAGCAACTAGTGTTTATAAGCACAATCCTAAAATCTATACTGCTAGTCATTTAAGTAAAAACGCTATAGATAACAAGCATTTAAGAATAAAAAAAATTATGCTTCTGTAAGTAAGTGATAAAAATCACAAGCTTATTCAGACTAAAAGGCAATATTAAGTATAAATTGGATCAAAAATTACCGTATAGCTAATTTATGCTTTGGCTTATGAGTAAAATGATGAAAGACTAACATCTAAAATTGTAATTCGCCCCATTCTTCACTAAAAAGTGTGATGTGAATAGCCGATGAGTTCTCCCCAACCCCCTCACAAGCCACAAACGTTAATTGGTCAACTGACTCAAGCAGTCCATACTATCCAAGCTAGGGTTGATTTTTCCAAACTGGCGCTCAAGCCTAATGCCAAAGTACCAGAACTCTGGGTGCAGGATGCGGGGGCGGATAAAGCAGAGGTGTATCCACTGTTGGGCGATCGCTATATTCTCGGTCGTAGCTCCAAATCCAGCGATATCGTCGTCCGTAACCCTGTTGTCAGCCAAATTCACCTGTCACTATCGCGCAATTCTACTCAGCGCACACCAGTTTTCGTCATCAAAGACGAAAACTCCACCAATGGCATTTATCGTGGCAAGCGTCGTGTTAATTCCCTAGAACTACGTCACGGCGATATTCTGACTCTGGGACCCCCAGAACTCGCCGCTTCTGTGCGCTTACAATACGTCGATCCACCAGCCTGGTATGTCAAAGCTGCAAGTTGGACAGCTTATGGTGTTGGTGGTGTCAGCGCCTTGTTCGCGTTGGTAATTGGCGTAGAATGGCTAAAATTTTCAGTTAAACCCCTACCTACAGCTACACGCGCTCCAGTAGTTGTTTACGCCCGTGATGGAGCCACCCCACTGAGAGAGCCTCGAACTATCTCTCATGTAGATATGAAGCGTTTAGAGGAATTTGGCCCTTATTTGCCATCTGCCGTAGTAGCTTCAGAAGATAGTCGTTATTACTGGCACTTTGGGGTTGACCCTCTGGGGATTTTACGAGCCGTGTTGATCAATAGTCGTAGCGGAGATGTACAACAAGGAGCCAGCACTGTTACGCAGCAAGTTGCCCGCAGTTTGTTCCGAGAGTATGTAGGCAGACAGGATACCCTTGGACGCAAATTACGAGAAGCAGTTGTCGCCTTAAAGCTAGAAACCTTTTACAGCAAAGATGAAATTTTGCTGATGTACTTAAATCGGGTTTTTTTGGGGGGAGATACCTCTGGCTTTGAGGATGCAGCTCGGTATTACTTTGAGAAGCCTGCTAAAGAATTAACTTTGGCAGAAGCAGCAACATTGGTAGGAATTTTACCTGCTCCCAACGCATTTGATTTTTGTGGAGATGGGCCAAATAAGCTAGAAGCAGCTGAATACCGGAACCGCGTGATTAAGCGGTTGCTGGAGATGGGCAAAATTAAACCTGAAGATGCGAACCGAGCTAGACGTTCCACTGTTCAAGTTAGCCCTAAAGTTTGTGAACAACAAGCTAAGACGATCGCTCCTTATTTTTACAGTTACGTCTTCTCTGAACTTGAATCAATTTTGGGCGAGGGAGCCGCAAACGAAGGGAATTATATCATTGAAACCCAGCTTGATCCTGCGATCCAGAGCCAAGCTGAATCAGCGTTGCGGAATTCAGTCAACAATAGTGGTGGAAATTTTAATTTTTCTCAAGGGGCTGTAGTAACTCTTGACTCCAGTACAGGTGGCATCCTCGCAATGGTAGGCGGAACTGATTACAAAAAAAGTCAGTTCAATCGTGCTGTTCAAGCTAAAAGACAACCAGGTTCTACCTTCAAAATCTTTGCTTACACCGCCGCTATTCAACAGGGAATTTCACCATCCAAGAGTTATTCCTGCGCTCCTTTAACTTGGCAAGGCTTCACTTACAAACCCTGTCGTTCAGGTGCTGGCAGTTTAGATATTGCCACCGGGCTGGCTCTTTCAGAAAATCCCATCGCCTTGGGAGTTGCTAGAGAAATCGGGCTGAATAAAGTGGTAGCGATGGCTCAGAATTTGGGAATCAAGTCAAACCTCGATCCGGTTCCTGGCTTGGTACTAGGCCAAAGTGTGGTCAATGTTTTGGAAATGACTGGTGCTTTTGGCTCTATTGGCAATCGTGGAGTGTGGAATCCTCCTCATGCGATTAACCGAATTTTAGACAGTGGTGATTGCAGCGATCGCAATGATATCAAAACCTGCCGTGTAATCTACTCCTTCGACCAAGATCCAGATGCTAACAAACGAGTTTTGCCAAATGGTGTAGCCGATGAGATGACTAGTTTAATGCGTGGTGTCATCAGCAGAGGTACCGGTCGTAGTGCTGCCATTGGGCTGGGAGAAGCTGGGAAAACAGGCACGACTGATAAAAACGTTGACTTATGGTTTATAGGTTTTATCCCAAGTCGGCGGCTTGTAACTGGTGTCTGGCTGGGAAACGACAATAATTCTCCGACATCTGGGAGCAGCGCTCAAGCCGCTCAGTTGTGGGGAAATTATATGCGGAGAATTACGCGATAAATGGGCATTGGGCATTGGACTTAATTCTCTTTCCCATGCCCCATACCCAATTACTGATATCCCTTCCAAGGTGTAACTTCCAGGTTGCCGCTAGGCTTGAATATTACTTGGAAGTGGGCGAGAGGTTCTTTATCGTTGGGAGCTGCTACATTGGAACCGTAGATAGCATTAAACATCTTCGGAAGGGGTGTTTCCCGAAAATAGTCAAAGGCAACTTGGTTGAGTGGTTCATAGTCAGCAATTACACCATTTTTGTTGACTGCTACCCGATATTTCAAATCTCGCGTAAAGGTGCGAGTGCCACTCCAAGTTTGCCGAACTGTACTATAAAGCTTTTGATTTAAATTTTTGACTATCTTAGAGTCAGTAATTTTTGTACCCACTACCTCTGGCGTTCTAGCATATCCCCGCCAAGGGCTAACTTGTAGCACACCCTGTGTAGTAAATACTACTCGAAATTGGGCGATTGGTTCATTGGAAATGGGAGGGCGGGTAGCTGGATTGTAAAGTACGTTTGGCAGAGGAGTTTGACCTACTCCTAGATTTGCCTCTTTATTCACTGCTTTATAACCGACAATCGCTCCATCCGCAGCTACACCTAGACGATAGATCAAATCTTGTTGCAATCCTGAGCGATTAGTCCAAGCTGGATGAACTTGGTTGTAAACTTGACGATTCAATGCACGTAACTGGGATGGATCGGTAATTTCTGGAACTGTATTTAAAAGTGCTTCTAAATCTTTAACTGCCGGCTTTCCATTAGCTGTAGGCGTTAGTGTGGGCGTTAATGTAGGCGTTGCAGCAGCAATGGGTGTTGCAGCCGCTGATGCTGGAGGAGTGATATTGTTTATTGTAGAGCTACTTTGTTCATCTGTTTTTGGCTGCGGTGAACGCAGTTGGGGAGGTGGAATCAAGTTAAAGGCGATCGCAGCTACTGCTAAACTTGACACACCCACAGCAGCAGGTACAGCCTGCCTAACCAAAGCTTGACTAGCACCGCCATAGCGTCTGGTAACTGGTTGTAGTTCTAGAGAAAGTTCAGGTAAAGTTTGGGTATCAGCAAAAAACTGATCCACTGCTTCTACTAAATCAAACAACTGCACCGTATTCAAATCTATTTCAATTGGCGGACGTTTGGGATTGTTAGAGCGATCGAATCCCTCTGGAGCTCCTTCGGAATGTATGATTAATCTGTGTCGGTTGCTATCAACTTTCCGAAACTCTACTAGCTCCGATTCCTGATTGTGTGCTTGGGGATTAGGTACACTACTTAAAAATTCTTGGGCATACCCACTAACAGCCCTCACCAAACTTTCAAAAAATTCCCGCCCTCCCGTTAGTGGCTGATTATAACCAGATAAATAGCATTCTGCATTTACCAATATTGATAATTCCGGGCGCATTTCCTGGAAGTGTGCAGCCCTAGTGACATCACTTAAGCCTTCTAAAAGAAGTGTACAATTAGGAAGACTGTACTTACGTTGAATATTCATTCCACTTCACCGTCAAAAAGACTAATCCAGAATCGCTGCATTCCAGCTGTACCAGTACAAAATAGTAATTGTCCTAACAAATTTATAGCTAGCTCATCTAATTTTTCATCAGAAGTTAATGCTAGTACACCAGAACGCCGAGCATTCATCCGGCTTTTAAAATGCGCTCTAAACCGCTCTAGATAATTAGATAGACGCAAATTCTGTTCTAATGGAATCTGCTTTTCTTCCATTTGTTGACATATCATTAGTAACTGGCGAATGACAACAGTTAAACGCCGCGCTATGTAGCAAGCAATTACTACCAGAGCTTTTGCTTCCATAATAGTTAAGGGACGGCGGATATGCGCTCTTCGTAGCGGGTTAGAGCTACGCATTCGCCATAAATTCACTCTGTCTTTAACAATTCCTTTTAAATCCAACTCTTGAGCAAAACTCAGGATTGCTTCCGAACCACCAAGCTCTAAAGCTTCAATTGCCAATAAAATCAGGTCGATTTGCAACCGCGTTCTCCGAGGACAAGTCTTGGAAGTGATCGCAGGATCTGGCAAAGTGTCCAGAATCATCGGCAGTGAATCTTGAGTTGGACTGTTGAACGGCGTTAAACTTGCTGAGACATTCATTCGATAAATACCTTATGCGGTTCCAACAGACTAGATAAAACAAATTTAAGATCGGTAGCCAGACAAGAACATTAGACTTGTAGCAGTAGCATAACTACCTGATATATACATTACTTAACTCTTTCTACTCAAAGTTTTCCCTATATTGAAATCAAAGTTTTAAAACATAAGTTAATTCACCTCATTTATGAATGTAATACCTTTTCTAGCTTGGTTTAGATTCTAATTATCGTCAATAAAAGACAAAGCTTCAGCTTCGACCCCCAGCGTATGACATTATAGTGTACGATTTTTCAGGTATCTGAAAATTGGGGATTGGGAATTGGGAATTGAGAATTGGGAATTGGTCAATAATCAATACTTTTTCCCATACTTAGCCTGCTCCTCTTCTTACCCATTCCCCATTCCCCATTCCCCATTCCCCATTCCCCATTCCCCATTCCCCATCTTATGGATTTGAAGTCTCTCGTTCGTGACATTCCAGATTTTCCCAAACCCGGAATTTTATTTCGGGATATTACTACATTACTGCGCGATCCAGAGGGATTGCGCTACACTATTGACTTTTTAACACAAAAATGCAAAGAAGCTGAAATAAAGCCAGATTATGTAATTGGTATAGAGTCAAGAGGATTTATTTTTGGCTCACCTCTGGCTTATCAATTAGGGGCTGGTTTTATTCCCATTCGCAAAAGAGGTAAGTTACCAGCAGCAGTTCACTCAATTGAATACGATCTAGAGTATGGTACTGACTGTCTGGAAGTGCATCAAGACGCTTTACGTCACAGTAGCCGAGTTTTGATTGTGGACGATTTGATTGCTACGGGTGGAACTGCGAGTGCAACAGCAAAGTTAGTGCAGAAAATTGGCTGCGAATTAGTAGGATTTGGGTTTATTATCGAGCTACGGGACTTAGAAGGGCGTAAATATTTGCCGGACGTGCCGATTATCTCTCTAATTGAATATTAGTTATTTGTCATTGGTCATTAGTCATTGGTCATTAGCAAAGGACAAATAACAAATAACAAAGGACAAAGGACAAATGACATCTACGAGAATTTCCTTGGAGACAGGTAGGGATTGGCTAATCAGGCTAGTCACGAGCGAAACTTTTATTTATGTGGCAAAGCGGGTATTGCAGGCACTACTGACTCTGTTTTTGGCATCAGCATTATCGTTTTTCATTATTCAACTCGCTCCAGGGGATTATGTAGATACGCTGCGGCAAAACCCGAAGATATCTCCAGAAAGAATTGAGGAAATAAAGCGGCAATTTGGTCTTGATAAGTCTTGGCCAGAGCAATTTTGGCTATGGCTATGGCGAATCTTGACAAAAGGAGATTTTGGCACGAGTTTTATTTATCAACGTTCAGTGGCATCGCTGTTGTGGGAAAGAGTACCAGCAACTTTGCTATTAGCGATCGCATCTTTAATTGTCACATGGGCGATCGCCATCCCTCTAGGGATTTTTGCTGCTGTTAACCAAAATAAGCTATCAGATCGGCTTTTACAGGTGATTAGCTATGCCGGACAAGGCTTTCCCAGTTTCATCACTGCCTTGGCACTGCTGGTTTTAGCCCAAATCACCTCGCCCTTATTCCCCGTGGGTAGCATGACTAGCATTAATCACTCAGAACTAACGTGGTTTGGCAAAATCTTAGATGTCGGCTGGCACATGATTTTACCTACGATTGCCCTCTCAATTACTAGTTTTGCTGGTTTACAACGCATCACTCGCGGCGAATTATTGGATGTGCTGCGTCAAGATTATATTCAAACGGCTCGCGCTAAAGGATTGCCAGAAAATCGCGTTATCTACGTTCATGCACTTCGTAACGCCGTAAATCCCTTGATTACCTTATTGGGTTTTGAATTAGCTGGTTTATTAAACGGTGCTTTCATTGCCGAATTTTTCTTCAACTGGCCCGGTTTAGGGAGGTTGACTTTACAGGCTTTACAAGCTCAAGATTTATATTTGTTAATGGCAAGCTTGGTAATGGGCGCAGTGTTGCTAATTGCTGGTAATTTAATCGCCGATTTGATGTTAAAAGCTGCCGATCCACGCATTCGGCTAGAAAATCTCAATTAGTCATTGGTCATTTGTCATTGGTTTAATCCCACTCTCCCCATCTCCATCTCCATGCTGTCCGAAGTCTATTACTTGGTGCGCTCAAAAACTGACGGTAATTATCTCATAGCTCGTCCTGACACCGAAACATCGGGTTATTTATTACTGTTTCAAGAAAACTTTGATGCCCTTAGCTATCTCAACACCCATGCGGCAGAAGTGGCAAATCGCTTTACTGTGGAATCTATTCCGCGTACACAGTTGGGAAATTTGCTCAAACGCTGGGGTTTTAGCGGTGTGGGTATTGTAACTGACCCGTTATTGCCAAAGGTTGAGTTTTTACAGCACAGTTAAGCCAATTATATAAACTTGTATTAAGTAAATAAGGATGCGTAGGCGTAGCCCGTCGTAGACATCGCACAAGTAAAATTAGGCAATATAGCCTGAGTGAAAATGGGGCATTAGTTGGGAGCAAGGAGTTAAGAGTTATTCACTCCTTGCTCTTCCTACTCCCTCATCTCCCTAATGCTCCCAGCCTCTACACCACTACCTTTTCTAAACTCAACTTAGAACGCTTCACTTGCTCAGGAATCGCCACGGGATAATCTCCAGTAAAACAGGCAGAGCAGAAACTATTGGTGTCTTCTCGTGTCGCTTCTAGCATTCCTTCCCAACTGAGATAGGCGAGGCTGTCTACTTCCAGTTGCTTGGCAATTTCCGCTACTGACTTGGTAGCAGCAATCAGCTGATCCTGAGAATCGGTATCGATGCCATAGAAGCAAGGATGAGTTACTGGTGGGGAAGAGATCCGCATGTGTACTTCCACTGCACCCGCTTCACGCAAGGTTTTGACTAGTTTTCGGCTGGTAGTACCGCGAACAATGGAGTCATCAACAATAATTACTCGTTTACCCGCCAGCACATCTTTAAGCGGGTTAAGTTTCATACGGATACCTGACTCGCGCATGGTTTGTGTTGGCTGAATAAAGGTTCGTCCAACATAGCGGTTTTTAATCAGTCCTTCAGCGTAAGCTACACCAGAAGCTTGAGAAAATCCGATCGCAGCAGGAATACCAGAATCAGGAACACCAAAGACAATATCGGCATCGACACAAGATTCTTTAGCTAGTTGGTGTCCTAAGCGCATCCGATAGCTGTACAAACTCTCGTTGTGCATGATGCTATCAGGACGGGCAAAGTAAATCATCTCGAAGATACACAATTTCCTTTGGGGCTGTTGACTCCAATGATAGGAAGCTAAACCTTCTTCAGTAATCCAAACTAATTCGCCTGGTTCTACATCTCGCAGGTATTCGGCTCCAATGATGTCTAAACCACAAGTCTCAGAAGCCAAAACGTAACGAACTGGATTACCTGCTAAAGTTCCAATTACTAAGGGACGAATACCATTGGTGTCACGGACACCCATAACACCGTTAGGAGTGCCAATAACTAAACTAAAGGCTCCTTCACAACGGTGAAATGCTTGAATTGAACCTTCTAGCCAATCTGCACCAGCATTGATGGCTTCTGCGATCGCAAAAGCAATCATTTCTGAGTCTGTTGTGGTAACTAAGTTGTATTTTTTCTCAAGCAACTCTTGACGCAGTTGCACTGTATTGACTAAATTACCATTGTGTGCAAGAGCTAATGAACCTAAGCGAGTTTCCAGGACTGCGGGTTGGGCATTAACTTTACGGCTAGAACCTGTGGTGGAATAGCGAGTGTGGCCAACAGCAAGGCTACCAGGCAATTGATCCAAGATGGTTTCATTAAAAACTTGAGACACCAAGCCCATGTCTTTGTGGAGATGGACTTGTGTACCTTCAAAGGTGGCAATCCCAGCTGATTCTTGACCCCGATGCTGGAGGGCGTACAATCCAAAGTAGGTCAGTTTAGCAACGTTTTCTCCTGGTGCGTAGATGCCAAAAACACCACAAGCTTCTTCTGGCTTGTCAGGCTGATTTTCATGACTATTGATTGGGTTGTTGGTAGGGTCGGGGTATTCATCCGAAGTGACAGAATGAATAGAGGTCATGCTAGCTTTGCTCCTGGTGGGGGGGTCAAGTCACTGGGATTATGTCTATAGATAGATTATTGATTTCTTAATAAATCTTTAACCATCTATTAAAACAGTACCGTAATTATGCCCAGAGACGCTAATAGTTCTAAATGATTAGTGCTAATTTCTGAGTGAAGAAATACTCAAGACTAAGAAACAGCAGTGTTGGTAGCGATACGTCTAGCGATCGCATGGGAATAGCGATCGCTCATATCTTCGATACTAACTTTGATTAAGATCTGATTATCAGTGGTGAAAACCCCCAAACCCGTCTCAAAATTACCAACTGTACCTAGTATTTGCCACTGTTGACCGAGATGTTCCTGTAAGTATGATTCCCAAATTGCTTGCTGTGCGGATGTTACAGAAACTAAAATCCTGGCACCACCTTCGGCAAACAGCATCTCATCGACACGGTTCTGCATTGGTGCTATTTCTAAATTGATTTCAGCACCAAGGTTGCCAGCAATACAACATTCGGCTAATGCGATCGCCACTCCCCCTTCAGCAGAATCATGGGCTGAACGTATCCAACCATTACGGATTCCTTCACGACAAACTTTTTGGACGCGGCGTTCCAAGTCAAAATCTACCAGTGGCGGTTTTCCGGCAACAGTATTGTGGATAGTGGCTAAATACTCAGATGCTCCCAAACTGATTTTGGATGCTAGAGGCAATCCGAGAAGATAAATCACGTCGCCGGATGCTTGCCAACCTTGTCCGCAAATTTTGGTGATATCGGGAATCAAGCCCACCATCCCCACCACAGGAGTGGGATAAATAGGTTGGGGAATGCCTTGAGAATCAAGGGTTTCATTGTATAAAGAAACATTTCCGCCTGTGACTGGTGTCGCCAATTCTCGGCAACCTTCCGCCAAACCGCGACAAGCTTCTGCTAATTGCCAATAACCAATCGGTTTTTCTGGAGAGCCAAAATTTAGGTTATCCGTTACCGCCAGAGGTTCTGCACCCACACAGCTAAGATTGCGTGCAGCTTCTGCCACCACTGCCTTAGCTCCCTCGTAGGGGTGAAGATAAACATAACGAGGATTGCAATCTACTGTTGCAGCCACCCCTAATTTTAGATTTGGGATTTTAGATTTTAGATTGGGAATTTCTTCAAGAGGGCGCAACCGGATAACAGCCGCATCAGCGCCACCTGGTAGTATTACTGTATTATTCTGTACTTGATGGTCATATTGACGATATACCCAGTTTTTAGATGCGATCGTGGGTGTATCGAGCAAAGTTAACAGAATATCATTCCAACTTTGCTGCCCTCCTTGAATTTCTATGCCAGCAGTTGTGCAAGCAGGTAAAGAATCAGGAGTCCATTCCCAAGCTTGACGAGCATATTCTGGCGGTTCTGCCAGCAATTCACGGTTATATAATGGCGTATTTTCCGCCAAAGCCTCGGCGGGAATTTCTGCTGCTACTCCACCTTGAAAGAGAATCCGCACAATGGGTTCAGCGATGACAGTACCAGCGACAACGGCTTGAAGCCCCCAACGGTGGAAAATGTCGATTAATTCTTGCTCACGCCCTTTATGGGCAACAAACAGCATTCGTTCTTGAGATTCCGAAAGTAGATATTCATAAGGAACCATCCCCGTTTCTCTTGCGGGAATTTTATCTAAATCTAGTTCAATTCCTACTCCACCTTTTGCCGCCATTTCTGAGGTAGAACAGGTGATACCCGCTGCTCCCATATCTTGGGCGGCGACAACTGCACCCGTTTTAAACGCCTCTAGACAAGCTTCAATTAACGACTTTTCCAAAAATGGATCGCCCACTTGCACAGCAGGGCGATCGTCTATTGACTGATCGCTCAATTCTGCACTGGCAAAACTTGCGCCTCCCATACCATCGCGCCCAGTGGTAGAACCAACATACAGCACGGGGTTTCCTAAGCCAGATGCCCCAGATTTAACGATTTCCTGGGTTTCCATTAATCCTAGTGCCATAACATTCACTAGGGGATTACCAGAATAAGCCGGATCAAAATAAACTTCGCCGCCAACGGTGGGTACTCCCACACAATTACCATAATGTGAAATTCCCGCCACTACACCTTGGAACAGCCTTTGAGTTTTGGCATCTTCTAGGGAACCGAAGCGCAGGGAATTTAATAGAGCAATGGGACGCGCACCCATTGTAAAAATATCTCTAAGAATACCACCTACTCCAGTTGCTGCACCTTGAAATGGTTCTACAGCTGATGGGTGGTTGTGAGATTCAATCTTAAAAGCTAGTTGGAGTCCGTCACCCAAATCTACAACACCAGCATTTTCACCAGGACCTACGAGGATGCGGGGTCCCTCAGTAGGAAATTGTTTGAGTAGAGGCCGAGAATTTTTGTAACAGCAATGCTCTGACCACATTACCCCGAACATTCCCAGTTCAGCTTTGTTGGGATGACGGCCTAACCGACGGACAATTTCTGCGTATTCTTCTGGTTTAAGACCTTCAGCAGCGATTTCTTGAGGGGAAAAGAAAGCAGGAGATGTGGCGGTCATGGAAATTATGCACCAATTGTACAGAGCATTATTCTACCGATTTACTTGCCCTGTAGGTGCATTTATTAGGATAGTTCATGACTATATAACGCTCAAAATTTAAAAAAATAAATAAATTTACTTAAAAATACATATTTTTGTATACCTAAAGATAGATTGTATTCAACGCTGAATTATTGGTAAATATACTGGCAAAATTGAAGTAATAAAATTTTATTCCCTTGTAATATGCATAGGTCATTTCCAGATTATAAAAATGGCTATCAGCCTGTCAGATGTTCCACTAGTTGAATGCAGAAAAAATTCATAGGATGCGATCGCAAGTTTTAATGGGCTGCAATCTCAATTATTTCGTTGACATTTATTCGCTTGAAGTGACTCATACAACAGCGAACTCAATCACTGAGTGGCTTTTGAAGAAAGGATTCTGTGAATTCTTTTAAGAAACTACTCATTCCAATTAGTAAATTGACCGCACTAAATCTAATAGCGAGGATTTTGATCGTGCCTAGACTTACCGTTCCACCCAATTTCATCGGCACCCCCGGTTCTGACACTCTGATCGGAGAACAATTAAATGCATCTCCAGCAATAGGTATTGATATTTTAACTGGAGGTTTCATTTGTACGCGCTCAGGGAATGACACCGTTAAGGGCACGGGTACTGGTCGCATCGGCGGCATCGGCGGCTCCATTGAGGGTGGGAATGCCAATGGCATCGCTAACCGTGGCAATCTGAATACAGGAAATGGAAAAGACGCGATCGCAGGCATCGGTAACGGTGGCAACGGCGCCGACGGCAACACCGACGGCAGCACCGCTAACGGCAATGGCGGAACTGGGACTGGCATCAGCAATATTAGCAAAATTAATGGAGGGAACGGAAATGACACGATCAGCGGCACTGGAACTGGCGGCAACGGTGGCTTCGGCAGCTTCCTCGGTGGCAAGGGCGGAACTGGGACTGGCATCAGCAACAGTAGCAATATTAATGCAGGAGATGGAAATGACACACTCATCGGCACTGGAACTGGCGGTAACGGCGCGAATGGAGTAGGTCGACCTGGAGGCGGCGGTCAGGGCGGAACTGGGACTGGTATCGCTAACAGTGGCAGTATTAATGCAGGGAACGGAAACGACACAATTGCCGGTACAGGTACTGGCGGCAATGGCGGCTTCGGCCGCGTATCGGGTAGGAGCGGAGATGGGACTGGCATCAGCAATAGTGGCCAACTCCATACCGGAGATGGAGAAGACACGATCGTCGGTATCGGTACTGGCCGCCAGAGCGGCTCGGGGAGCCTTGGCGGCACTCCTGGCGGAACCGGGACTGGTATCGCTAACAGTGGCAGTATTAATGCAGGGAACGGAAACGACATGATTGTCGGTACAGGTACTGGCGGCATCGGTGGCACCGGCCCCAACTCTGGCAATGGTGGTATTGGAATCGGTATTGCTAACAGCAACAGTCTGAATGGAGGGGATGGGCAAGACACGATCGTCG
Organism: Nostoc punctiforme PCC 73102; assembly: GCF_000020025.1. GTDB lineage: Bacteria > Cyanobacteriota > Cyanobacteriia > Cyanobacteriales > Nostocaceae > Nostoc > Nostoc punctiforme. The sequence goes on along the minus strand of NC_010628.1, from coordinate 1,034,984 downwards.
GTACAGCTATCGGCGGTATCGGGGCGGAGGGCTTTCCTAATACTGGCGACGGCGGTACTGCAACCGGCATCGTTAACACTGGTAGTCTGAATGGAGGGAACGGAAAAGACACGATCGCTGGTATCGGTACTGGCGGTATGGGTGGCGACAAGTTTTTCTTCGGTGAGGGCGGTACTGGAACAGGCATCGTTAATAGTGGTAGTCTGAATGCAGGTAACGAAAACGACACTATCACTGGCACTGGTGCTGGTGGTAATGGCGGGGCTAGCATAGATGGCCTTACTGAGAGCGCCGGTGGCAAAGGCGGTACTGGAATTGGGATTGCCAATACTGGCAAACTGGATACCGAAAACGGAGAGGACACAATTATCGGTACCGGCATTGGCGGCAAAGGCGGTATCGCTCCTGGTGGGATCGGCGATGTAGGTACTGGAACTGGCATTCAAAACACTAAAGACGGCACCATCACTACAGAGTGGGGCAATGACAAGATTACTGGTGATGGCAACAGTTCTGGAACAAACTCCACCGCCTATGGCATCGTCAACGATGGAATAATTGATACTGGCAATGGTTCTGACAAGCTTACCGGACAGGCGACAGCAACAATTGGTGGTACTGCCTATGGTATTTATGGAGAAGGAATCATCAAGACTGGTAACGGCAATGACCAAATTATCGCCACCAGCATCCTAGATGGAGTTCAACAAAAAGTCACCATCGGTGGCGGAATCAACATTGCTCTAGGCGCTGGGAATGACTACTTGAAAGGATTTGGTGCTGCAACTGTTGATGGCGGAGATGGTTTTGACACCCTCGATCTCAGCGCTTTCAATCGCTCTGAACTCTTTGTATCTAGGGTTATTTCGGGCACTACCCTTAATGCCAATATCACTTTCAACAGCAATGGAAACTCCATTAGCTTGTCTACGACAGGCTTTGAGAAATTTATCTTTGCAGATAGGTCTTTCTGCTACAGCAGTTTAGCAAACGAGGCATAGGTTTATGAATTTCTCTGTCTCGTGTTTTACCTTCTAAGTGTCTAATCGGTGTTATTTGCTCTTAAGTTGACAAAGCACCTACCAGCGTATATATTCTTAGTTCCAAATTTACATAGATTTACTAAGACTCAGAGATTATTCGGCTATATGCAGTTTAGCTGTAACAATCAAGTGACGAGAATCACACATATCTATGATTATGATCGTCTCTCTGCGATCGCTAACTAGGCATAATTAGTGACAACTGAACTCTAGCCGAGTCATTAATAGGGAACACACTTAATTGCCGACAGCCTTAACCAAGGACTGTCGGTTTTTTATGTCTGTATGTCCTTCATCCTTTAAGAAATGCCCCATAACTAGACTTAAATAAATTTCCCCACAACTGGTTGGTAACTTGACAGATATTTTGCCACAGCCACTACCAATTGTGGGGAGTGTATGATCAAATTAGGTATCTTATCCCTATTGAGTGCTAATATCTTGCACCCACTCCACAGGCCGGAAGTATACTCCTAGAACCAACACACACTTTGTATTAAGACATCGCTTGAATGATGTAATCAAAGTAGGGTGCTGCTTCAGCAGCGTCTTCCGCACTCAATAAGCCAAGGGAGGCTGTTTTGAGGGAATTGATCGCTTCTACCATTCCAGGAACGGGAACGCCCAATGAATTGTACATTTCCCGTACACCAATCAAACCGATTTTTTCAATCGGCTCTTTGTCGCCAGCAAGCACACCATAAGTAATTAGACGTAAGTACCAGCCAAAGTCACGGATACATAGAGAACGTTGGCGTTCTCCGTAAGCATTACCTCCTGGAGAGATAAAGTCAGGACGCTTCTGCCAAAGTTGTTTGGTTGCTTCCTGAACTATCTTTTTTTCGTTTTCGGCTAAGGTAGCCGCAATCCGCGTCCGTTGTACGCCGGTTTGCAAAAAGTCTTTGATATTTTTAAGTTCGCCACTGCTGGGATAACGCAGTTCGTCGTCGGCTTTGAGAATAACTTGGCTAATTACAGTCATGATGATTGAAATCACCTGAAATATTATCTGTTAGTTTAGCGAGTCGGAGGTACACAAGTGAAGAGATAGGAGCTACTTATGTATTGAATTTATCTATTTGGGCAAATGAGGAAGCAAGGAGCAGGGGAGTGGGGAGCAGGGAGCAGGGTGAAAAAAACTAATAACTAATGACTAATGACTAAAATAATTTGGCAACAGGGTGAATTAATTGAAGTGACGATCGCTAACCTGAGTGATACAGGCGATGGTGTGGGACGCGCTGATGAGCGTGTAGTGTTTGTCCCAGATACTGTACCAGGCGATCGCGCCATTGTCCGCTTGGTTCATGTTAAACCAAAATACGCCCACGGGAAGCTCCAGGAGCTATTAGAGCCATCCTCCCACCGTATAAGACCCAATTGTATTGTGGCGGACAAATGCGGTGGTTGCCAGTGGCAGCATATTAATTATGACTACCAGCTAGTAGCCAAGCAAAATCAAGTTATCCAAGCAATGGAGCGCATTGGCGGTTTTGTCCAACCACCAGTAAATCCGGTACTCGCCGCCCCTTCTGCTTTGGGCTACCGTAATAAATCTACATATCCTTTGGGTACATCGGCAACAGGACAGGTACAAGCTGGTTACTACCAAAAAGGTAGTCACCAATTAATTAACTTAAATCAATGTCCAGTTCAAGATGCGCGATTAAATCCCTTACTTGCCGAAGTTAAGCAAGATATTCAACGACAAGGTTGGCAAATTTATGACGAACAGCGCCATCAGGGAAAAATTCGCCATCTGGGTTTACGCATTGGCCGACACACTGGAGAAATGTTGTTGACTTTGGTGGTGAAAGACTGGAATTTATCAGGAATTGAAACCCAAGCGCAGGAATGGTTAAAGCGTTATCCGCAGTTAGTGGGAGTGTCGCTCAATCGCAATAGCGATCGCACAAATGCTATATTCGGATCAGAAATTCGTTGCATCGCTGGAGTCCCCCACCTGCGTGAAAATTTTGCTGGACTGGAATTTCAAGTACGCCCAGATACATTTTTCCAAGTGTATACAGAAACAGCAGAGGCACTATTGCAGGTAATTCAATCAGAACTCAATCTTCAAGGGCATGAGTTGCTAGTTGATGCCTACTGTGGTATTGGAACTTTAACTTTACCCCTCGCCAAAAAAGTTCGTATTGCTACAGGATTAGAAGTGCAACCAGCAGCAGTAGAACAAGCTCTTTTGAATGCCCACTGTAACGGAATTGATAATGTGACTTTCCTTGTCGGGGCAGTAGAGAAATTGCTTCCAAAAATGGGCACAATACCAGAAGTAGTAATACTCGATCCGCCACGTAAGGGATGCGATCGCGCTGTCATAGACACTTTACGGCAACTGAAACCATCTCGGATAGTTTACGTCAGCTGTAAAGTAGCTACCCTCGCCCGTGACCTGAAATTACTTTGTCAAGACGGACAATATACCATCACACGGGTACAACCTGCTGATTTTTTTCCTCAAACTGCTCATGTTGAAGCTGCCGCCTTTCTTGTGCTATCAGATTTGCACAAGGATAGTAATTCCTTTAAAAAAACTGAAATTTGAAAATTTTAGTCTAGTGCATACTAAAGATGCTAAAATTGAATTAAGCTGAAAATAAAAATTCTTTTTCGTTTAAATAAATTCAAGTTGCATAGGTTCTTAGAAATATGAATTGGATTGTGTAAATGACAAATCGGCAATCAACTAGAGTATCCCAATACTCTGTCAAATTACTAGCATCTTTTTAAGTTGCTAAGATCATTATCAAAATTATTGCAGCCGTTATATATCCAAACAATCTCAACTCATACTATAGGGCTAATGCTCCCTAGCATTTTCAAAATTTAGTTTCAAAGACGCAAGTTTGAAGGCAGCATGACCACCTCAAGTTTTATCAGGGTGCCTGTAATAGCAAACTGATGTCTAGCTAACTGAAAGCTATGGGGTTTCTCTTGTGATTACAATTTCACTCCGTCCAGTTGCACGTTATTGGGGCACTATTAGTTTTGCCTCAACCCTCTACCTTTGTCCAATATTAGATTTACTGTTGGCAGAAATTCCAGCCAAATTACAAGCAGAACTGCGGCTAGGACTTCAAGAAGCCCTAGTAAATGCAGCTAAACATGGCAATAATCTTGACCCAAGTAAAACAGTTGTAGTCCGTTTTTCCTTAATTGATAATCAATATTGGTGGATAATATCAGACCAGGGTAGTGGCTTTACTCCTTCATCTACTATTGAAGAAGAGCCAACAGACTATTTACCACCAGATGAATCAGAAAGTGGTCGTGGTTTATGTCTTCTCCACCAAATTTTTGATCAGGTAGAGTGGAACCGCAAAGGCACAGAATTAAGGCTTTGTAAACAAATGGAAACTCGCCGGGGATTATCTCTGCGACGCTAAAAGAGAAGTGGGGAAAGTTATTAATTGATTGTTTTTTACTAACTATTCCTATTCTTTACTTCCTATGAGGGAGTGGGAAATGGGGAAAGTTATTATTTGATTGATTATTATTCCCCATTCCCCATTCTCTACTTGCCGTGAGTTGGACAGGGAGGCGCGGAAATGGAGCGATCTAACCAACCAATTGCCTGTTCTAATCTAGCTTGAGCTTCTTGTGGCTGATTCTTTAAAAGATACACAATTGCTGCTGCCACTTGTTCATTAGCGCGGGAATTGCGGTTAGACTTGAGGCGATGCCAATCGTTAGGGGAAATGCTCAGTCTTTCCATGAGGGCTTGAGCTAGTTCCAGAGTACTAAGTTCATTCAGTTGACTGGTTTTCGGCAGCTGGGTAGATTGGGACATAACTATTGGCACATTTGGATTTACTTCTACTTTACTACTTGTAAATGAAGCCGCCAAAACAATCACAGCCGTCAGCAGAAAATCCCGAACCAGATTTTGAACAAGAACTAGAGGAAGTAGAGCGATCGCTCCTATCCTTAAAAGAGCGTTACGATCAAGTGCAACGCGATCGCCAACAACAGGCACAATGGCAACAGCGCCGGGATCAACTAAAGCACAATAAATCTCAGACACCAGAAATCAAAGCAGAGCTGCGGCAAATTCAACAGCAGTTGGAAATGCTAGAACTAAACTTAGAAAGCCAGTTATTTTCTTGGCGTAGCCTGAAAAAACCTTTCTGGCAAGCCGTCCGCTTTGGTGGAATGGGCGTTATCATAGGCTGGATATTAAAGTCTTGTGCTGGGTAAATATGGTAAATCGACGGATTGCAGAAATATTGCGAAGTGGTCAACCTGACGAGTCCTTCCAAGTGCAAGGCTGGGTGCGGACGAAGCGTGAGTCCAAAGGGTTTGCTTTTATTGAAGTCAATGACGGCTCATCACTAGCTAATTTGCAAGTCGTCATCAATCAGGATTTGCCAGATTACGAAGCTATATTGAAAAAACTGAATACGGGTGCTGCTGTTGAGGCTACAGGGGTACTAGTGGCTTCCCTTGGTAAAGGACAACGGATTGAGTTGAAAGCCGAGTCAGTGAAAGTTTACGGCGAAGCTGATCCCGATACATATCCCCTGCAAAAGAAACGCCATTCCTTTGAGTTTCTGCGAACCATTGGACATTTGCGATCGCGGACTAATTCCTTTGGTGCAGTTTTTCGCGTCAGAAATGCTTGTTCGACAGCAATTCACCAATTTTTTCAACAAAGAGGCTTTTTGTGGGTACACACACCCATCATCACTGCTAGCGACTGCGAAGGCGCGGGTGAACTGTTTAGCGTTACCAGTTTAGATTTAAAGAATATTCCCCGCACAGAAAACCAAGCAGTAGATTACAGCCAAGACTTTTTTGCTAAACCCACATATTTAACAGTTAGCGGCCAGTTGGAAGCGGAAGTGATGGCAATGGCGTTTAGTAACGTCTACACCTTTGGTCCTACCTTTCGTGCAGAAAATTCCAACACCTCCCGCCACCTAGCAGAATTTTGGATGGTTGAGCCAGAAATGGCTTTTTGTGACTTAGAAGGCGATATGGATTTAGCTGAGGCGTTTCTCAAACACATTTTTAAATATGTGTTGGAAACTTGCCCAGAAGATATGGAATTTTTCAATGAACGTATTGATAAATCTGTATTGGCGACAGCCGAAAATATTATTAACAATCAGTTTGAACGGTTAACTTATACAGAAGCCATCAAAGTTTTAGAAAAAGCTGATGTTAAATTTGAATATCCTGTGAGTTGGGGTTTAGATTTACAATCAGAACACGAACGCTACCTAGCTGAGCAACAGTTTAAAAAGCCAGTAATTGTTACAGATTATCCAGCGCAAATCAAAGCTTTTTATATGCGCTTGAACGACGATGAAAAAACCGTCCGCGCAATGGATATTCTCGCACCCAAAATTGGCGAGATTGTAGGTGGTTCCCAGCGTGAAGAACGCCTAGAAGTTTTAGAACGCCGCGTGTTAGCGCAAGGATTAAAGCCAGAAGAATTGTGGTGGTATCTTGATTTACGTCGTTATGGTACTGTTCCCCACGCTGGTTTCGGACTGGGTTTTGAACGACTCGTGCAATTTATGACGGGTATGGGAAATATCCGCGATGTGATTCCTTTTCCGCGTACACCCCAAAGTGCTGAATTTTAGTTTAAATATTTAGTAGACCTGGCTATTATAAATGGCCAGGTTTTAACTTTTGTGGATAAAGAGAAATCCAGTTAAAAACATTTATCATCAACCTACAAGACCAAACAATTGGTATAAATCCGGCAAAATGCCAGAATCTTTAGTTCAGGAAGTAAGTGATTTTACCGACTTCCTATTAATGAAGCATAGTGGTAAGTAGAGCGGCGTAAATAATTAAAGGTTTGTAGTGAGGATTTTAGTCCTCAAATGAGGGCTGAAGCCCTCACCACAAACTAATCTCAAGCTTACTTAAGGCTAAAGCTAAGGTGTACACACAAGTCTTATAACATTGCCCCACAAGCTTTTGAGATCCCTCTAACCTTCCTTAAAAAAGAAGGCAAAAGCCCTTCAAAGTCCTCCTTTTTAAGGGGGATTTAGGGGGATCTTAAACAATTTTGGTTTTATACAAAGATGTATCTACATCGTAGCCTTGCTAAAGATAGGGGAGTGTTTACATCAGCAAATACGAGGTGAAGTTCAGACTGTATGGCAAGTGAGAACCGCTATATATGTTACTTTGTCAAAATTTTAGGGAACTCTATTAATAGAACATTATAGATTTAGCCCTCTGTTTAAATATCAATAAAAATCATTTTTTTAGGATATTTACTTTTGTCTAATGACCTATTGTATAAATCCCCATTGTCCAAAACCAGTTGACCCAGTGAATGCAAACAACCTTATTTGCCGTAACTGTGGGTCAGAAATACTGTTGCAAGGTCGCTATCGGGTAATCAAACAACTAGGACAAGGTGGCTTTGGTAACACTTTTGAAGTTGAAGAGTGTGGGAAAACGAAAGTTTTAAAAGTGCTAACTGACAATAACCCTAAAGCTATTGAACTGTTTCAGCAGGAAGCAAGGGTTTTGAGCCAGCTAAACAGTGCGGGTATTCCCAAGGTAGAACCAGATGGTTATTTTACTGTTTTACCTAAAAATAGCTCTCTACCATTGCACTGTTTAGCAATGGAGAAAATTGAAGGCGTAAATTTAGAGCAGTGGATGGAATTTCGTAATTATCAACGTATTTCTGAAGCTCAAGCTCTCAATTGGCTCAAACAACTTGTAGAAATTCTTGCTTTAGTACACGCTCATCAATATTTTCATCGTGATATTAAACCTCAAAATATCATGCTGCAACCAAATGGGCAGCTTGTCTTAATTGATTTTGGTGCAGTTCGACAAGTCACAACAACAATTTTGGCGGGAAATTCCCATACCAGAATTATTTCACAGGGTTATTCCCCACCAGAGCAACAAAACGGTTATTCAGTACAGCAGTCAGACTTTTTTGCATTGGGACGGACTTTTATTTTTCTGCTCACAGGTAAGGAACCCCAGGATCAATCTATTTACGATCCTCTCACGAACGAGTTGCACTGGCGAAAATCTGCACTCAATCTTTCTCCCCTTTTGGCAGATTTAATCGACCATTTAATGGCTCCTACTGTAAATCAGCGTCCTGAAAATACGCAAGTGATTTTGCAGAAATTGAGCGAAATTGAAAAAGCGTTACAAATGCCTAGAATACTATGGCAACAAACGACAATTCAATCAAACAATGGGTCTAAATCTGCTGCGTCATCTAGTTCTGTAGCTACTGTATCATTCGGTGGAGCTAAATCAGTCAATACACTTTCTAGCCAGACTCCGAAAAGTCAAAAACTTTGGCAAGTTTTCATCGGCTTAGGAGTTGGTTGTTTTGCGGTTTTTACTGCTGCTCTTAACCTACCAAACAATAAAAACCCGGTTTCTGTTTCTCCTGAAGGAAATATCCCAGTAGCTATTCCTAGTTCAGTTCCCTCACCAGTTACCAAAGTTTATGAAATCCCAACAAATGCTCAACCTCAACCCACAATAAGCCCTCTAACTTTGCCTACATCTGACAAACTAGAAATCGAACAAGCTCAAATAGAAGAGATAGAAAAAGAAAAACTTCAGGCTATTTTAAAAGCAGAGCAAGAGAGACAAGCGGCTATTAAAAAAGAAGCTGCTGCTACAGCAGAAACAGAGCAGCTAGAGGCGGTGATAAGAGAAAATGAACATCAAGATGCTTTAGTTGCACAAAAAAGGCAACAAGCCGATAAAGACCGACAGACAAAAATTAAACTTGAAAAGGCTAAACAGGTTTATTTGCAAATTAAGCAACGACCAAAAACAACTGTAATAACCTCAAATACACGGAAATTAACACCTAAACAAGAAGTTCCAAAAAAACAACCCAAAAACGCAATAGGTACAAAAAATGATGGGGCTAATATCCCTAATCCTTGGGAATCTACATATCCCATTCCTAAAGCTTCCGATGAATTAGAACAAGTAATAAGAGAAGGAAATAAATGATGAATTTCACATTTAAAAGCTTAATAGCTTTGGTAGTAACTAGCTCGGCTTTGTTGTTAACACCAATGAGAAGTGATGCACAGGTTAACATGAATATACTAGCTAAAGTCGCTCAAAGTTGTCAGAGAGATGCTCTCTCTCCAGAATATTATCAACAAATGGATATTGACTTGACAGAACAACATTACTTTGGAAAGAAAAAAGCATTTATGAACCCTTGTATAAGAACCAGATACCATTACTTCTCTGTTTTATCTAAACTTCCTTGGATGGCTTCAAAGGGAGAAATGCTACCTAACTATCCTGGTTACATAGCTATTTTAGCAACAGCAATGAATTTTGCTGAACAAAAACGACCTAATAATCTTATAGAATGCATTGCAAGTCAAAATGCTCTAAGTCAACCATGCCAGCAAACAAATTTTTATATTGCCGAGACATCAATTAAGATTAAAAAAATAGATATAGGATCTGTAGGTGATGAGTCTAATTATCTTACCTATGTATGTCCCTCCTGTGCTGTTACCCATGACAATATATTCTCCAAAGAAATCATTATCTCAGCTTTTATAAAATGGTTTTTGGAACTTGAAAAACCACAACGTAGAGAAATTATGTCTATTTTAGGAGCTGATGAAAAAGCTGATAAATTGAGAGATGAAATACACTATGAATCTCTAGGAGCAGTAGGTGAATATTGGGACATATATGCTCAAGTTGAGAAGCAAGAACAGGAGCAGCGTAGACAAGAGTTACTTGGTAATTAGGTTAGGTGGTGTTTAAAACAGTGATTTAGTAACATTATGTTGGGTTGACACAATAAAACCCAACAGCAACAAATTAAATTTTTATCAAAATCTCTGATCCCCTTACTTTCAGGCTGCCATGTATGACAATATCTGTAAATTCATTGCCGAAAACTTCAAAGATGACTTAGCAACTTGGTTACTAGGTTCACCGATTAAATTAACAGAACTTAGCCCCACTGAATTATCAAGCGAACCAATTCGTGCCGATTCATTAATTTTATTACAATCTTATAATTTAGTTCTACATACCGAATTTCAAACCGACCCTGATGAAGCCATCCCCTTTCGGATGTTAAATTATCGGGTTAGGGTTTATCGCCGCTTTCCTAACAAAGAAATGCGTCAAGTAGTAATCTATTTGAGAAAAACAAGTTCAGAATTAGTCAATGAAAACAGTTTTAAATTAAACAACACTTATCATCAGTTTGAGGTAATACGCCTGTGGGAACAACCTACAGACAGGTTTGGTTTATGAGTGTTCCAGGCTTATTACCCTTTGCCGTGCTAAGTCAGACAAACGATCCTACAATGGTATTAACCCAAGTAGCCAAAGCAGTGGAAGCAATTAGCGATCGCCACAATCTCCAGTAGCAAAAGAAGTCAATATGTCTTTTGGCTTCAAGAGCTTTGATTCAGAGGAAATGGGAAAAGATTAGTTTTTGATGAAAAAGTCTCTACCGTATAAAGATGAAGTTGTAGTGGAGAAAATTAAGCGATCGCTCCTAGCTTGGAGAGTTCCTCCATCTACAACTGGCAAATTTGCCTTAACCTTGCGGATTCACATTCAACTTGTAGAGACCGGCAATTTCGCCTCTCTATCAATTGTTAGACGTGTTAGGCGTTTTAACCTGACGTGCCATGTCTAGGTAAGCACTCATATTCGCACCTGGACGACGACGACCATTAGAGCTAGTAGTCGAAGGAGCAAGATATTTTGGTGCAAAGGTGGTTTCAGCAGGTGTTTTTGGGCTAGCGGTGGCGACTGCTTTAGCGGGTTCAGCTTTGACAGCTTTACCATTCTGAGATGCTTCTACTTTGGTCTGTGTCGCAGCTGTGGTTGCTTTAGCAGTCTGAGGTTCAGGGCTTTTTGCAGCCGAAGATACTGCTGGGGCCGCAGCCTTTTTACCGTTTGATGCTGCTGGTTTCGATTGGCTGGTTGCTTCGTCCAGTTCTAAGAAGTAACCATTGCTTTGTTTTTTACCAGGTAACAACCCAGTCACGAAACCAAGAATCCCAGTCACGAAACCGAGAATCCCTGAAATTAACTTTTTGATAAAATCCATTACAATTACTCCTGCCTTGTATATTTGGAACTCGACCGTAATTGTTAAAAATTACGAAAAAATGTAACATTTCCTGTTTTGGTGTCATCTCGTTCTGATGACAACCCTTATAGATTTGTGCTTAATCAACATTGTAGTAAAACTATAGGGCAAATGTTCTTTATGCAAGCACTTGCGACCTTCATACACCGAGAACTAATTATTAAATTTTACTGTAACTAAGAGCAAGATTCTGAAAGCAAGCTTTATAAAAATTAACACTTCTTCGTTTGAAAATTATTGATTGGAAAAAAAGCAAGCGGTTTACTTTTAACCAGTGGGAGGAGTGTCATAGATTGTTCCCAGATAGCAACAGCACTCAGTTACATTTTGTACAGACTTCATTCAGCCAGATTTGAGAGATGAATACTGAAAATCAGCAGCGCAATCCTGTGCTATTGGTACATGGCATTGACGATAGGGGGGCGGTTTTTCATAAAATGACAGGTTACTTAGGATTACAGGGGTGGTCTGTATATTCTCTGGATCTGGTTCCTAATAATGGTGATGTGGGCCTTGATAAATTGGCAAAGCAGGTAGCCGATTATGTTACAGCCACCTTTGCACCAGAACAAGAGCTAGATTTAATAGGCTTTAGTATGGGAGGGATTGTCAGCCGTTACTATATCCAGCGACTGGGAGGAATTAACCGCATTCAGAGATTTATTACGATCTCTTCACCCCATCATGGAACTGTGGTTGCTTATGGTTCCCAGCGTCCTGGTTGTATACAAATGCGCCCCGACAGCATTTTTCTCAAGGATTTAAATTCTGATGCTGTAATATTGGAGCAATTAGATTTTACTTCGATCTGGACACCTTATGATTTGATGATTGTCCCAGCGAATAGTTCACAAATGCCAGTAGGAAGCGAAGTAATAGTACCAGTTGCCCTACACCCTTGGATGCTAACAGACCCAAGGAGTTTAGCAGCAGTCAAAGCAGCTTTAACAGAGCCTATTAAGCTGCCCTTCCTTAAAAAAGCATCCAGTTAGTAGCCAAGATACTTAACACCCTGAATCTATTCATCTTTAAATTACGAATTACGAATTACTTAAGTCCTATCCCCAATTTGCATATGTTCGTAACTTCCAAAAATCGCCTCTGGGTGACGATAATACTTGAATTCCATAAGGTTATAAAAAGGATCTTCTAGAAAGAAAGTACGATGTTCAAGAGGAGAACCGACAAAGCGATTTTTGGTTTCTTCACGAAAAAGTAGCTGTTTTTGTTGTGCCCTTTCTAGTAAGTCTTGCCAGTCACGTTCTTGGGTAAAAATTAGCCCAAAGTGTCTGGGATATATAGTTTGTTGCGGTATCAAGGGTTCTTTTGTTACGTGAGCCACTAGTTGATGACCATAGAGATTTAGAATCAGCGCGTGATGGTTTTCACGACCAGGAATGCAGCCCAATCCATCCACGTAATATGCTTTTGTTTGGGCAATGTCAGTCACAGGGAAAGCAAGATGGAATAAAGTTTGGCTCATAGCTTCTGGGAAAAATTTTAGTAGTTAATACTATCTACAATTTATTCTGTTAAGTTTTGATTGTCGTCAACTTGAACACAGTTTTAGCTGACAATAATTTATATCCTTGATCCTTATAACTAAAACTAGGGACTGAGTATAACTTGAGTCACTGCACCTTGGGCTAAGGACTTCGCCCTACATTTACATAATTTACACTTAATTCTTTAGGTGACTACTTTCTCTTGTGCAGGTATACTAATAATTTATGTTTGCCTAGGCAAGACACTCAGTAACTTAAATTTCAGAGCTGACAACTTTATGATAGATGGTGTATTGAGAACTTTACGTAACATAATAAAGTGCTTTGGATAAGTTACTAGAAGAGTCTACCCAACTAAACAAAATTTTTGCATTTTGTTTAATCTACCTCCTTTAATAAATATTGCAGTGTATATGTAAAACGTTGTTTGTAGTTTTACACTCAGCTTTAAGAGCGATCGGATGCAATTCAGTTAACAATACAAACATATTACTTTAACTGGAGAGGTTTCAGGAACTAAGCACTAAGCATGACAAATCCGTTATTCTGTTCATGTTAAGACAAAATTACTCATGATTAATTGCTGATGTCATCCTTAATTGATTCTGTTAATCCCTGGTTGGTGGCAGTAGTATTAAACACAATTCTATTGGGTTTAGCTTGGATTGCTCCGAAAAAGCTACTTACGCCTGCTGGATCATTTCATGCGTGGTTTCTGGCTATCCTAATTTGGGTAACTCTAGGCTGGCAAGGATATACAGTAGTAATGTTTTATTTTCTGGTTGGTTCTGGTGTTACCCGCATCGGGATGGCGCAGAAAGAGGCTGAAGGAATTGCCGAAAAGCGTTCTGGGGCTAGGGGCCCGGAGAATGTCTGGGGTTCAGCTTTGACCGGGGCGCTGTGTGCCTTGGGAGTAGGGATAATAAATTCGGGATTTATTTTACCTAGTTCCCAATACTTCGACTTTGCTCAGTACAAGTCTTTAGTTCCCAATACTCCGGCTGCGCTCAGTACAAGTCTCCAGTCCCTATTATTACTAGGCTATGTAGCGAGTTTCAGTACCAAACTGGCTGACACTACCGCAAGTGAAGTTGGTAAAGCGTATGGTAAAAGCACCTTTCTAATTACCACACTCAAACCAGTGCCTCGTGGTACAGAAGGAGCTGTAAGCTTGGAGGGAACTTTAGCAGGTATCGTGGCTTCTGTAGCGATCGCATTTGTTGGTTGGGGAGTTGGTTTAATCGATCTATTAGGAGTCGCTTGGTGTGTACTGGCAGCATTTATTGCCACAAACTTAGAAAGTGTGATTGGGGCAACGTTGCAATCTAAGTATACCTGGCTGACCAATGAGGTAGTAAATATTTTTAATACATTAATCGGTGCGATCGCGGCTGTGCTACTTTCCTGGACATGGATAAATATCATTAAGTAGATCGAGTATTGGGAATTGGGCATTGGGTAAAACGGTTCCTCTTCTTTGAGTTCTGAGTAAAGAAGTGAGATTCTCAACTCAGCACTAAGCACGGGCTAAACGCCCCGCTACTGCTAACGGCACTCAATACCCAATACTCATGAGGGCCAGTGGTAGAAAATAAGCAATCTGCTTTACTACTGCACTAAGTCTGAAATTTTCAATCCTGTTTTGTCCCCACTAGACTGTAAACAGAATCATGGGAAATTATTATATTGAGTAGCTATATAATTTTTTGACCATTTAGATGTAATTAGTTCATAGAATCTTTATCATTTTTATTTATCAACGACCAGATGATCTCTATATGATTTAATTTAAAAGTTCTATAAGAGTTTTACCATTTTCACATAATTAATTCATGGAATCTTTATCATTTTTGACAATTAATGACCAAATAATTTCTATTGAGGAAGCTGTAAAGTACCTGCAAGCCTCTGGAAAATTGGGGCAGTTCATTGGAGATATTCTCCGCCAGCACGTAATTGAGGAAGAAATCCGAACACGAGACGATATTGAAATTGGTACAGCGATAACCGAACAGGCCATTATTGACTTTAGACTGAAAAATCAACTAACTGATCCCCAAAGTTTTCAAGAATGGTTAAAAACCAATAACACAGATTACGCCACATTTCACACATCAGTTACTTTTGGTTACAAGTTAGAAAAGCTGAAAGCTGTAGTTACGGAACCAAAAATCCAAGAATATTTTATTGAACGCAAAATCTTTTTGGATCGGATAGTACTATCTCGGATAGTTGTTAATAATCGAGAATTGGCAGACGAACTACAAACCCAAATTGAAGAAGGAGGTAGTTTTGAGCAACTAGCTAAAGAGTATTCACTTTCAGATGACCGAATTGTGAACGGCATGATGGGAATAGTCAGCCGAGGAAGTATGCCGGATATATTACGGGCTGCTATTGA
Source organism: Nostoc punctiforme PCC 73102 (assembly GCF_000020025.1). Lineage (GTDB taxonomy): Bacteria > Cyanobacteriota > Cyanobacteriia > Cyanobacteriales > Nostocaceae > Nostoc > Nostoc punctiforme. The sequence goes on along the minus strand of NC_010628.1, from coordinate 1,019,912 downwards.
TGTGGCAAGTCCTGGACAATTAATAGGACCAATAGAAATCGTTGGCAAAGACTCTCCCCAAGGAGAAGGACCTTATGGTTTGTTTCGAGTAGAACAATTTCTGCCAGCGTCTTTAGAAGATACTCAACTCAAGCAAGCACTACAAAATGAGTTATTTGAGAAATGGCTAGCAGAGAAAATTCAAAAACTGACAGTCAAGCTACAAGTGAGTTAAAAATTCTGGATAATGAATCTTTACGATTAAAAGTGCTAGCTTCTTTGCCTTGGAATCAGCCGCCGCTATGCTGGCTGACTCCCGAGCAACAATCCCAATTGGAAAATGAGTGTCAAACTCGTCAGTATCGTTTGGGAGAAAAAATTTGGTCAAACGATGTCGGCCGTTACCAATTCTTAGTTGTGGCTGGAAAAGTTCGCTTACGAGAAGAGGGAGTTGGCAAACCTTTGGCAGCCCTAGATGTGGGAGATTGGTTTGGTGCTTTACAAAAGCTGTCTGCGGATTTTAAAGCTGTAGCTGCTAGCAAAGAAGTAGTAGTAGTGTGTTGGGATACAGCCCTGTGGACAGAATTTTCTAACCCACAAATTCAGGAATTTTGGCAAGTCTTACCAGTGGATATGGAGGGAGAAAGAGAGACATTTTCCTTCTCTTCCAATCCTTCAGTAACAGTCTCAGATGGGACTTCCAGCCCTCACAGCCTCCAACCCCAAAAACGACTCCCAGCCGCGAATTTAATCATCTCAAATTATCCATTTGTTGCTAGCTGGAACACTGCTGCTGCTTGTTTAACAATGGTGGCGCAACAGCTAGAAAACTCTGTGCAGCTGGAATGGGTGCAACGTCAACTCAGAGGACAACGCCCAAAACAGGTTGTGGAAGCAGGAGAAAAGTTAGGGTTAGTGATGCGGCGGTTACAAGTGAGTTGGGGTGAGTTGCGACAACTGTCATTTCCAGCTTTACTGTTGTGGAATTCTGACTCACCCCAGAGTCCATCCTGGGTGGTAGCTTATGGAGTTAAGGGTGATCGCTTAATTATCGCTAACCCTCTAAATCCCGATCGCATTTGTGAAAGCTTACCACAGTCCATAGTTGAGGCATCGTGGGATGGACGATTGTGGCAAGTAGAACTCATATCTAAACAAGAAACATTTAACCTTAGTTGGTTCACCCCAGCAGTTTGGAAGTATAAGGGATTACTAACAGAAGTATTATTAGCATCTTTTACCTTGCAGCTTTTGGGGTTAACAACACCACTAATTACGCAAGTAGTTATTGATAAAGTAATGGTGCAGGGGAGTTTGCCGACTCTTGATGTTATGGCGATCGCACTTCTTTGTGTAGCCATATTTGAGTCCGTACTTGGCATTCTGCGCCTATTCATCTTTACCCATACAGCCCGTCGTCTGGATTTAAGTTTATCAGCACAGTTATTTCGCCATCTGATGCGTCTGCCTTTGGCTTATTTTGAGTCGCGGCGCGTTGGAGACACAGTAGCACGAGTCCAGGAACTCGAACAAATTCGTCAGTTCCTCACAGGTACAGCATTAACTGTGATTCTAGATAGCATCTTTGCTGTGGTGTACCTAGCATTGATGTTTTACTACAACGTCCCACTCACCTTTGTGGCTTTAGCAGTACTGCCGCTATTTGCGACTTTGACGATAGTTGCAACACCAATTCTGCGTAACTGGCTCAACGAAACTTTTAACCGGAGTGCCGATAGTCAATCCTTTTTAGTAGAGACAATCACGGGGATTCATTCCGTTAAAGCCCATGCAGCAGAACCAGTAGCCCGCGATCGCTGGGAAGGCTTATTTGCTCGCTTCATCCGCACAGGTTTTAAAGCCTCTACCACCTCCAATATCAGCAGCAACATTGGTGACTTTCTCACTAATTTTTCCACCATGCTGATTCTCTGGTTTGGAGCCAAATTAGTCATCGAACAAAAGCTCACAATCGGACAGCTAGTTGCCTTTCAAATGCTATCTGGCAGAGTCACGGGCCCACTTTTGCGCTTAGTACAGTTATGGCAGACCCTCCAACAAGTGCTACTTTCTGTAGATCGCATTGGTGATATTCTCAACGTCTCCCCAGAAGCTGAACTGGGAACGGGGCTAGTTTTACCACCACTGAAAGGACAAGTCACCTTCGAGCAAGTATTTTTCCGCTACCGTCCCAACTTTGAAGCAATTCTGAGGGGAATCTCTTTCAATGCTGAACCAGGGCAATTTGTTGGCATTGTCGGACGTAGCGGTTCTGGGAAAAGTACCCTATCTAAGCTATTGCAACGTCTCTATCAGATTGAATCAGGACGCATTCTTATTGATGGTTTTGATATAAAAAGCGCCGATTTAGCCTCACTGCGGCAACAAGTTAGTGTAGTTCTCCAAGAAGACTTTTTATTCAACGGTTCCATTTTGGAAAATATCACTCTCGGTACTCCCGACATTACCGCAGAGCAAGTGGTAGAGGCGGCAAGACTAGCAGTAGCACACGACTTCATCAGTCAATTACCCTACGGTTACGAAACCAATGTGGGTGAACGCGGTACAGCTTTATCTGGCGGACAAAGACAACGTATTGCCCTCGCAAGATTATTTCTTTCCCAAGCGCCGATTTTAGTTTTAGATGAAGCTACCAGCGCTTTGGATAGTGAAACCGAACAACAAGTACTACAAAACCTGCAAAAAGTTTCCGCTAACCGTACCGTGTTTCTGATTGCTCACCGCTTTGCCCCTCTCAAACGCGCTGATTTGATTTTGGTATTAGAACAAGGCGTGATTGCCGAACGTGGGACTCACTCAGAGTTATTGCAACAAAAGGGTTTGTATTGGTCACTATATCAACGCCAGCAAGCAAACATTTAGTAGCTTTAACAAGCTTTTAATTTGTGCTTATTTGATACTTGAAAAGCAGCTTAAATATAGTCTTTGGCGAATGGAGTTACACTCTATTCGCCTTTTGAATTTCTTAAGTATGCAGAAAACTGTAATCTTACTTGCTAATTACGTGACTTTATAGTTAAGTGTATTTGTAGCACCTGTCTTACAAAGAAATATTTTCCGGCTCAATCCCTTATATATCAAGGATTTGAGTACTTATTATGGTGCGAATTTACTTGCATATACGAGGTGAAACAGCTTAATGTTTTTTACCAAAGACCGTAACTCTATTAATGAAAATTCTGGTATAAAAGCCAGCTTTCTACCATCAAAAAAATCTAATATTTTTGATAATCAGAATACTGACTCTAGCTTCAGTCTGAGTGGTGTAAATAGTTTTATATCCAGCGATCGCAGTAGTTATACTTCTACGGAAATCGACCCTTCCGGAGTTAAAAACAATTATGCCAAGAAGAGTAGTCACAACGGAAATGCTACTCAAGCGATCGCTGCTGCTATTCAGCCAGATCTGATAGCACGTAGCGTTTCAACTCCCAGTTCTGCCGCAGCTGGCAGTACCATTCAACTGAGCTATGAAATTGAAAACCAAGGCAATGCCAGTGCTGGTTATAGCTATACCAAGTTTTATCTGTCTCAGGATCTCTCTTTAGGGAGTGAAGATATATTTTTAGGCGATGACTACGTTGATAACATCCTATCTGGTTACTATCGGTCAGAGTCAACCACACTCACCATCGGCAATAGCGTCGCCGCAGGAAGCTATTATCTGGTGTATCAAGCCGATGGCTATAACTATGTTGCCGAAAGCAACGAAAACAATAATGCTGTTGCTGACGTAATTAATATTACTAAACCAGACCTGATAGTACAAAATACCTCAAATCCCAGTTCGGCGGCGGTTGGAAGTAGCATTCAACTAAACTATCAAATCAAAAACCAAGGCAATGCTAGTGCTGTTGCTAGTAACACCAAGTTTTATCTCTCTCAAGATTTAAATATCGGAAACGAAGATGTGTACTTGGGCTATGACTACGTTAGCGGCATTGCTGCGGGTAGTTATAGTTCCGAGTCAACCACACTCAGTCTTGGCAGTAACATCACTGCTGGGAATTATTATCTAGCATACATAGCCGATGGTGATGGGAATGTTGCTGAAAGCAATGAAACTAACAACGGTATTGCCGGAGTAATCACCATTACTCCAACTCAAAAATCAGACCTGATAGTTCAAAATACCTCAGCCCCTAGTACAGCATCAGTTGGTAGCACTATTCAACTAAGCTATCAGGTGAAAAATCAAGGTGTTGGTGGTGCTGTTGCAACTACCACCAAGTTTTATATATCCAAGGATAATGCTTTTAGTAATGATGATGTGTTGCTCGGCTCAGATGGTGTTAACGCTATTGCCGCAGGCGCTACTAGCTCAGAAACAGCATCGCTAATCGTTAACAATGCGATCGCTACAGGTAACTATTACTTGCTCTATCAAGCTGACGGCGCAGGAAGTGCTGTTGAGAGCAATGAAACCAATAACTTTGCTAGTAAAGCGATCGCTATTACCCAAGCAGACTTAATAATACAAAACGCTATAGCTCCCACTACAACAGCCGTTGGTAGCACCATTCAACTCAGCTATCAGGTGAAAAATCAAGGCGTTGGTGGTGCTGTTGCAACTACCACCAAGTTTTATCTATCCAAGGATAATGCCTTTAGTAATGACGATGTATTGTTAGGCTCCGATGGCGTTAACGCTATTGCCGCAGGTGCTACTAGCTCAGAGACAGCATCGCTCATCATTAACAATGCGATCGCCGCAGGTAACTATTATCTGTTGTATAAAGCCGATGCTAATGGCAATATTGGCGAAAGCAACGAAACTAATAACATTGTCAGCAAAGCGATCGCGATTAATGGCTCTCAACCAGACCTAATAGTACAAAATCCTTCGGCTCCTGCTAGCGCTAACATTGCCACTTCAATCCCACTCAGCTATCAAGTCAAAAACCAAGGTAACGGCAAGGCTACTTTTAGCTCTACATACTTTTATCTTTCCAAAGATGGAAACTTCAGCAATGATGATATCTATTTAGGTTCTGACTTAATTAATAACTTTAACGATCTTGCACCCTCTGCTGTAAGTTCAGAATCTACATCTTTGTACATCCCCAGCACCATTACCACTGGTAATTACTATCTGCTGTACAAAGCACAAGGAACTACTTCGTCATTGAAAGAAAGCAATGAAAACAACAATGTTGTTGCCAAAGCGATCGCAATTACTGCACCAGATTTGGTCATCCAAAATGCTACATCTGCTAGTAGTGCTGCTATTGGTACTACACTCCTAGTTAATTATCAACTGAAAAACCAAGGTACTGGCAGTACTGGAGGGAGTAAGACAAGTTTTTATCTTTCACGAGATACAGCATTTGGTGATGATGATATCAGTTTAGGTACTGAAATTGAGGGTAGTTCTACTCTGGCACCTTCTGCCGTTACTTCTCGCTCCACATCTATTACGCTTGCTCCTACTATTAGTGCTGGTAAATACTACCTGATATTTAAAGCCGATGGACCAGGAAATATTGTTGAAAGCAATGAAGGTAACAACGGCGTTTACATCAACACACCAATTACCTTAAATCCTGTCAATGGTGGCGGGTTTAACTCAACTACAGGTTATGGCTTAATTAATGCCGCCGCCGCCGTAGCGAAAGCTTTAGGTCAGAGTACGTTTGCTGATGTGACTGACTTGGGTGGTGATAATTGGGCAGCCGACGCAATTAAAGCACCAGAAGTTTGGGCAAAGGGATACACTGGTCAAGGTACGATCGTCGCTGTGATAGATAGTGGAGTAGATTACAATCACTCAGATTTGAGCGCTAATATCTGGAAGAATACCAAGGAAATCGCTGGCAACGGCAAAGATGATGATAGCAATGGCTACATTGATGATGTCAACGGCTGGAACTTCGTTGGCAACAATAACAATCCATTAGACGACAACGGTCATGGTACTCATGTTGCTGGTACTATAGCAGCAGTCAAAAATAACTTTGGTGTTACTGGGATTGCCTATAATGCCAAGATTATGCCGGTGAAAGTTTTGAATAGCGGTGGTCAAGGTACTAGTAGTGCGATCGCAAATGGTATTCGTTATGCAGTGGATAATGGAGCTAATGTTATTAACCTCAGCTTAGGTAGCTCTTCTCCTAACAGCGATGAAAAGTCAGCCATTCAATATGCTGCCAGCAAGGGCGCGATCGTCGTTTCAGCAGCAGGTAATGAAGGTGAAAATGGTGCAGTCTCACCATATTATCCAGCCCAATATGCAACTGATTGGGGACTGGCTGTTGGGGCAGTCTACTATAATCACGTATTGACCAGCTTCTCTAACCCGCCGGGAAAAACTCCACTGGCATACGTTACAGCTCCTGGAGCATACTTTGAAGGCGACCTGGATCTAGTTGCAGAAGATGGGCATCAATTAATCGGTATCCACTCGACACTTCCGGGCAATAAATATGGTTTTGAAGATGGAACGTCTATGGCGGCTCCTCACGTTGCCGGGGTAATAGCTTTGATGCTCAGTGCTAAGAAAGGTCTAACTGATGCCCAAGTGCGTCAGATTGTCACAACGACAGCAGCAAATAGCTTGGCATAGAATAATCACTTAAGTGTCGTTTATCAAAAGTAAAATAGAATTTTCTATACGCGGCAGAATGAGTGGCGTTTGCTGCTCATTCTGCCGCTTATTTTGTAATTAGGGGTAAATATAGCGAAGCTGTCACCAGGGGCAAGATAGGCTGAAAGTATTGTGGAGTCTGGGTTTGAGAAAAAGAGTTGATTATTGGATTTTAGCGGTTTTGACAGGCGTTTTATAAGCACAGCCACAAATTGGACAAAATCGGTGTCTCAAAGACAACACCAACTCACCGCAATTCGCACAGTTAGCTCGAATCGGTGTACCGCAGAGATAACAAAACTTGGCTTTGATATGACTCCACATAGGGTCAACCGCCGCGCCAGGATTCCAACATTGGGGACAAAACTTAACCCCTCTAACCTGAGATACTTCCTCACCCTTGATCACAGCATCAAAATATTCTTGAGGTACGCCAAGTGCGATCGCTAACCCTTGAAGTGTCCTACGATTAATTTTAAGCGTAAGTCCTCGCTCGATTTTCCCGACAGAGCGTCCATGTATACCAGCAGCATCCGCCAACTCAGACTGAGTTAAATTGAGTTTCTTCCTGACCCGTGACACGTAACTAGCAAGGGATTCATCGCTATTGGGAGTTTTAAAAGTATCCATAAAAAGCTCAGGGCTAACTCATAAAAAGATATATAATTTATCAATAAAAAACCAAGCGAGAGAATACAGAAACAACCGTGAAATCGGCTGTAACTTTAGCCACTGTCACGACCGAATTTCTAGAGCGTCCTGGTCTAGCACCAAGTACTAGAGAAACCTATGAACTGACCCTCGGACTTTTACTGCAAAAGTATGGAAGTTGGTCAATAGAAATTATCAGTAAGCAAACATTAGTTGAGTATCTAAATAATCTCAGTCATTTAAAATACACAACACACCACAAGCATCAAGCAATATTACAAAGTTTGCTTAACTTTGCAGTAGAACAAGGGTATATAAAATCCAACCCTATCCGGGGACTAAAACAACGTCTACCTGAAAGAGAGAAAGGCGAACATAAAAGCGACGAGACAATAAGATATCTAACACAATCACAACTAAATATACTATATTCTGCCGTAAAAGATGACTTACGTCTAAGTACGATAGTTCATTTACTGCATCGCACAGGATGCAGAATAGGAGAGCTTTTAGCCCTAAACATAGATTCTGTAGATATCAAGAACCAGAAATTTCAAGTATTAGGTAAAGGCAACAAACAACGCTGGTGTTTTTACAGTGATGACGCAGCCTCAATGCTTGCTAAATACTTGAAATACTCACGGCATCAAAATACGAATGCCTTGTTTACAGCACAACATCCAGTTACCCGAAAAGTAAGTAGAATCAGCTACCATACATTGCATGATTATTGGCGGGAGACAACCAATAAGTATCCACACCTTCAAGGAGTTCGCATTCACGATTTACGACATACATTTGCTACAGAACGAGTGGGGTTAATCAGTATTGAGGAATTATGCTCATTAATGGGACATGAAAGCATTCAAACAACTTTACGTTACGCTAAAGTCACCTCACAGAAATCAGAATCAGCTGCACGTCATGCCTTGAATATACTGATTAATTCCGACCAAAAAGCTGACCTTTAGGGCAATTATATAGAATCACTCAGTTCCAGTATGTTTTTCATCGAGAAACAGCATTTTATCTCAGTTAAAGATTGTTACCCCAAAGAAGATAGAATACTGTTTGGTTGAAGAGTGAGACTTAATGAAAAAAACCTGGCAGCCAGAAGAATTAGTAGAGTATTGGACGCTACTCCCTCTTGAATTAGCACTACTGAATCAGAAAAACGACGAAAATCGGTTAGGTTTTGCTATATTGCTCAAGTTTTTTGAGATTTATGCCAGATTTCCTGAGAATAATCAAGAAATCTCCCAAAATGTTGTTGATTATGTTGCCAAACTTTTAGATATTTCCCCCCAAAAGTACTCTTACTACGATTGGCAAGGACGCTCCATAAAATATCATCGCGCTCAAATTAGAGAATTCTTTGGATTTCAAGAAACCAAAGTTAGTGATGCTTTTGAGTTAACTAATTGGTTA